>NZ_JAMXAX010000027.1 GCF_023913775.1 Acidovorax facilis
TTAAAGTATCTATAAAACAATATTCTAGTTGG
This sequence comes from Acidovorax facilis, assembly GCF_023913775.1. Lineage (GTDB taxonomy): Bacteria > Pseudomonadota > Gammaproteobacteria > Burkholderiales > Burkholderiaceae_C > Acidovorax > Acidovorax facilis. Next base: position 33 of record NZ_JAMXAX010000027.1, read on the forward strand.
ATATTCATCATCACTACACCTATCAGCGCAAACAACCTTCAGTATTTTCATACCCTCCTCATCTCGATCAATCCAGTTTAAAAATTGCTTTTCAGAAACATCCTCATCAGGCTTTCCGAATAGCAATTTCAGTTCATAAATTCTCTTCCCTGAGTAATCAATTTTCCACTTGTCAGGAAATTCACTATTTTTGAAGTCGCAGGCCGACAAGGAAACAACCCCTATCAAAAAAAACAATCTGACAAACAGATGTTTTTGAGCCATTTGAATTATTGGAATCACTGGCACACGCACCTCCTAAATACGGGGATTCCTTGGGGGAATTTATTTAAATCCCAAGGCCAACTGGTCGTGTGAGAGCCCGCTTCAGTGCCCGCTCCAATTGTCGACACCCCCGGAACTTTCACGATTGCTACATGCCCCGAGGAGTCAGGTGTCCAACGAGCAATAGCGACGATATCGCCCGGTCGAGGATCAGTCACCACCGGAAAATTCGGTATGGTTGCAGTAGGGTCTGCCCATCTTCCCGCACTAATCGGCATACTCAACCAATTGCGCCGAGGTGCAACACCAGTTGATTCGAGAACATCATCAACGAAAGTATTGCATTTATTGGTATTGGGACCAGGGCGATACGGGGCGCGCAATGAATAACGAGGGTCATTATTGAGTAACTCAGCTTGCTCAAGAATGTTTTCACACCGGCACAGACCGAGGGAATCAAAATATCTTAATGGGTCAGCATCTGCATACCCAAACCGATTCCACCCCCCATCCAACCCAATCGGATCCCCCTGCGTATACCGCCCCGTACCCGGCGCATACGTGCGGAAGTAGTTGTAGTGCAGCTTCGTCTCTTTGTCGAAGTACTGCCCCGGATACCGCAGGTTGAATGTGACTTCCGGGATGCTGGTGGCGCCCGTGGTCGGTGTGGTGGTCTCGCTGGTGAATCGCTTGGCCCCGATGGTGGGCTGTTCGTCTCCGAACGCACTGTACGCCCATTGCCAGGCCACCTGGCCGTCGGGCTGGGTGAGTTTGCGGGGGGTGTTCAGGTGGTCGCTGTGGACGGCATAGGTTTGGCCTTTGATCACTGCCGCGATGGGCATGGGGCCGCTGGCGGTGGGCAGGTAGATGTACTGGGCGGTGCCGGTGCTGTTGCTGCCGCCCGAGCCGTATTCGCCCAGCAGGCTGCCGTCTTCTGCGTACACGTAGCTGTAGCCCAGCTTTTCTGCGTCGCTGGTACTGGGGCTCCAGAGTTTGCTGAAGAAGCTGAGGATTTGCTGGATGAGGCCGGGTGGCTCGCCCTGCGGTTCGTCGTCGTCGGCCAGCAGGTTGTTGAGGTTTTTGTTGCTGCTGCCGCTGGCCGGGGTGCTGCTGTACAGCGGCTCGGTCTTGAACACGCGCTGGCCCAGGCCGTTGTGGGCGTATTTGGTGGTGGGGGCGTCTTCGCCTTCTCCGGTGCTGGCGCTTTCCATGCGGCCTTCGCTGTCGTAGCGGTAGGTGGTCAGGCCGTCGCCCAGCAGGTCGCCTGCGGGGTTGTATTGGTAGGTGACGCTGGTGCTGGCGCTGTTGCCGTCCGTACTGGCGGTGGTTTGCTCAAAGCCGAGCAGCCGGTTGTGGCTGGCGTCGCCGCCGTAGGTGCGGCTGGTGTTGGTGCCTGCCAAGTCACGGATGCTGGCGGTGCGGTTGCCGTTGGCGTCGTACGAGAAGGTGGCGGTGTCCACAGGGGCGTTGGCCGCTGTGTTTTTGGTAAAGCCAGTGATGCGGCCTGCGGGGCTGTACTGCACCGTCCAGGTGCTGGTGGTCTGGCTGATGGTGGTGGCCTGGGGGTTGGTGCTGGCCGGGCGCCAGAGTTTTTGCGTGAGGGTGTGGATGCGCCCTGCTGCGTCGTACTGGTAGCTGCTGAAGTCGGTGGCCGTGACCTGGCCTGCAGTGTTGTAGCTGCGGGTGGCCGGGATGGCGGCCGTGCCACCGGGCAGGTTCCAGCTCCAGCCGGTGGGCTGGCCCAGGGGGTTCCAGGTGATGCCGCTCACCAGCAGTTGGCCCGCCCAGGTCAGGCCGGTGATCTGGCCGGTGGTGTCGTAGACGTTCTGCAGCACTTGCCCGCCGGGGTAGGTGGTGCTGGCCAGCAGGCCCTGGGCGTTGTAGGCGTAGCTGACGCTGCGCGTGTCGCCGTTGATCAGGCGCTGGGTCTTTTTGGTGACGCGGCCCTGCGTGTCGCGCTCGTAGGTGGTGGTGCCGCTGGGGTCGAGGATTTCGCCAAGATAGCCTTTGCTGGCGGCCGTGAGGTCGTAACGCAGGGTGGTGGTGCGCCCGTCGGCATGGGTGATGAGCGTGGGGCGGCCCAGCAGGTCGCGTTCGATGGTGGTGGCCTGGCCCAGGGCGTCGGTGATGGTGCTGGGCAGGCCCAGGGCGTCGTACTGGGCGGCTTCGGTGCCGGTGTCGGGGCTGGTTTCTGTGGTGGCGTTGCCTAAAGCGTCGCGGGAATAGGTGGTGGCCACGCCTTTGAAGTCGCTGGCCTGGGTGACGCCATCGAGGGCGTTGTAGCTCAGGGATGCGGTGGCGTTTTCGGCATTGGTGATGGCCTTGGTGCGGCGCAGGGCGTCCAGGCCCAGGCTGGTGCCCTGGCCCAGGCTGTTGGTGGTGCCCACCCAGTCGCCGTTGTTGTCGTAACCATAGGTGGTGGTCTGGTTGCCCAGGGTCACGGTCTCCACCCGGTTGATGCTGTTGATGGTGCGCGCCAGGCGCCACACGAGCTGGCCCTGGGCGTTGCGCAGGTCTTCGCGGGTGCGGTTGCCCATGGCGTCCAGGGTGTAGGCGCCGGAGTTGCCCCGGTTGTCGCTCCAGCCCGTGAGGCGCTGGGCATTGTCGTAGGTGTAGGTGACCACATGGCCGTGCGGCAGGCTGGCGGTGGCGACCTGGCCGCTGGGGCGGTAGGTGAGCGTGGTGAGCTGCAGCTGCCCACCCCGGTTGGCGGTGAGCATGCGGCCACGGGCGTCGTAGGTATAGGTGCTGACCAGCCCCGTGGGGGCGGTGTGGCTGAGCACGCGGCCTGCGCCGTCGTGGGTGTAGGTGTCTACATGGCCCAGGGCGTTGGTGGCGCTCGTCAGGTTGCCTGCGCTGTCGTACTGGTAGCTGGTGGTGGCGCCGTTGGGGGCGGTTTCGGTGGCAACCAGGCCGCTGGCGTGGTAGGTCCAGCTGGTGGTGCGGGTGGAGCCTGAACTGCCGGAGCCACCACCGGTGTCGGTGATGGTCTGGGTCAGGGGGTTGCCCAGGCTGTCGTAGGTGTACGTAGTGGTGCGGCCTGGCTCGGTGATGCTTAACGGCAGGCGCCACTGGGGATGCCAGGTTGTTTGGGTGGTGCGGGATTCGGGGGTACCTACGGCCTCGGTGATGGAGACAGGGAGGCGACGTGGCGCATCCCACTGGTAGGTGGACTGGTTGGTATAGAACTGCTGGTATTCATGCTCAATGAGGCCATCTTCACGCACCGTGCGGGCATAAATGGGAGGCTCACTGGGAGACGCTGGCGCTGGGGACGACCCGATAAAAATCAACTCGTTTCCATAAATGCGGAAGGTGTGACTACGGCTGGTGCCAAGAGGATCTACATACCCGTCTTTTGTAGGCACCGTGTACTTGTCCACCCCTCCCGCTTTTTCTGTACTGAGCGCCCAGCCCTCCGCGTCGTATTTGAAAGTGGTGTATCGCACCCCCTGCTCGTCAATGCGCCCGGCCAGCAAGGAGCCCACCTTGGCAGTAGCGTTGGAATATGCGTACTGAATGGTGGTGCCGTCTGCCTGACGCACAGACGTTAGAAACCCCGTATCCGCGTACATCAGCGACACGCTGCGCTGATCGCTGCTGGTAACAGAGATCAGCGCGCCATTCGGAGCGCCCCCATACGTAAACTGCAGACTCTGGCCAAAATTGTTTTGCACCACGGCCAAAAGGCCCTGCGTGTTGTAGCCATAGACCAAGCGCCAGCCATTGCGATATACCTGCTCTTCCAACAGCCCCTTCAAACCAAAGGTATACCGTATCTCGGCTTCGCCATCGTTAAATATCCATCGATTACCATTGAATTCGAGCGTTTGAAGCTTGTTACGGCCAACAAAGGCTGAACTGGTGTTTGGACGATAGAAGTAATTAAATGTCCCGTCACCCATTTGAATTCTTACCACCAAAGGCCCTGTGCCCACATCCACGCCGCTTTCAGAGCCGCTTTTGGAGTGGATCTCACCACTGGTATCCGCAGCGGCAACCGCAAGGTGAATATTGTGGTTATGAAGCCAGCCGACCCCCATGGAGCTCTGAACCGGCCCTTTGAAGTAGCCGCTGAACCAAATATCCTTGTCCCGTGCCCGATGGCTTCGATAGATCCGACGAAACTCCAGCGGCATGGGGCCTGCACTGCTCAAGTCCAACGCTAACTCCACCTTTTCTCGGGTAGGAACAAGAATGGGGTTGCCTTTAAGGGCGGTTTTGGGACATGTTTCACAAGGCGGCGGGGTTTCGGCCACCGGACTCACACACATATAGCTCTGCAGATCAAATGCCCAATATCCAACGACTCTGCTCCACTCATGATTGCAGATAATGGCCCGATTGGCATATATTTCCACCCCCCCGGTTGAAATATCTTCACATTTTCCAGCTCGAATCCAACCATAGGTGATATTCAGAGTTCTCGATTGCCAAATGGATGCATTTGACAAAGTGAAACCATCTCTTTTATGAACAGTTGTCGTGCCAGCCAGCGAATGCGAAACCGCACACATGTTTTTGAAGTTGGGATTCGAATAAACGAGGTAATTCATCGTTTCCTGAACGGCTTTAGCCTCAGAGGAATACCCGCCTTCCACATCATGCGGAGCAATACCATATCCCGACCCATACGCCCAATAGGTAAAGCCATCAGGCTTCAGGCGGCAGATCATGTAACCCGCCGGGCTCCCTTCAATGCACACATCAGAATAATTACCCTGAGCCTGCGCCTGGCCGATAGCCAGCATCGCGATCAATATAGAAATTACCCTAAAAAATGCACTCATGGGTGCTCCCTCTCTTATTATGAATACTCAACCAGCTCGCGACCTCTTGAACACGCGAGCAAACTCCACAACCGGAGAAAATTCTAAATAATCCCCGGTAGGCCTCTCAATTTCAGCCGCGTTCTGCTAGCCGGTATTCCTCAACCCCGCAGCAATCCCATTAATAGAAATGTGAATCCCCGTCTGCACCCTCTCATCCCCCTGCCCCGCGCGCCAGCGGCGCACCAGCTCGACCTGCAAGTGGTGCAGCGGGTCGATGTACGGGAAGCGGTGCTTGATGGAGCGGGCCAGCGCCGTGTTGTGTGTGAGGCGCTGTTTGTCGCCGGTGATGCGGGTGAGGGCCTCGGCGGTGCGGTGCCATTCGGCCTCGATGCTGGTGAACACCTTTTTGCGCAGGCGGGCGTCGGTGACGAGTTCGCTGTAGCGTGAGGCCAGGGCCAGGTCGCTTTTGGCCAGCACCATGTCCATGTTGGACAGCAAGGTGCGGAAGAACGGCCATTGGCGGTACATTTTTTGCAGCAGGGCGAGCTGGGCTTTGGGGTCTTTGCCCTCCACGTTCACAAACGCATCGACGGCCGAGCCAAAGCCGTACCAGCCGGGCAGCGTGAGGCGGCATTGGCCCCAGCTGAAGCCCCAGGGGATGGCGCGCAGGTCTTCGATCTTCTGGCTGGCCTTGCGGCTGGCGGGGCGGGAGCCGATGTTGAGCTCGGCGATCTCGCGGATGGGGGTGGAGTTGAAGAAATACTCGGTGAAGCCGGGCGTCTCGTACACCAGCGCGCGGTAGCTGCCCATGCTGGCCAGCGAGAGCTGGGCGGCGGCGTCCAGAAACGCCTTGGTGGCGGGCTTGGTGGGCTGCAGCAGCGTGGCTTCGAGCGTGGCGGCCACCAGGGTTTCGAGGTTGCGGCGGCCGATCTCGGGGTTGGCGTATTTGGAGGCGATGACTTCGCCCTGCTCCGTCAGGCGGATCTGGCCGCGCACGGTGCCGGGCGGTTGCGCCAGGATGGCCTGGTAGCTGGGGCCGCCGCCCCGGCCCACGGTGCCGCCGCGGCCGTGGAACATGCGCAACTGGATGCCGTGGGTGGTGGCCAACTCGTCAAACAATTCGACGAGGGCAATCTCGGCGCGGTACAGCTCCCAGTTGCTGGTGAAGATGCCGCCGTCTTTGTTGCTGTCGCTGTAGCCGAGCATGATGTCCTGCTCGCCACCGCTGCGCTGCACCAGGGCAGCCACGCCGGGCAGTGCGTAGAACTCGCGCATGATGGGCGCGGCATTGCGCAGGTCTTCAATGGTTTCGAACAGCGGCACCACGATGAGGTGGTTCTTGGACTCGGTGTCCAAGGTGCCATTCATCAGGCCCACTTCCTTTTGCAGCAGCAGCACTTCGAGCAGGTCGCTCACGGTTTCGGTATGGCTGATGATGTAGTGGCGGATGGCTTCGTGGCCGAAGCGCTCGCGCATGACGCGGGCGGTTTCGAAGATGGCCAGCTCGCCCTTTGCATGGGCAGAGTATTCGGCACCCACCACGCGCAGGGGGCGGGCGTCGTTCAGCAGCTTGATCAACAGGGCACGCTTCGCGGCCTCTTGCAGGCTGGCGTAGTTTGGCTCAATGCGCGCCTTGGCCAGCAGCTCGGCCACCACTTCTTCGTGTTTGTCAGAGCTTTGGCGCAAGTCCACCGTGGCTAGGTGAAAGCCGAACACCTGCACGGCGCGGATCAGCGGGTGCAGGCGCTCTGCGGCCAGGGCTTCGCCGTGGTGCGACTTCAATGACGCTTCGATCACGCGCAGGTCGGCCAGGAACTCTTCGGCGCTGGCGTAGGCGTTTTGTGGGGCCACGGCGTGGCGGGCGGCCTCACCACCGGTCAGGTCCTTGAGCGACGCAGCCAGGCGCGCGTAGATGCCTGTCAGGGCGCGGCGGTAGGGCTCGTCCACGCGGTGTTCGTTGGTGTCGGGCGAGCGCTGGGCCAGGGCCTCCATCTCGGCCGATACCTGCACCAGGCGGGCCGACAATGACAGCTCGCCGCCCAGGTAGTGCACTTCGGTCAGGTAGTGGCGCAGGGCCACCTCGGCCTGGCGCCCCAGCGCGTATTGCAGGGTTTGCGCCGTCACATTGGGGTTGCCGTCGCGGTCGCCGCCGATCCACTGGCCCATGCGCAAGAAGCTGTGCACAGGGTACTGGCCCAGCTCGTTTTCCAGGTCCGCATAGATCTTGGGGATCTCACGCAGAAAGGTGGCTTCGTAATAAGAAAGCGCGTTTTCGATCTCGTCAGCCACCGTGAGCTTGCTGTAGCGCAGCAGGCGCGTCTGCCACAACTGCGCCACACGGGCCCGCAGCAGGGCTTCGTTGGCGGCCAGCTCGCGCGGGGTGAGCGCGTCCTTGGCACTGTTGTAGAGCTGGGCGCGCACCTGTATGTCGTCGCGCGTGGCCAGCAACTGGGCGATGTCGCGCTCGGCGTCCAGGATGCTCTTGCGCTGCACCTCGGTGGGGTGGGCGGTGAGCACGGGGGCCACGTAGCTGCCTGCCAGCGTCTGCGAGATGGTCTTGGGCGCAATGCCAGCCCAGCGCAGTCGCGACAGGGCGACTTCGATGCTGCCCTCTTGCGTGTCGCCTGCGCGTTCGTGCACGGCGCGGCGGCGGATGTGGTGGCGGTCTTCGGCCAGGTTGGCCAGGTGACTGAAGTAGGTGAAGGCGCGGATCACGCTCACCGTCTGGTCGCCCGACAGGGACTTGAGCAGCTTCTTGAGCGCGCGGTCGGCCTCCTGGTCGGCATCGCGGCGGAAGGCCACCGAAAGCTTGCGCACCTGCTCGACCAATTCATAGGCGGCCACGCCCTCCTGGTCCCGGATCACATCGCCCAGAATGCGGCCGAGCAGGCGGATGTCGTCAATCAGGGGCTGGTCCTTGTCGGATCGTTTCATGGTGCGTGGGTCTCCGGAGGTGGGTAGGTGACCTGGCGCCGCCTGCCCCCCGCGTCCCCCGGGGCGCACCGGCCCCAGTGCGGGCGTATGCTAGCATCGCCCGCCCCTGAATGATTACAAACAGGTTACGAACTTGAGCCTCGCCCATTCCCCCCTTTCCATCGTCATTGCCACCCGAGAGAGCCGCCTGGCGCTGTGGCAGGCCGAGCATGTACAGGCTCTTTTGCGCGCACAGGGCCACACGGTGGAGCTGCTGGGCATGACCACCAAGGGCGACCAGATCCTGGACCGCTCGCTCAGCAAGGTGGGCGGCAAGGGCCTGTTTGTGAAAGAGCTGGAAGTGGCGCTGGAAGAAGGCCGCGCGCACATTGCCGTGCATTCGCTCAAGGACGTGCCCATGGAGCTGCCCGAGGGTTTTGCCCTGGCCTGCGTGATGGAGCGCGAAGACCCGCGCGATGCGTTTGTCTCACCCAACTACCCGAACATTGATGCCCTGCCCCAGGGCGCGGTGGTGGGCACCTCCAGCCTGCGCCGCCAGGTGCTGCTGCAGGCCCTGCGGCCCGACCTCAAGATCGAACCCCTGCGTGGCAACCTGGACACCCGCCTGCGCAAGCTGGACGAAGGCCAGTACGACGCCATCGTGCTGGCGGCTGCGGGCCTGAAGCGCCTGGGGCTCGAATCCCGCATCCGCGCCACGTTTGCGCCCACGGCCATGCTGCCCGCAGCGGGCCAGGGTGCCTTGGGCATTGAAGTGCGCAGCGACCGGCAAGACCTGATCGCAGCACTGGCCCCGCTGGCCCACCAGCCCACCTGGCTGACCGTGGCCGCAGAGCGCGCCGTGAGCCGCGCCATGGGCGGCAGCTGCTCCATGCCGCTGGCCGCGCACGGCACGTTCACCGATGGCGTGCTGCAGCTTGACGCCGCCTGGGGCGACGTGGACGCGCAGGCCCCCCTGGTGCGCGCAGCGGCCAGCGCCGCCGTCTCCACGCTGGCGCAGGCCGAAGCACTGGGCGACGCGATTGCGCAGCGCCTGCGTGCCGGTGGCGCACGGGGCGCAGAACCCCTGGTTTGAACGCGCATGCCATGCCCCGGGTGATCGTCACGCGGCCCGCACGCGAGGCTGCGCACTGGGTACAGCTGCTGGGCGCGCGTGGTGTGGATGCCGTGGCCCTGCCGCTCATCGCCATCGGCCCCTGCCGTGACGCGGCAGCAGAGCAAGCACTCACCCAGGCGCATGCCCGGCTTGCACAGTACCGGGCCCTGATGTTTGTCAGTGGCAATGCGGTGGTGCATTTTTTTGAGCCAAATAAGGCCCTAGCGCTTGATGGACAAGTGCTAGCAGCTATCAAAACAAGAGCTTGGGCTCCGGGCCCCGGCACGGCGCGTGCGCTGGAGCAGGCCGGTGTGCCGCCTGGCTGCATCGACAGCCCCGCAGCAGATGCCCCCCAGTTCGACTCGGAAGCGCTGTGGCAGCAGGTCTCTGGGCAGATCCGGCCGGGCGACTGCGTGCTGATCGTGCGCGGGAGGTCCTCCACGCCCCAGGGCGTACATGAAAGCCTAGGCAGCGGCCGCGACTGGCTGGCGCGCCAGATCGAGGCGGCGGGCGGCACGGTGGAGTTTGTGGTGGCCTACCAACGCGGCGCACCGCATTTTTCAGCGCGCGAGGTGGCGCTGGCGCAACAGGCAGCGTGCGATGGCTCCATCTGGCTGCTGAGCAGCTCTGAAGCCGTAGCCCACCTGGCCGAGGCCCTGCCCGGCCAGCACTGGGGCGCCGCGCACGCACTGGCCACCCACCCGCGCATCGCCGAAGCGGCCCGCGCAGCGGGCTTTGGCACCGTGCGGGAATGCCGTCCGGCGCTGGAGGATGTGGTGGCCTCGATAGAATCGGCCGCATGAGTTCCGTGCCCCCCAACGATCTGCCCCCCGCACCCACCGCAGCGCCCATGGCGGCACCTGCCGCGGCATCTGTGGGCGCACCGGCCGTGGGCCCGGCAGCCGCGCCCGCCCCTCCAGCATCCGCCCCGGGCCGGGGTGGCGCCGTCACGCTGCTGCTGGGCGCGGTGGCCGCTGCCGCGCTGGTCAGCAGCGGCATGCTGTGGCAAAAACTCAGCGCCATTCAAGAGCAACTGGCCCGTCAATCCGCAGACTCGGGCGCGCAGGCCATCGAGGCCCGCACCATGGCCCGCCAGGCCGAAGAACTGGTGCGCGAGACAGCGGCGCGCCTGTCGGTGGCCGAAGCGCGGGTGAGCGAAGTGGCGCTGCAGCGCAGCCAGCTTGAAGAACTCATGCAAAGCCTGTCGCGCTCGCGCGACGAGAACCTGGTGGTGGACATCGAATCCGCCATCCGCCTGGCGCAGCAACAGGCGCAGCTCACCGGCAGCCTGGAGCCCCTGGTGGCCGCGCTCAAAAGCGCCAACCAGCGCATCGAACGCGCCGCACAGCCCCGCCTGGCCCCCGTGCAGCGCGCCATTGGCCGCGACTTGGACCGCCTGACCCGCGCCACCGTGACCGACACCGCCGGCCTGCTGGCCCGCCTGGACGACCTGGTGCGTCAGGTGGACGAGCTGCCCGTGCTGAACGCCGTGGCCCAGGCCGCCGCCACCCGCCGCCTGGCAGCCACACCCGCTCCCACAAACACGCCACCGCTCAACCAGGGTGACCTGGCTTGGTGGCAGGCAGCCTTGCAGCGCAGCTGGGAAGTGGTGCGCGACGAGGCCCGGGGCCTGGTGCGCGTGAGCCGCATCGACCAGCCCGAGGCCATTTTGCTGGCGCCCGAGCAGACCTTCTTCCTGCGCGAGAACCTCAAGCTCAAGCTGCTCAACGCCCGCCTGGGCGTGCTGGCGCGCCAGTTCGAATCGGCCCGCGCCGACCTGGCCGCCGCCAACGCTGCGCTCAACAAATACTTTGACCCGGCATCGCGCCGCACGCAGAACGCTGCCAGCACGCTGCAGACCGCCCAGGCCAGCATGAAGGCGGCCGAGCAGCCGCGCTTGGACGAAACGCTCTCTGCGCTGGCAACAGCTGCAGCCGGCCGGTAAGGGAGCGGTACGCATGCGTGCAGCACTCTGGCTTTTGGCGTTGTTTGGCGTGGCGGTGGCCGCCGCGCTGTTTGCGGGCAACAACCAGGGCACCGTCACCCTGTACTGGCCGCCGTACCGCATCGACCTGTCGCTGAACCTGGTCGTGCTGTTACTGGTGGGCGGGTTTGTCACCGTGTACGCCGCGCTGCGCGCCCTGGCGGCGCTGCTGGAGCTGCCCCACCAGGCCCGGCGCTGGCGCGTGCAGCAAAAGGAGCGCGCCATGCATGCGGCCTTGCTGGACGCCCTGACGCACATGCTGGGCGGGCGCTTCATCCGCTCGCGCAAGGCCGCGGTGGCTGCGCTGTCGCAAGAAAACGCGCTGGCCACCGCTGGCGAGGCCGTGCCCCACGGCCGCCAGTTGCGCGCCCTGGCCCACATGATTGCGGCCGAGGCCTCGCACGCGCTGCAAGACAGCGCCACGCGCGAAAGCCATCTGCAGGACGCCCTGCAAGAGGCACCGCTGCGCGGCACCGTGAATGAGCAGGAAATGCGCGAGGGCGCCCAGATGCGTGCCGCCCGCTGGTCGCTGGACGACCGCGATGCCAACGCTGCGCTCGACCGCCTGGCCGCACTGCCGCAAGGTGCCGCCCGGCGCACGCTGTCGCTGCGCATCAAGCTCAAGGCCACGCGCCTGGCACGCCAGACGCAAGAGGCGCTGGACACCGCACGCCTGCTGGGCAAGCACCGCGCCTTCTCGCCCGCTGCAGCCCAAAGCATCGTGCGGGGCCTGGCCATTGAACTCATCAACAGCGCACACGACACCGCGCAGCTGCAGCAGACCTGGATGTCGCTGGAATCGTCCGAGCGCAGCATGCCCGAGCTGGCCATCCACGCCGCGCAGCGACTGGCAGCCCTGGGCGGCGACACGACGCAGGTGCGCGCCTGGCTGCTGCCCGTGTGGGACCGCATGGTGGACCTGCCCGACGCGCTGGCCGAACACCATGCGCTGAAGCTGGTGCGCGCACTCGAAGCCGGGCTGGACGACCTCGACGCCCCCTGGCTGGCACGCATCGAATCGGCTTACCAGGGAAATCCCCGCGACGCCCGCCTGCAGTACCTGGCGGGCATGGCCTGCCTCAAGCGCCAGCTGTGGGGCAAGGCCCAGCAGTTGCTCACACAGGCGGCGCAGCAACTGGGCGACAGCAGCCTGCGGGCCAGCGCCTGGCGCCACCTGGCAGAGCTGGCAGAAAAACGCGGCGACGACAGCGCCGCCGCCGCGGCCTGGAAGAAGGCCGCGCTCGGCCGGTAAACGGCCTTCTTTGCAAGGGCTGCGCCTTCCAGGCGCAGCCCTTGCGTAAAAAAGCCCGGGCAGCAGCGCTCTGGGCCGCACCGAACCAGGGCATCCCTGGTGAATCCGCCGCCCTCACACCCCATCGGATACACGCTGGTGCAGCGTGCACAGCATTGGGGAACTTTGAGCGCTCAGGCCTTATCAATTCATTTTTTTTGAATTGAAGCATCAATCTGCCTGAAGCCGAATGCGGCAACGGCTTCCTACACTGCCCCATCGCTTGACGCATGTCAGCCCCGAACGGGCTGGCGACCCCGCCCGGCGCTCCGTCCAACAGCCCCACGTTTCCTCTCTTCATGACTGCTTCAGCCACCGCCACCCGCACCGCTGCCGACGCACCGCCCCGCCGCTATACGCGCACCGCCATGCTTTTGCACTGGGTGCTGGGCTTGGCACTGATCGGCCTGTTTGGCGTGGGTATTTACATGACCGGGCTGCCGTTCTCGCCTCAGCGGCTCAAGCTCTACAACTGGCACAAGTGGGCGGGGGTCACCATCCTCGTGCTGTCGGTGCTGCGCCTGCTGTGGCGCGCCACGCACCGCCCTCCCGCGCTGCCGGCAGCCATCGAAAACGCCATGCCGGGCTGGCAAAAGCTGGCGCACCACGCCACGCATGGGCTGCTGTACACGCTGTTTTTCGCCGTGCCGTTGATTGGCTGGGCCTACAGCTCGGCAGCAGGCTTTCCCATCGTGTTTCTGGGCCTGTGGCAGTTGCCCGACTTCGTGCCCGTGAGCAAGGAGCTGGCCGAGGCGATCAAACCCTGGCACCAGTACACCGCCTTTGCGATGGCGGGCCTGGTTGTGCTGCACATCGCAGGCGCGCTCAAGCACCAGATCGTGGACCGCGATGGGCTCATCGCCCGCATGCTGCCGGGCAGATGAAACACCCCTGAGTCGCGTGCATGGCGGGGCAACGCACCGCCCTCCAGATCATGGATCTGGCTTTCACTTTCTGTCTTTTGAACGGAGTTTTTTGCATGAACCTGTCTTCCCAACTGTCTCGCACCCTCCTGGTGGCCGCCGTAGCCTTGAGCGCGCAGGCCGCACTGGCCCAGCAGCAACTGGTCCCCGCCCAGAGCGAGGTGCAGTTCACCGCGCGCCAGATGGGCGTGCCGCTGGATGGCCACTTCAAGAAGTTCAGCGCCCAGGTGGCGTTTGACCCGGCCAAGCTGGCGACCAGCAAGATCGCCTTCACCGTAGACACCGGCAGCGCCACGCTGGGATCGCGCGAGACCGATGCCGAGCTGCCCAAGCCCACCTGGTTCAACGTGCCCAAGTTCCCGCAGGCGCAGTTCGAATCCACTGCCATCAAGGCACTGGGCGGCGGCAAGTTTGAGGTGGCAGGCAAGCTCACCATCAAGGGCACCGCGCAGAACGTGGTAGTGCCGGTGACGTTGACCCAGAGCGGCCCCACCACCACGGCCACCGGCACGCTGCCGATCAAGCGGCTGGCTTTCAAGATCGGCGAAAACGAGTGGGCCGACACCTCGATGGTGGCCGACGACGTCACCGTGAAGTTCAAGCTCGCACTGACTGGCGTCGGCAAGCTTTGACCAGCTTCTGGCTCCAGCTCCGCCTCTTTCATCCTCCGTTTTTCCCCTGGTTCGTTTCGTAGTTCCTCTTTTCAAGGAGTCTTTTTCATGCGCAAGTCCCTCTTCTCCCTGCTCGCCGTGGCCGCTGCCACCGCAATGACCGCTGGCGCTGCCCAGGCCGCCAACTACGCCATCGACCCCACGCACACCTTCGTGACGTTCGAGATCGGTCACTTCGGCGCATCCACCAACCGTGGCCGCTTCGACAAGAAGCAAGGCACTGTGGAATTTGACCGCGCCGCCAACCGGCAAGGTGGACATCACCATCGACACCACCTCGGTGAATACCGGCACGCCTCCCTTTGACAAGCACCTGCAAAGCGCCGATCTGTTTGACGCAGCCAAGCACCCCACGATCAAGTTCGTGTCCGACAAGTTCAGCTTCACCGGCGACAAGGTCAGCGAAGTGACCGGCCAGCTCACGCTGCTGGGCAAGACCGCGCCCGTCACCCTCAAGGCCACGCAGTTCAACTGCTACGACAGCCCCATGCTCAAGCGCGAAGTGTGCGGTGGCGACTTTGAAACCACCATCGACCGCACCCAGTGGGGCATGAACTACGGCGTGGAATGGGGCTTCCCCAAGAACGTGCGCCTGGTGGTGCAGATTGAAGCTGTGAAGCAGTAATCCACCATCGGCAGGCACGCGGGCTGCTCGCCCCTGAAGGGCGGCTGCTGCGCGCCAAACCCACGGGCCACCCCTGCGTTCACGCAGCGGGTGGCTTTTTCATGCACGCGCACTTCGCCGGGCGTGTCAGGCAGCGTCCAGCGTGGCATCCAGGTTCCAGCCTTGCGGCTGCCAGGCCCACACCACATCAGGCCCAAGCGCACGCAGGAAGGTGACGTCGTGCGACACCACGGCCAGCGCGCCCGTGAAGGCTTGCAAGGCAGACTGCAGCGCTTCGATGGCATCCACATCGAGATGGTTGGTGGGCTCGTCGAGCAGCAGCATTTGCGCGGGCTCGCCCGACCACAGGGCGCAAGCCAGGGCGGCCTTGATGCGCTCTCCACCGCTGAGCACGCCCTCAGGCCGCTGCACTTTGTCCGCACCCAGGCCAAGCTGGGCCAGGTGCGTGCGCAGCGCCGCTTCGGGCAGGGGCGTGCCGAGCGCCTGCAGGCGCGCCAGCACACCGTGCTGGGGTGGAAGCAGGGCGGCGTTGTGCTGGTCCAGCCAGGCGGCCCGCACACCCCGCAACACCCGCCCCGCAGTGGCCAACGCAGGGTTGGCAATGGTGCGCAGCAGGCTGCTTTTGCCGCAGCCGTTGGGCCCAGTGATGGCGATGCGGATGGGCCCGTTCCAGACTCCATGGAGCGGAGGAAAGCCGGGCGGCGCATGCGTCACATGCACCTGCTCGAACGCCAGCACCTGCTTGCCCGCAGGCACGGCGCTTTGGGGCAGCACCAGCGCCGTAGCGCCCCCTGCAGGAACACGCTGAGCGGCCTCGCGCACCGCATCGTTCAGCCGCTGGCGCTCCTGCTGCTGCCGCTCGTGCTCGCGACCCGCGTGGGCCTGGGCGTTGTTCTTCTTGCGGTCCAGCAGGACGGATGCCTGGTTGGCAGCGCGGCCGGCCTCGCGCCCCCGCGCGGCGCGGCTCTGCTGGGCATCGTGCTCGCGCTGCAGCGCCCGCATGCCCCGCTCGCGCTCGGTGCGCGCGTGGTCCAGCGCGGCCTGGGCAGCAGCAGCCTCGGCCTGGCGCTGTGCCTCGTACACGGACCAGTTTCCGCCGTAGCGCTGCAGCCCCGCTGCAGACAACGCAACCATGTTGTTCGCCATGCCCAGCAATTCGCGGTCGTGGCTGGCCACCAGCACGCCACCGCGCCACTGCGCCAGCGACTCCATCAACCAGCGCCGACCCGGCCGGTCCAGGTGGTTGGTGGGCTCATCCAGCACCAGCAGATCGGCGCCCGACAGGAATGCCCCCGCCAGCGCCACGCGCATGCGCTCGCCACCGCTAAGGTGCTGCGCCGCGTGTCCCGGCGGCAGGTGGCCCAACCCCAGCGCGTGCAGCGCCTGCTGCCATTGCGAGGGCAGGTCCCACCGCCCGTCGGCCAAAAGCAGATCATCGGGCGAGCCCCTGCCCGCTTCCAGTCGGTCGAGTGCACCCAGAACCGGGCCCAGGCCCGCAATATCGGCGACGGTGGCCGAAGGGGCTGCACCGACCTCCTGCGCCACCGCGTGCACGGAAGGGCAGCCCGCCACCACACCGCTTGCAGGCTGCAGCATGCGCTGCGCAAGCTGCAAGAAAACGCTTTTGCCAACGCCGTTGGCGCCCACCAAGCCGGTCACGCCTTGGCCCAGGGCCACATTCAGCGGGCGTGCCCACAGTGCCTGCCCGTCAGGCAAGCTGAATGTGACGTCGTGGAACTGAAGGACAACGGGACCCGCAGACGAAGCCGCACTGCGGGGCGCGGCATTAGAGGGCCGAGGAGGGAAGGCAGCCGTCGAGGCTGCGGCAGCGCTGCGGCTGCGATGGGCGGAATCGCCCGGCATTGAAGGTGTCGCCATGCAAAAGCACTCCAGACAAGACATACAACCGCCTGGCCCGGCAATGGGCAAGCAGGAAGGAAAGGCTTGAGGGGCTTACAGGCGCATCGGACGAATACCTCAGGGGCAAAGAAGGACGACTGCGGAATGTACCGCAATCCCGGCCCTCAAAAAATTAACTTAACGTAAATCAATTACGAATAGTAGAATCGCAAAACCGATTTGAGGAGACTCTGCATGAACGCCATCCTGAAACCTGATCTGGCCACCCTGCCCCCGCCCGCGCCCATCCAGCAACTGCACCACTACGCCTACAAGGCGCGTGACGCTGAAGAAACGCGCCAGTTCTATGAGGACATCCTGGGCCTGCCGCTGTACCACATCATCCAGAGCGACTACGTGCCGAGCACGGGCGAATACTGCCCCTACACGCACTTCTTCTTTCGCCTCAAGGACGGTTCTTTCATCGCCTTCTTCGACCTGGGCGACGACGTGAAGGCAGAGCCCTCGCCGAACACGCCGCTGTGGGTCAACCACATTGCTTTTCGCGTGGACACGGTGCAGGAGCTGGAGAACACCAAGAAGCGCCTGGAGGCCCACGGCATCGAGGTGCTGGGCGTAACGGACCACCACATCTTTCACAGCATCTATTTCTTTGACCCGAACGGTATCCGTCTGGAGCTGTCGGCCCAGCTGGCCGACGAAGAACAGATGGCCAAGGACAGCACCGTGGCCCACGCCCGCCTGAACGAGTGGACGGCGCGCAAGGAGCAGTGGCGCAAGGAGCGCGCTGAAGGCAAGGCGGTGGAACCGCTCAAGCCGCAGCAGAACGACCGGCCAGAGTTCGTCAAAGGCTGACAAGCCTTTGGCGCCGCCACGTTGCACACCCAACGTGCAACGTGGCGTCAGCGATAAAAATACAGGTAAAAATAGCCGCCAGCGCTTTACCAACAAGCGCTAACAGCTATTTATTTGGTAGCAAAGCTCCACCAACCACTCCGCCGGTCGCAATCAGCCTTCCTGAGGCTGTTGCTGCTGCGCCCGCATGATCTGGTGGCGCTGCCAGTAGGCCCCCACCACGGCGTTGAACTGGTCCTTTTCCTTGGTGAGGCCGGACAGCTTGATCTTGCTGGTCTTGGCGCCCAGGCCCAGGGCGTTCTTTTCGGGGTGCGTCACGACCAGTGCATTGCCGAAGCTGCTTTCCTTGAATTCCAGCGCCTTGATGGCGTCCCAGAACACCGTGGTCTCGTCGGCCGAGGTGCGGATGCCGTCGATGCTGACCTCCACCGTGTTCTCCCCCTTGAGCGCAAACACCACGGGCGGAAAGTAGCGCAGCACCAGCGCGCGCTCTTCGTCGGTGGCGGGCTCGTAGCGGTAGGCCAGGCTGCGCTCATGGTCTTGCGCAAACTGCTGTTCGTAGTCACTCCACAGGCGCTGCTCGATCGCGTCCGCCGTCAATATCTCTTGCACCCAGGTGGCAGCGGGCGCGCGCACGGCGATGGCACCGTAGTCCTGCTCTTTCAGCGCCATGCCCACGTTGCGCAGGCGCTCGGGCATGGCGGGGTGCGAGTCAAAGGGGTGGGGCACGTTGGCCGTCTTCATCGCATCCAGAAAATCGTCGGAGGCCGCATAGGGCGCCAGCCCCTGGGCCACAAAGCGGGCGATGCCCAGCGTGGTGGTGTCGTGCCGCTCATTGCGGCCAAACAGCTCGTCCTCGATCTTGAAACGGTATTGCGCGTAGGCCGCGATCTTGACCAGCGACTGCGCAATGGCCGCTGGCGAGATGAGCTTGGCAGCGATGCGGTCAGCCTTGAACTCGCGCTCGCGGCTGTCGCGCGCCAGGGCGATTTCGAAGATGGTGCGGTACAGGTCCAGCACTGGCGACACCACGGCCGAGAGCCCACCGCTGCGAATCGCATGGCGGTAGTGGTCAAACTGCACCAGCTTCGGGCCCAGCCGGGCGCTGCTCTGGGTGTCGCCGCCGCGCAGGTGGGCCAGCTCGTGGCCAAACACGGCGTCGGCCTCGGCCTGGTCGAGGATGCGCAGCAGGGGCAGGCTGACAAACAGCGTGCGGCCCGTGAGCGTGTGGTTGCCCACCGTGAGCGGTGCCTCGGTCACGAAAAAATTCGCGTCGATGCCCGCCACGATGTTCTTCGGGGGCTCGGTCTTAAGGCGCTGGGCCATGTGGCGGATGCGCTTCCACAGCAGGGGCGCATCGTCTTCGGACACCAGCTCGCCCACGGCATGGTTGTCAGACTGCACGCGCTTGAAGATGCCCGCCACCGCCACAAACACACCCACCGCCACGGCCAGCCCCACGACGATGATGAGCTTGGGCGAATACTTGTGAAAGAAGAACGCCGTGACCCAGAACGACAGCCACACCGCCATCGCCCCCTGCACCACCAGCGCGGCGGCACTGGCACAGGTGGTCAGGCGCCAGCCCGCGACAAAGCTGGTGTACTGCAGCGTGCGGTCGGCAAAGGCCAGCGCGCCCAGGCCCAGCACGGCCACCAGCAGCACGCCACTGGCTACCAGGGTCCAGAACGACACGGCTCGCGCCATGTGGAACTGCCACACGTCGGAATAGCGCTCGCACAGGGCTTCGCGGTAGTCCTGCGCCTCGGGGTCGGTGCTGCTGCAAATGGTGGACGGCGGATTGCTGCGGTAGTAATCCTTGCGCGCCTGCTTCTCGGCGGGCGGCATGCCCTTTTCAGCGTCGATGCGCTGGCTGATGCCGGCCACAAAGTTCGCGTCCTGGTCGCGCTGCGCATAGACGGTGAACCCATAGGTCAACGCCGGGATGAGAAAAAGCGCCAGCAGCGCGTAGACAAAGTCCTTGGCAAGGCCCGCGCGGAGTGCGGATGGAAGATGCATGGATGGGAACGATTGGTTGTATGTTTTTGACCCGGGCAATGCGTGGAGCCCGCCCCCCTCTCCAGGGGCCCTCTCGCTCCACCGGGCGGGATTATCAAGACGCCACGGCGGGCAGGTCGAGCGACAAGGTAACAATTGGCGAGAAATGCCCGACAGACGGAATGCCGGTGGGATGCGAGCGCAGGGGAAGACCGGCTGGCGCTCCCGTAAAATGCCCGGTCCACCCTCTTGACCGTTGAGGCACGCCCTGTGCCTGCCTCTTCCTTCTGCCAAACCCCATGAGCACGCCCCAAGCACAACCCGGCCTCGACAGCCTGTCCAAGTCCTTTGAACCCGCCGCGCTGGAAGCCCACTGGGGCCCCGAATGGGAAAAGCGCGGGTATGGCACCGCAGGCCACCGTGGCACGGGCCAGCCCCAGGCGGACGAGCCCGCCTTTTCCATCCAGCTGCCCCCGCCTAATGTGACGGGCACGCTGCACATGGGCCATGCGTTCAACCAGACGATCATGGACAGCCTCACGCGCTACCACCGTATGCGTGGCTTCAACACGGTGTGGGTGCCGGGCACCGACCACGCGGGCATCGCCACGCAGATCGTCGTGGAGCGCCAGCTGCAGGAGCAAGGCATCAGCCGCTACGACATGGGCACCACCCCGCCCGAGGCGCGCAAGAACTTTGTGAGCAAGGTGTGGGAGTGGAAGGAAAAGTCCGGCAACACCATCACCACGCAGATGCGCCGCATGGGCGACAGCGTGGACTGGGGCCGCGAATACTTCACCATGGACGACAAGCTGAGCGCCGTGGTGACCGACACCTTCGTGAAGCTGTATGAGCAGGGCCTGATCTACCGTGGCAAGCGCCTGGTGAACTGGGACCCCAAGCTGCAGTCCGCCGTGTCCGACCTGGAAGTCGAGAGCGAAGAAAAAGACGGCTCGCTCTGGCACATCGCCTACCCGCTGGCCGATGGATCGGGCAGCCTGACGGTGGCCACCACCCGGCCTGAAACCATGCTGGGCGACGTGGCGCTGATGGTACACCCCGAGGATTCACGCTACACGCACTTGATCGGCAAGATGGTGAACCTGCCGCTGTGCGACCGCCAGATCCCGGTGATCGCCGACGAGTACGTGGACAAGGAGTTCGGCACGGGCGTGGTGAAGGTAACGCCTGCGCACGACCAGAACGACTACGCCGTGGGCCAGCGCCACAAGCTGCCCATGATCGTGGTGCTGACCCTGCAAGCCACCATCAACGAGAACGCGCCCGCCAAGTACCAGGGCATGGACCGCTTTGTGGCCCGCAAGGCCGTGGTGGCCGACCTCGAGGCCATCGGCGCGCTGGTCGAGGTGAAGAAGCACAAGCTCATGGTGCCGATCTGCACCCGCACCGGCCAGGTGATCGAGCCCATGCTGACCGACCAGTGGTTCGTGGCGATGAGCAAGGTGGGCGAAGGCGACGCCACCGGCAAGAGCATTGCGCAAAAGGCCATCGATGCCGTGGCCAGTGGCGAAGTGACCTTTGTGCCCGAGAACTGGGTGAACACCTACAACCAGTGGATGAACAACATCCAGGACTGGTGCATCAGCCGCCAGCTGTGGTGGGGCCACCAGATCCCGGCGTGGTACGACGAAGACGGCAACGTGATCGTGGCCCGCGACGAAGCCGAAGCCCAGGCCAAGGCCCCCGGCAAGACGCTGCGCCGCGATGAAGACGTGCTGGACACCTGGTACTCGTCCGCGCTCGTGCCCTTCAGCACCATGGGCTGGCCGAACCAAGGCACCGCCGACACCGACGACTTCAACCTCTACCTGCCCAGCACCGTGCTGGTCACGGGCTACGACATCATCTTCTTCTGGGTCGCCCGGATGATCATGATGACCACGCACTTCACCGGCCGCGTGCCGTTCAAGCACGTGTACATCCACGGCCTGGTGCGCGACGCGCAGGGCAAGAAGATGTCCAAGTCCGAAGGCAACGTGCTCGACCCGGTGGACCTGATCGACGGCATTGCGCTGGAGCCGCTGCTCGACAAGCGCACCACCGGCCTGCGCAAGCCCGAGACTGCGCCCACGGTGCGCAAGAACACGCAAAAGGAGTTCCCCGAGGGCATCCCGGCCTATGGCGCCGATGCGCTGCGCTTCACCTTTGCCGCACTGGCGTCGCTGGGCCGCAGCATCAACTTTGACAGCAAGCGCTGCGAGGGCTACCGCAACTTCTGCAACAAGCTCTGGAACGCCAGCCGCTTTGTGCTGATGAACTGCGAAGGCCAGGATTGCGGCCTGAAAGAGCACACCAAGGAAGAATGCCAGCCCGGAGGCTCTGCCCACGGCTACATGCAGTTCAGCCAGGCCGACCGCTGGATCAGCTCGCTGCTGCAAAAGACCGAGGCCGAAGTCGCCAAGGGCTTTGAGGAATACCGCCTGGACAACGTGGCCAACACAATCTACGACTTTGTCTGGAACGAGTACTGCGACTGGTACCTGGAGATCGCCAAGGTGCAGATCCAGAACGGCACCGAAGCGCAGCAGCGCGCCACGCGCCGCACGCTGATCCGCACGCTCGAAGCCATCCTGCGCCTGGCCCACCCCATCATCCCGTTCATCACCGAAGCCCTGTGGCAGGTGGTGGCGCCTGTGGCCGGAATCCCCGGCGAATCGGTCAGCATCGCCCGCTACCCTCAGGCGCAACTGGACAAGATCGACGAGGCTTCAATAGCCCACATGGGCCGCGTGAAGGGGCTGGTGGACGCTTGCCGCGCATTGCGTGGCGAAATGAATGTGTCCCCGTCCACCCGCCTGCCGCTGTACACGGTGGGCGACACCGACTTCATGCGCGGCGTAGGCCCGGTGCTGCAGGCCCTGGCCAAGCTCAGCGAGGTCAAGGTGTTTGACGACGAGGCCGCCTGGGCCGCTGCCGCGCAGGCAGCACCTGTGGCCGTGGTGGGCGAAGCTCGGCTGGCGCTGTACATGGAGATTGACGTGGCCGCCGAGAAGGCCCGCTTGTCCAAGGAAATCGCCCGCATCGAAGGCGAAGTCGCCAAGGCCAACAACAAGCTCTCGAACGAAGCCTTTGTGGCCAAGGCCCCACCGGCCGTGATCGACCAGGAAAAGAAGCGCATCGCTGACTTCGGCGCCACGCTGACCCGCCTGCGCGACCAGCTGGGCCGCCTGGGCTGAGAGAACAAAAGTGAAAGGCCGGGCAACTCTGGCCTGACACTTGCATATCCACGACGACCACAACACCCCGAATCCCTGTCTTCACTCAAGGAGTCTCATGACTGTTGCCACCACCGTTCGCAAAGCCGTATTTCCCGTCGCTGGCCTGGGCACCCGTTTTCTGCCTGCCACCAAGGCGTCTCCGAAGGAAATGCTGCCCGTGGTTGACAAGCCGCTGATTCAGTACGCTGTGGAAGAAGCTTATGCCGCTGGCATCCGCCACATGATCTTCGTGACCGGCCGCAGCAAGCGCGCCATCGAAGACCATTTCGACACGGCGTATGAGCTGGAGGCCGAACTCGAAGCCGCCGGCAAGAAGGAACTGCTGGCGCTGGTGCGCTCCATCCAGCCCGACGACATGGACTGCGCGTTCGTGCGCCAGCCCCGCTCGCTGGGCCTGGGCCACGCCGTGTTGTGCGCCGAGCCGCTGGTGGGCAAGGAGCCCTTTGCCGTGCTGCTGGCCGACGACCTGATGGTGGGCCCCCCAGGCGGCCAGCCCGTGCTGGCCCAGATGGCCACCGCCTTCCGCCAGCAAGGCCGCTCGGTCATCGCGGTGCAGGAAGTGCCGGAAGACCAGGTCCACAAATACGGCATCGTGGCCGGCGAGCCCGCTGGCGGCCCGCTGATCCGCATTGAACGCATCGTGGAAAAGCCCAAGGCCGATGTCGCCCCCTCGCGCATGGGCGTGGCCGGCCGCTACATCCTCACGCCCGGCGTGTTCGACGAGATCCGCAACCAGCCACGCGGCGTGGGCGGCGAGATCCAGCTCACCGACGGCATTGCCCGCCTGATGCAGCACGAAGCCGTGTACGCCTTCCAGTACGAAGGCAAGCGCTACGACTGCGGCAGCAAGGAAGGGTTTCTGGAAGCGACGGTGGAACTGGCATTGCAGCACCCGCAGGTGGGCGCGCAGTTCCGGGAATATCTGAAGACCTTGGCGCTGTAAGCCACAGTCCGGGCTCACACTGGAAGCGCCTCAAACGCTTCCAAATTAATAGCTGCCAGCGCTTATCCATAGAGCGCTGGCAGCTATTTTTTCTTAAATCTACCGACGACGCAGGATGTGGATGTATTCCTCGCCCACCGTCTGCTGCTCCACCAGCTCGTTGCCCGTCTGCTTGGCAAACGCCTGAAAATCCCGCAGCGACCCGCCATCGGTGGCCACCACCTTCAGCAACTGGCCGCTGGCCATGTCGGACAGCGCCTTCTTGGCCTTGAGGATGGGCAAGGGGCAGTTCAGGCCCCGGGTGTCGATTTCTTTGTGAATGTCCATGGTCGTCAATCCTTTGGCGGCTGCGGCGGTTGTTCGTCCAGGCCGCGCCGCCGTTCTGCATTTTCTTCAGCGGTAAAAAACACCGGCTCGTGCCCCTTGGTGCGCAGCCAGTCGGCCAGCGCGTAGCCCGTGCCCGCCGGCCAGCATTTGAGGTCTGCCAGATCGTACAGCCGGTAATCCACCAGCTCGGGCGATAACTGAACCTGCCCCGTGGCCACCACATGGTAGGCAATGATGATCTGGTTCATGCGCAGGAACTCATAGGCGCCCACCAGGGTGGTGGACTGCACGTCGAGGTTGGTTTCCTCCTTCACCTCGCGCGCAATGCCTTCCTGGGGCGACTCGCCTGCCTCCATGAAGCCGGTGATCAGCGCGAACATCTTGCCCGGCCAGGCCGCGTTGCGCGCCAGCAGCACCTTGCCGTCGATCTCGACAATCGCTGCCAGCACGGGCGTGGGGTTGTTCCAGTGGGTCCAGCCGCAGGCGGGGCAGCGCAGCCGCTCCTTGTCGCCTCCGTCTTCGGCCAGGGTGATGGGCTGTAGCGCGGTACCGCAGTGGGTGCAGTGGCGGACTTCGTAGTGCATGGTAGAGCTATCATTTTTATAGCTGCTAGCGCCTATCCATCAAGCGCTAGCAGCCAATTTCATTAAAACCTTCGAACCCGGCAGCCGACGGCCGCCTGTCACGCCGGAAAC
This sequence comes from Acidovorax facilis, assembly GCF_023913775.1. GTDB lineage: Bacteria > Pseudomonadota > Gammaproteobacteria > Burkholderiales > Burkholderiaceae_C > Acidovorax > Acidovorax facilis. The sequence continues at coordinate 24,507 of NZ_JAMXAX010000027.1, forward strand.
ACACCGGTAGACAGATACCGGTCGCCCCGGTCGCACACGATGAACACAATGGTGGCATTGCTGTCGCGCGCCGCAATCTGCTGCGCCACCCAGCACGCGCCTGCGGCAGAGATGCCTGCAAAGATGCCCTCTTCGCGCGCGAGACGGCGGCACATGTCTTCGGCGCTGTCTTGGTTCACATAGACCAGCTCGTCCACCGTGCTCGGGTCATAGATCTTGGGCAGGTACTCTTGCGGCCACTTGCGGATGCCCGGGATGCGCGAGCCTTCCTCTGGCTGCGCGCCGATGATCTGGATGGCAGGGTTCTTCTCTTTGAGGAAACGCGACACGCCGGTGATGGTGCCCGTGGTCCCCATGGCGCTCACAAAGTGCGTGATGCGCCCGCCCGTCTGCTCCCAGATCTCCGGGCCGGTGGTTTCGTAGTGGATGCGTGGGTTGTCGGGGTTGCCGAACTGGTCGAGCACCTTGCCCTCGCCGCGCTTTTGCATGGCCTCGGCCAGGTCGCGTGCGTGCTCCATGCCGCCGCTCTTGGGCGTGAGCACAAGTTCGGCACCAAAGGCCTTCATGGTCTGTGCGCGTTCGATGGACAAGTCTTCGGGCATCACGAGCACCATGCGGTAACCCTTGATGGCCGCCGCCATCGCCAGCGCAATGCCGGTGTTGCCCGACGTGGCCTCGATCAGCGTGTCGCCGGGGCGGATGTCGCCACGCTCCTCGGCCCGGCGGATCATCGACAGCGCGGGCCTGTCCTTGACTGACCCGGCAGGGTTGTTGCCCTCCAGCTTGCCCAGCACCACATTGCCGCGCGCCGCGTTGTCCTTGGCCCCAATGCGCTGCAAAGCGACCAGAGGGGTGTTACCCACTGCATCTTCAATCGTCGGATATTTCATGCGCCCTACTGTGCCATAATTTGGGGCTTCACGAATTCCAGCCCGGGTGGTGAAATTGGTAGACGCAGGGGACTCAAAATCCCCCGCCGCAAGGCGTGCCGGTTCGATTCCGGCCCCGGGCACCACAGATAAGGCCGTACGGTTCCATAACCGTGCGGCCTTTTTCTTTTCCCCTATGGGAAGCGGCTTTGACTAGTGCATATAAGTGCGCCGAAGTGTGCCGGAATCCGGGGGTACGTGGGGGTACATTTGGGGGTGCATTTTGGAAAAGTGGGGGTACATGACCCCGATACCCCCAGGGTGCAGCCATAGGCAGCGGCGCCCCAGAATAGATGCCACGCCGAGGGACGCCACACCACAATACAACCCCCCTAGGGAGAGTCCCGCAACAGTCCGGCAACGCGGCTCGAATTACCCGCACCGGGACCACCGGGGAAGGACCCAAGCACCGCCCCACCCAGGCCATGCTTACTTACCTCTTGCCAGCGGCCAGGACTAGAAATTTTGTGGGGTGCGAATTACCCGCATCAAGGGAACCGGGGAAGGACCCGCGACGGGGGGTTACCGGTCCCCCTGACGTGCGGCGTTGCCGACCCCTTCGGGTGCCCAGTTGAGCGCGGGCGCTGCAATTCCTTCGGGGGTTACCCCTTTTTTACCGGGGACACCGGGGACAAACCAAAAATCGCACGTAACCCATTGTCATCATTGAAGAAAGCTGTCCCCGGTAGCGCCGGGGACAAACGCAATTCTGCCGGGGACACCGGGGACAAATGAATCCACTGACGTGCGCAGCCGTCCGGCAATTGATGCACTGCCTTCACTTAAGCCCCTATAGAGCCCCGTAGAACAGCGCGGCAACGCGGCTCGAATTACCCGCGCTTGGGCCACCCAGGAAGGACCCACGGCCGGAGGCTGCATGTGTCCACCGTCCACCGTCCACCCTTTCCAAACGCGATCCACTCGCCCACCAATGGGGTGCGAATTACCCTTGTGTGAAGGGGCCAGGAGGGACCCGCTGCACACGGCAGCGAGAGACACGGGGGACGGGGCGAGCCCCGCACCAGATCAATGACCAGGGCCGCGCCCTTCCCCTTGGCACCAGATGCCGTAAGCCGGGCATGTACAGCGCGAAGGGAGCTCCCGCCCCCGCCCCTCACGGGCGGCACGGCATGGCTGCAGCCGCAGGGCGAGCACGCAAAGCCCCGGCCGGGCTACCGCTCACAGATCCAGTTCAAAGATGGCAGGCGGTATCTGATAGCACCGCACCTTGCCAATGCCGGGCAGCCTGGTGCTCACGCTGTAGCGCTCGGGTTCCTTCACGGTCAGGCAGCCGTGCGACTCCAGCACGCGGCACACAGCCAGATGGTCGAAGCCCTGGCAGATTTCAGCCTTGAACGTTTCAGCCAACACGAAGTATTCAAAGCTGACGCCCTCGCCCAGCGTGGCGGGCATGCGCTCGCCATACTCCCGCTGGTGCTCGGGGTCGCTCTTGATGGGCTCACCATCGGCATTCAACATGCGGCGCACGCCGGCACGTTGCAGAGTCTTGGGGGCGTGGTCATCAGCAGCCCGGTGCCACATGGCAAAGCGCCCATCGCCGTGCGTCTCCAGAAACCGGCGCACAGCCCGCAGCATGGCCACCACCTCACCATTGCCAGCGCCACCACGGGCAGCCAGCCATGCGTCAAAGCATGCGCGTGCACCGCGTTCGCTCTCGCCCGCTGGCCAGCCCGTAAGCCCCGCTTCGGTGGCCAGTTCGCCAGCCACACCCACCAGCGCAAAGCGGGCGCCCACGCGCTCCACCTGGCCCGATGCTCCCTGCGGTATCCACTCCCGGGCCAGCGTCTGCACAGCCGTGCGCAGGCGCTTGGGCAGGCTGTCGGCATTGGAGCAGGCCCATTCAACGAAGGCCCGGCCTGGTGCGCCGTGGCATGCCTGCGCCTCACGGGCCAAGTGGCTGGAGAACGCAGCCCCGCCCGCAAAGTCGTGCAGATGCTCGAAAGCCCCCAGCCCCGCGCCTGCATCGGCCGGTATGTCCGCCATCCGCACTTCTTGACCCGTGCGCGTGCGCTTCATGCCTTCGGCCATGTGGTCAGCCAGCCCCAGCTCGCCAGCCGACAGGAACAGCAGGCGCCAGGACAGGCGGGCACGTGGTGCACCGTTGCGGGTGGCGCGTGCCTTGCTCTGTTCATTGGCCAGCATGTAGGCGCACTCGCCCGCCACCTTGCCCTCTACCTGCGCAAGTTCATCCAGGATCAGCAATGAATCGCAGTGCTGCGCGGCGATGGCTTCAAGCGCGTTGTCGGTGGTGCGCCAGCGCTGCATGTAGCTGGGGCCGCCGTACACGCTGGCAGCCAGGCGCAGCGCCGTGGTCTTGCCGCTGCTGCTATCACCCCGGATGTGAAAGCCCCCGCTCTCCATGCCTGCAGGGCGCAGCAGCGGCCCCGCAAAGGCGCAGGCCACCGCAAAAACCAGCCGGGAGTTACCCACGCACAGAGCCCCGATGCGTTCACGCCAGGCGGCTGCATCGTGCTTTACGCGGAAGGTGTTTTCCATCTGGCTTTCGCTCTGGAACACGATGCGCTCGGCATCGTCGCCGATGGTTTCATGGGGCAACACAAAGGCGCGGCCGTGCCAGCCGATGCGGTCGGTGCAGCTTGCAAACTCGCCCGGCTGGCGGGTCTGTATGTACTGGGTCAGCAGGTTGCGGGCTGCAGGCGATGGGGCAATGCGAAGCCCCATGTTCAGCAGCGCGGCGCGGTATTCGCCCCCGTCGCCAGACAGCATGCGGGCGGGCATGGCCCATTGCTTGGGCTTGCCCAGTGGGTCGGCAAAGGCCAGCAGGTAGCCCCAGCCTGCGCCGTCCTGGTCGCGGGTCAGGGCCTGCACATCGAGGCGGCTGCACACCCATTGCGGGGCCTTGGGTTGCCCCTCCTTGTCCACGCCCGCATACCACACACCCGAATCGTTGACGGTGAAGGGGTCGAACGGGCGGCCGTCGCTGGGGGGCTCATTGCCCCCGCCGTGCCCACCATCGGCTCCGTGGGGCTCGCGTGGTGTGCGTGTGCTGTCCTTGCCTCCTTTGGTGCTTTGCGCGGCCTGCTGGGCGCGTTCGCCCTGCTCTGCCTGGTGCGCTGCAATGGCGGCCTCTACGCAGGCGCCCACGGCCTGCAGGCCCTGCGCCTGGTGCATGTCGTTGAAGTCGCTGCCACCATCGGGCAGGCTCTCGGGGAACACCGCCAGGCCGCGCACGGCACGGGCTGCGGCTTCGGCCTTCACGCGGCCGGTGTTGGTGCCGGTGCGGGCTTCGGTGGCGCGGTCATCATCGCCACACAGCACCAGCAGCGCGGTGCGGTGTTGCTGGCGCAGGGCCTTGGCAACGTGGGCAAGGTTGCCCGCATCAAAGGCCACAGCCACGGGGCGGCCGGTGGCCTGGTGCACGCTGGCGGCCGTGGCGTAGCCCTCGGCAACCAGCAGCACCGGAGCCCCCGCAGGATCACCGCACCAGTGCCACAGCCCCGACTTGCGCCCGCCCTTCAAAAACAGTTTGTCGGTGCCATCGGCCGGGCGCTCTGGTGCTATGCGTTGCAGGTTCCACAGAGCCCCCGCAGCATCGCGCAGGGGCACCAGTACGCAGCCATCGGGAGCAAAGCGCACACCGTGGGCCTGCACACCCTTGCGGGTCAGATAGGGGCTGGCGCCGGTATCGCTGGCAGCATCCCACTGTGCCACCGCATCGGCCGCTGCAGCCGCGTGGGCGGCCTGCTGGCGAGCTTGCTCTGCCTGCTGGCGCTCTACCCTCTCGCGTTCACGCTGCGCCAGCACCTCGGGGCTCGGGGCGGCCGGGGCTTCGCTGGCCTTGGGCAGCACAAAGCCGTGTTCTTTGGCCAGGTGCAGCAGGGTGCCGATGCCCACCCCGCCGCCTGCCTTGATGCTGCGCCAAGTGCTGCGCGTGGCGCGTGGGTCATGCCCGTCTGCGGTCGCACTCCATGCCTCGAACAGGTCTTGGCCCGTGGCGTCGGGGAACTCGCTTTTGATGGCCATGCCCACCCGCGCCCATTCGTCACGCGACAGGCTGGCGGGGATGTGCGCCAGGGCAGCGCGGATCAGGCCGGGGGTGATGGTTGTTCGTGTCATGAGGGCATGAATAGGTCGGGCTGGGCGCGTGGGCGATGCAACAGCGTGTAGGTGCGCACCTTGCGGGTGCGGGTGCCACCAGCACAGGGCACCTCTCGCCAGCCGCGTGCAAGGCCGTAGCCCATGCCGTAAAGGTCGATGCGCTCCATGTCGGAAAGCACCTTGGAAATGCAACCGGTGTCACACACGGCGTCTATTTCCTTTTGCGTGCTGGCGGGGTGCTTTTCGAGGAAGTCCGCCACACGAACAGCCTGCAGGGGGCGGGTGTCGTCTTGGGGCTTTGGTACTAACATTTCAGCCCCTCACGTGTACCGTGGCGAAAGGTCATCTGCCGCCAGGACCACGAAACCAGCACGCAGTGCGCGGGGCTTTCCCGGCTCCGATTCAGCCAGCAGATCGCCGGACCTCACGCTATGCACCCGCATCACGCAGCGGGCATCTACAGTGACCCGGCGCCGCTCAGCGCCCGGGGGCTGATACCTCACGGTCAGTAAGGGTCTGCCATGCGCCCGGCGCTCCACAAAGGCCGCAGCCTCCGGGCGCTTCGCATACATTTCGGCAGCGTCCGTCTCGGCAATGATTTCCCCGGTTTCTGGGTCCAGTTCCAGCAGCCAGCCAGGCCAGAGCAAAAGCACCCGTACTGGCGCATGCCCCTTGCGCCGCCACAGCGCAGAAAAAAGCACCCCATCGGCAGGCACTGCCGCAGACATGCGCTCGGCGTCACGCTGCAAACGCACGCGGGCGGCATCATGGGCTGCATTCAGGACCTTGGATGCAGCGCCATCTTGTACAGTCGGGCGGCTCATTTCTGCACCTCCTGAGCCCCTGCAATGCGAGCTTGCACCCAGGCCAGCACGGCAGATTCAGGCCACGCAGCCATGCGTGCAGTGATGCGCACGCAGGGCGGGAACTTGCCTTCTTTCATGAGCTTGTAAATGGTGCTTTTCTTGCAGCCGGTGGTTGCCTCCACGTCGGGCAGACGCAGCAGCCGATCACGCGGAACAACGGGTTTGACGGTGTGAACCACTTGCATGAGGGGAAAGTCCTTTCATGTTTGCCGGTGCATCCGTTGTGGTGCACGCAGGGCATGGCGAGACTTTCAGCAATGCACCCTGAATACGTCGCGGTGCATTTAAGGAGCATGCGTCCGCAGCAGCCCGCACAGAGTGCAGGGCGCTCGCCAGAAGGCGGGCCCCTGCACCCTGCGTGGCACCCTGAAACGATGAAACGGAGCTATGCCGTCTTTCTGCCGGAACGCACTTGGACCACGCCAGGTAACGGGGAGGCCACTTTCACCGGGGGAGACCGCTTGCGGTCGCTGAACAGCGCTTTTTTGAGCGGCGTTCGGGGTGCAGCTCCACCGATACCAAGCTCACGGCCCATAGCATTCAGGGCCTCAGATTCCATGACACCAGCAGCCATGCGCCGGGCAAGCTCTGCCTTGCCAACGTCGATCTGGTTACCAATCGCCCAGCTTGGCCCCTTCTTACTCCCGCCTTCACCCTTAGTGTTGGCCTTGCGATAAGCCACCAGCGCAGGGAAATCGGACAAGGGAAAAGGCGAATCCTCACCCGCTTTGGTATCGGCACTCGCGGGTGGCCACGCCACACCACGCACGGCGAACCACGCGAACACATGGGGGCTCGGCTCCAACTGCTGCGCCGTAAGCCATGCAGCGAAAGCCTGAGCACCTATGCGGTATTCAAGCCTCGCCGTCTGCGCAGAAGGGCTGCGCTGGGGCTGCTGGGGCACCCGTCGCTGCGTCCGTAGCGTGCCACCGAGGAACTCTCTTTCAGTCCATTCCGGCTTGGCGTCAATTGCCCAGCGATCAGCGACCATTGGGATTGGGCGGAATACATCATCGTCCTGCTGGCGCTCTGGGGGCTCCACCGAAAGTGCCACACACTCCAACTGCCCGGTGGTGCAAGCCTCAGTTATCGCATCTCGCAATGCCAAGCAACCGCTGCGCCCCTTGTTGTCCCCCTGGTCCCAAGGTCGCTGCAGCGCTGCCAGATGTTGGGGCTCCATGGCTTCGGGCCACCCAGCCTGTTTTTGCACTGGGGTGAAGACCCTACGTGCACCCCATATCGCCATAGCGTCACGCCATCGAAGATCAACAGCCATGATTTCCCCTTAGATCAAACCTTGCTCTGCCATGCTCAGCGCCTGCGTGCCACCCACGATCACATGATCCAGCACGCGCACATCAACAAGCGCCAGCGCCTGTTTCAGGGTGTGGGTTAGGGCTTCATCTGCCCTGCTGGGCTGCAAGCTACCACTTGGGTGGTTGTGGGCCAGGACAACCGCAGCCGCTCTGTGCTGCAGAGCTGCACAAACAATCTCACGGGGGTACACGCTCGTTTGCGTGAGGGTTCCTGAGAAGTGCCGCTCGAAAGCGATGCCCCTGTTTTGGGCATCCAGGTACAGCACTGCGAAGTGCTCGCACGGCTCGCCAGCCAGATGCAACATCAAGTACTGTTTCACAAAATCGGAGCTGTCAAACACGTCCCCGGGTCCGCGTATGTATGCCCCAAGAATCTCAAGAGCCCGCTCAATCACGGCGCTCTCACGGGCACGCAGTCCACGGCGCAAACTGCTGGATCCATGAGCCACGCCATAGGCGTGCATGGATTCCCCAGCCCTTGGACGCGGGAGCGGTACCGGGCGCTTCGGGGCTCTGGTGGTGGCTGTAGTTGTCATGGTTCAGGCCCTACCTTGCAGCGCATCAGCACCGGCCAGCAGCTCAGCAGCCACGGCCCGCGCTTGCTCGGGTGAGAACTCAAGATGCACGCTCATGAAGTCACGCGACATGCACAAATCGACAAGGCGAGTTGACCGCGTTGCAGCGATGCTCAAATGCACGCCGCCGGGCAGGTTTGCAGACGACTCGCGCACCCGTAGCGATCCGGCTTCATGCTGGCGCGTGATGAAGGCGATGCCACTCATGCTGCACCCCCTTGCGTGCAGGGGCTTGTGCACACGTCTGCACTGCCCAGGCTGCGCAGCGCGGCCAGGGCTTGCACTGCCTTGCGGGCAGCGCCTGGCACATTCGCCTCAGGCTGGCGCAGGTAGTGCAGCGCCATGGCCAGAGCGTTGTGCGCATCGGCATACAACTGAATAGGGTCTGTGGGGGCTCCAAGGCGGGCGCCTTGCGAGCTGGTGGGCGCAGCGCTGCGGCTGGCCAGGGGGAGGACGGGTGTCATGGCTTCTTGCTCCTTGTCGAGACTTGAAACCACCGCATGCGTTCCTACGCGCATGGGGTGGACGGGATGTTAAGAACACGGGACAAGCCGTGCGCCAGGCGTTACCGCTGTGGCCATCCCGCCCGAAACCAAGCGTACGGCCGAATGCCGCACGCACTGAATACAGACGTGACAAAACCTCACTATCGGGGAGGTTGCGCCGCTTGTCCAAAAGGTGTTCTTACGCACCGGCCCCGGTCGGGGGTTGAAGGCATTATGCACGGAGGAGGCAGGCATGGCTACCTATGATTCGCGCGTTGTGAAGGGCTGGCGATCACGCATGGAAGATGAAGTGGCCGAGTTGCGCCGCCGCATGTGGCAGGCACCTGCGCGGGTCGTGTATACGGTTGGGCTAGAGACGCCACGCAACGGCGATCCAGCAGGGCATGAGCGCTGGTTCCATCGTGAGTTCGGGGAGGAGCGAGCGCTTGCAAAGGCTGCACTCCAGCGGTTCAGATTCGCGCAAGCGGAGATTGAGCAGAGCGAGATAACCGAAGACCAGCGCGAGGCACGCAGAGCCTATTTCAGAGCTTGGAGAGCGCGGCAGTCCGACGATTGGCGCAGGACGCAAACCATACAGAAACGCGCTCGCAGGGCCGCCGATCCAGAGCGATACAAGGCCATCGACCGCAGGCATGAACTACGTCGCAGGGACGAACGCAACGCCCAACGCCGCGCCGCCTACGCGACCAATCCAGAGACACACCGGGCGAAGGTGAACGCACGCCGGGCCGCCAACAGGGAGCGAGCGCGAGCCACTGCACGTGCAGCCTATGCGCGTCGAAAGCTCAGTCAGCTACCCCCTGGCTGAACTCGCCACCCACCTTGGGCGGCACAAGGTAGGCGGCATGTAAGCGCTGCAACTCCAAAAGCAGGCCCAGGTGTTTCGGCACCCATGCGGGTATCTCCACACCCTCATTGCGCCAGCGGCTGGGCGTGTTGCGGTGCAAGCCCGTGGCCCGGCAAAACTCGCTCACCTTCCAGCCCAGCGACTGCAGGGCCACGTCCAGTTCTTCAATCGTCATGGGGGTTTCGTGGTTTGGCATGCGCAGCATTGTCGCACCACTCCCGATAGTGTGCTAAAACATATGCAAACACGCACACTATTTAACATAACGCTCGTCGTATATGGTGCGCATTGTGGACAACTTCAGCACATTACCGGGAAACCAAGCATTCATGCGGGTTTGCAGGCGATGTGCATTTGCTTATTTTTTGTGCACCATAGCGGGAAAAGTTATCCACAGCGATACGACAGAGCCCCGCCCATTGCACAGAAGCGCGGCGCGAACGTTCCGCAGAGCGTTTTCCCACGGGGCTCAGTCGGATCCGAGCAATCGGCAAATTTAGGGAATGATTCTCAATAAGAATTTTTGCTACGTCATGACCCTAAAAATGCTGGGCCGCCCGCAGGTGGTGGCGCCAAGGGAAGGCCCTCACGCGCTCATTTCCACCGATGTGCATGCGTGTGCAACACAGCCAGGCGCCGCGCATCCTGCACCGCTGCGCTGCCGTGGCAGCGTTGCCCGTCAGTAGATGGGCAGAGCGGGCACCCTTTGAAGGGCTGGGGCGGGGTTCAATGGGTATGAATGTATGAATGAATTTCACTATTCAATAAATATTCCCTTTGTCCCCGCTTTGTCCCCGGCCCGTCCCCGGTTTGTCCCCGGTAGGTATTTCCTGCAAACCCGCATGGCTGCTGGATTCGGGCCATTTGTCCCCGTGTCCCCGGCACTTTTGGCGTTCATAGTGCCGAAGGAAATCCTAAGCAGCCCCATGCGCCCATGAAAAAAGGGCCCTGCGGCCCTTTGTGGTTCCTGCTTTTCACACTCGATTCGGTTCCAGGTTTTCAGTCATGCGGCCCTGGTGGGCATCTTCACCACGTTGCCCGCCTTGCGGCCGTCCAGGTAGTCCGCCCACCACTGCATGAGGCGCTCGCGGTCCTTCATGTAGGTGCTGCGGTGGTAGGCCGCCCGGATTTCGTTTTGCTCCTTGTGGGCAAGCTGGCGCTCGATCACATCGGGGTTCCAGCCGCACTCATTGGCCACCGTGGAGAACAGCGCCCGGAACCCATGGGCCGTGGCCGTGTTCTTGTAGCCCATGCGGGCCAGGGCCGAATTGAAGGTGTTTTCGCTCAGAGGCTTGCTGGGGTAGACGGGGCTCGGGAAGGCCAGCTCACGCCCACCGCTCAAGGCCTGCATGCTGCGCAGCACCTCCACGGCCTGGCGCGACAGGGGCACGCGATGCTCTGCCCGCATCTTCATACGCTCGGCAGGGATCACCCACAGCGCCGCGTCTAGGTCGAACTCTGCCCACCGTGCGCCGCGCACCTCACCCGGGCGCGTGGCCGTGAGGATCACCATGCGCAAGGCGTGCACCGTGTGGGGGTCGCCTTCATATGCGTCCAGCTTCTTCAGGAATTCGGGCAGCTCCTTGTCTGCCATGGCGGCGCGGTGTTGCACCTCGCGGGGCTTGAGGATTTCAGACAGCACCAGGTCAAGCATGGGGTTCGTGGCGATGCGCTCATGGATCACCGCCCAGCGGTACACGGCCTTCACACGCTGCAGCACGCGGCCCGCCTGGTCGGCTGCACCCCGTTTCTCGATCTTCACGATGGCTTCCCGCACTTCACCCGGCTTGATGCTGGCCATGGGCCGGGCACCCAGCGTGGGGAATATGTCAGCCACCAGCGATGCCAGGATGCGCCCGGCGGTGTCAGGCTCCCACCGGCCCGCCTGGTGCTGGTGCCAGTCGCGGGCCACGGCTTCAAAGGTATTCGCCGCTTCGTGGGCGGCCTGCGCCTTGCCTGCCTTGCGCAATGCGCCGGGGTCGCCGCCGCTGGCCAGCACTGTGCGGGCGTCTGCAGCCTGCTCGCGTGCATCCTTGAGCCCCACGGCGGGATACACGCCCAGCGCCAACAGCTTCTCTTTGCCGCCGTGCCGATACTTCAAGCGCCAGTACCTGCCGCCCGCCTTGGTCACATCCAGGAACAGCCCGCCGCCGTCGAAGTGCTTACCGGGCTCGGTCAGGTTGCGCAGTTTGGCGTCTGTCAGCTTCATGGTGGGGGGTATCCTTCGCAGTCTGGGGGTACATTTGGGGGTACATTCCGCAAAAAGTCAAACCACACCCAGCATTCATGCGGGTTCCGAGGCAGAGTTTGGGTGCGGCCCCGGCACCACGAACAAGTCCGTAAGAGCGCAGGCTCTTGCGGACTTTTTTCTTGCGCCTTGGAAATCAGGACCTTAGCTGCCCACACCCGCCCAGACCCGCCCAGACCTATCCATCCCATCCGCAACGGGTGGGGGCATATCTAGGGGCACATTTTCAAAAAAGGGGGCACATTGATATGTTCCCGGTGCCCACAGCCAGTACCTCTGCGATACCGATCGCCTTGTCGTGGCAGAGGCCATCGCAGTGCCCCGCTCAATCCTTGAGAACCACCCCCAGCGCAGCGAGCTTTTCCGCATACGAATCCCTGCGCTTCGCTGCTTTGGCCGCCGTATCGACAGCCGCCTGAATGGCTTTTGGGCCCTTGGCGCCGACAGCCTTGATGAGGCCCTGCTTGTGAGCGGCGTCAGCCTGCGCCCTTTTGAAAGTGGCGATCAGCTCGGCATGGGCAACAGGTTGATTCACAGGGGCTTTCCATTTTCTAAAGTGCCATTTTCAGCGCGTTATTTTTTGGAGGGGTCTGCGAGGCCGCAGTCACCGGCACACAGAGCCCAACCAGCCCCACACCCCGGGTTCATTTTTACGGCTGCCATCTGGCATGGAAATCTCTCACCCCGCAGCGTGACGCCGAGTCTGCGGCCCGTGGCGCGGCTCCTGCAGCCCATTCATCGTCTAGCGATTTGCTTCGCTTTTCAACTTGCGCAACTGCTCCTCGGCAGCTTCAAGCTCTGCCCTGAGCGCTCGGACTTCCTTCTCCAGCCTTTCAATATTCGCCGTGTGGCCCTGATCAACCGCGAGCGGCTGACAACTCGATTGCAGCGCCGCCAGTTGGTCAGCCAGTTGCCTACGTAGCAGCATCTGCCCCTTGGATCGCGCGACGTCCATGCGTTTTTCGACGTCAGCCTTTTCTGCAGTGCACGACGTGTGGTTGTCCACCGGATTCGCGGACTGTGCAATGGCGAAACCTGCCACGGTTATCGCGATGACCAAAGTGCAATAGCCGCTGAAACGCATACAAGTAAGTACCTGAGGGAGTGGGGGCTGAGCATGACAGCAATTGGCGCGGGCGACCTCGATGCCACACGCGGGACATGGTCGGGCGTCACAGGCGACCCTGAGCGGCTTCAGGGGCAACGCGGCCTTTTGTTCATCTCTTGTTCGTATTTCTACCGTCCAACGCTCACTGCGCCGCCAGCACCAGAAAGTCCTGCTCATACCCCTTCACCGACTGCACTGCTTTCAACCGCTGCGCAGCCGTCATCGCGTTGTGCACGTTAGAGAAGCCTTCGCAGCCCTCTTCCACCAGCGCCTGCGCATAGCGCTGGTAGGCCGCGTCGGGCGATGTTTGAAAACGTGCGAGGTAGCCGCGCAGCAGGCTCCGGGCCTGGTCGGTGTTGGTGCGGTCTTCGGCGATTTTCTGCAGCACCTGCACCAGGTCTTTCTGGCGGCGCAGGCGTTCGGCATAGGTGCGCTGTGGGTCAAAGGACGACTGGGCGATGAAGGTGCGCAGTGCGGATTTTTGCGATTCGTCCAAGGCGCCGTAGAAGCCTTCGGCGCGGGACAAGAGCTGCTTGAAGCGCTGCTCTCGCAGCTTGTCGGGCGTGATATCTACCCATTCCTTCTTCCAGTCGGCGTTGCTGTCGGCCTGCTTCTTTTGCAGGTTGCGGATCTGGGTGTCGGTGAGCTGGGCGGCCAGCCAGGCCAGTTTGGGTTCGGCCTGGGCGATGACCTTGTCGATCTGGGTGCGCACCGCGTCGTAGGTGCGGCAGGCCTGGCCGGGCGATATGGCGGATGGCAGTTGTTGCTGTACTTTTTGCAGCAGCTCGGCATGCCGGGGCAGCATGGTGTCACGGTGCCACTGGTGCAGGTCGCCCAGTTCGTCGCGCACGCGCTCGGTCTGGGTTTCTGACAGGCCGAGGTAGCTGTTCAGCTGCCAGTAGGCCAGGTGCGGCACCTGGTTGTAGGCCAGCTTGACAGTGCTGCAGCCTTGCAACAGCAGACCACATGCCGCCAGGGTGGCAACACACAGTGCTTTGCGAATCAGGGACGGTGCGCGCACAGAAGCTCCTCGTGAAGAAAGGAAAGCAAGAGAGGCAGGATAGGGCCAATGCTGCACGGCGAAATTTGCGGGCTGCAATACCCCGCCAACTGCGCGAGGATTGGCGACAGCTCCGGCACTGTGGAGCAGGCGGCGGTGTGACCTATCCATCGGGGGCGCTCTGCGGCGCCTTGGGGCTAGTGTGGTGTTGCATGCTTGACGGCACATTGAAAACCGATGGATTCTTTGGCCAGGGCAAGGCGCAAACCACAGCGATACCCGTAGGTATCGCGCGGATTTGCAACGCAGCCCTGGTCGAAAAGACGCGGTTTCAAGTGCCGGATAGCGTGCAACACCAAGCTAGTTGTCTTGTCGGCGAATCAGTTGCCGACCGCTGGGCGTAATGGCCAGTTCGCCGCCAGAGCCTTTGGTGATGAAGCCCCATTCGAGCAGGCGGCCAGACACGTGGTCCTTGAGCGCATGGGGCAACGTAATGACTTGGCCCATTTCGAGTTGTTTGAGGGTCTCGATCTCGTCCACGGTGGGGTCGAAATGCGGGGCATGGTAGGTGGTCATGGGGTCACTCCCGGATCGGTATGCGCAGACAGACTCCAGCGCCACCAGATTAGTTCAGCCCCTGGGCGGATGCAAGCGCGTCATCCCTTGCCGTCTGCCCCGGCGACCGGCGGCACTCCGCCTGCCGCCGCTGCCATGCCCTGCAGCCACCGTGCAAACGCCCCCAACACCGGCGGCTGGGCTTGCGCGGGGCTGATGAGGTAGTAGGCACGCTCGCCACGCAGCGGGCGGTTGCAGGCCACCACCAGCTCGCCGCTGGCCAGTTCGGCCTCGATCAACAAAGGCGGCATCAGCGCCACGCCCATGCCATGCGTGGCGGCCACGGCCAGCATGGAGAACAGCTCGTAGCGCGGGCCATCCAGCGCATGCGGGGCATCCACACCCATCGCATCAAACCACTGGCGCCAGCCATAGGGGCGTGTGCTTTGCTGCAGCAGCGGCAGGTCGGCCAGCGCCTCGGCAGCGATCGGCTGGTGGGCGCGGCCGCGGCCCCGGGGCGCGGCGGATTCGAGCAGGCGGGGGCAACACACGGGCACCACGTCTTCGTGCATGAGCAGCAGGGCCTGCACGCCGGGCCAGTTGGCGACCTGCTCGGGGGTGCCTGCATACAAGGCGGCATCGAAGGTGGTGTCGGCAAACAGAAAAGGCCGCGTTTGCGTGTCGATGTGCACCACGATGTCCGGATGCTCCTGCGCCAGCAGCGGCAGGCGTGGGATGAGCCAGCGCGTGGCAAAGGTGGGAACTGCGGCCAGCGACAGAGTGCCACCCTCGCCCTGGTGGGCCATCACGTCCAGCGTATCGCGCTCCAGGCCCTGCAGCCAGCGCGCCACCTGACGGCCGTAGTGGGCGCCCGCAGGCGTCAGCACCACGCCGTGGCGCGTGCGGCGAAACAGCTGCACGCCCAGAAACTCTTCAAGCGCCTGGATCTGGCGGGACACGGCGCTTTGCGTGAGCGACAGCTCCTGCGCAGCGCGGGTGTAGCTCTCGTGGCGGGCGGCGACCTCAAAGCACGCGAGGGCCTGGGTCGACGGAATGTTGCGACGCATGATGAAGAGGAACTTGTGGAAAGAAAACCAGCCATTGAGGCAGTCTGCGGCAAGTATTTCATACATTCCACAAAAGCATATCTGGATGAAAAGAACTCGCTTGCGGGCCACTAGCCCAAGGCCTACGATGCGTTCCAGATTCGTTTCTTTTCTTCCCCCTCTTTCCGACCTGGAGACACACATGGCCCACGCCGCTTTTCAATGGGATGACCCTTTCCTCCTGAGCCAGCAACTGACCGACGACGAGCGCGCCATCCAGGCCGCTGCCGCCGCCTACTGCCAGGACAAGCTGGCACCCCGCGTGCTGGACGCCTTCCGCCATGAAAAGATGGACGTGAGCATCTTCCGTGAGATGGGCGAAGTGGGCCTGCTGGGCCCCACCATCCCCGAGCAGTACGGCGGCCCTGGCCTGTCGTATGTGGCCTACGGCTTGATCGCCCGCGAGGTGGAGCGCGTGGATTCGGGCTACCGCTCTATGGCCAGCGTGCAGTCGTCGCTGGTGATGGTGCCCATTCATGAATTCGGCACCGAAGCACAAAAGCAGAAGTACCTGCCCAAGCTCGCCACCGGCGAGTGGATCGGCTGCTTCGGCCTGACCGAGCCCGACCACGGCTCCGACCCCGGCAGCATGGCCACGCGCGCCTACAAGGTCGATGGCGGCTACAAGCTCAAGGGCAGCAAGATGTGGATCACCAACAGCCCCGTGGCCGACGTGTTCGTGGTCTGGGCCAAGGAAGTGTCCGAAGGCGGCGCCGTGGGCCCCATCCGCGGCTTTGTGCTGGACAAGGGCATGAAGGGCCTGACGGCCCCCGCCATCCACGGCAAGGTGGGCCTGCGCGCCTCCATCACCGGCGAGATCGTGATGGACGACGTGTTCGTGCCTGAAGAAAACGCCTTCCCTGAAGTGCAGGGCCTCAAGGGCCCCTTCACCTGCCTGAACAGCGCGCGCTACGGCATCGCCTGGGGCGCGCTGGGTGCGGCCGAGTTCTGCTGGCACACCGCCCGCCAGTACACGCTGGACCGCAAGCAGTTCGGCCGCCCCCTGGCTGCCAACCAGCTCATCCAGAAGAAGCTGGCCGACATGCAGACCGAGATCGCCATCGGCCTGCAGGCCTGCCTGCAGTTCGGCCGCATGAAGGACGCGGGCACGGCCAGCGTGGAAGGTACCTCCATCATCAAACGCAACAGCTGCGGCAAGGCGCTGGACATTGCCCGCCTGGCGCGCGACATGATGGGCGGCAACGGCATCAGCGACGAGTTTGGCGTGGCCCGCCACCTGGTGAATCTGGAAGTGGTGAACACCTACGAAGGCACACACGATGTGCATGCGTTGATTCTGGGCCGTGCGCAGACGGGCATTGCGGCGTTCGCGAACTGAGCCCTGCACCAACTCCCCTCTCCCCTCGCGGGAGAGGGGCCGGGGGAGTGGGGGCAGCGGCGCATGCGGTGTGCCTGATCGCCCCCTCTCCCCCACCCTCTCCCGCGAGGGGAGAGGGAGTTAAACGGGGTTCTCATACGCACATTTCAAGTATTTTTGGCTGCTAGCGCTTGATAGATAAGCGCAAGCAGCTATCAATTTAATAGTAAACCACTCCTCCATGACCACACCCTCCCCCAACGCTGGCGCCCTCGCGGGCATCAAGGTGCTCGACCTCTCCCGCGTGCTCGCAGGCCCGTGGTGCACGCAGATCCTGGCCGACCTGGGCGCGGATGTGGTCAAGGTGGAGCGCCCCGGCGTGGGCGACGACACGCGCCAGTGGGGCCCGCCCTTCTTGAAAGACGCAGAGGGCAACGACACGAACCAAGCGAGCTACTACACCGCCTGCAACCGCAACAAGCGCTCGGTGACCATCGACATGGCCTCGCCCGAAGGCCAGGCGCTCATCAAGCAGATGGCGCTGGAAGCCGACATCGTGGTGGAGAACTTCAAGGTCGGTGGCCTGAAGCAATACGGCCTGGACCAGACCAGCCTGCGCGCGCTCAACCCGCGCCTCATCTACTGCTCCGTCACCGGCTTCGGCCAAGACGGCCCGTACGCCGAGCGTGCAGGCTACGACCTCATGGTGCAGGCCATGACGGGCCTCATGAGCATCACTGGCCAGGCCGACAACCTGCCCGGCGGCGGCCCCATGCGCGTGGGTGTGGCCGTGATCGACCTGTTCACCGGCCTCTATGCCAGCAACGCCATCCTGGCCGCGCTGCATGTGCGTGACAACGCCACCAATGGCACCGGCCAGGGCCAGCACATCGACATGGCGTTGCTGGACGTGGGCATGGCCGTGCTGGCCAACCAGGCCTCGGGCTTCCTCGCCACCGGCAAGGCGCCCGGCCGCATGGGCAACAACCACCCCAGCCTCGCGCCCTACCAGGACTTCCCCACGCAGGACGGCAACATGCTGCTGGCCATCGGCAACGACGGGCAGTTCCAGCGCTTTTGCGCCGCAGCCAACCAGCCCCAGTGGGCCAACGATCCGCGCTATGCCACCAACACACTGCGCGTGCAAAACCGCGCCGAGCTGATCCCCGCCATGGAGGCCGTGACCCGCACGCGCACCACGGCCGACTGGATCACGCTGCTGGAAGACAAGGCCGTGCCCTGCGGCCCCATCAACACCATCGCCCAGGCGTTTGACGACGCGCAGGTGCAGGCCCGTGGCCTGGCCGTGACGCTGCCGCGCTGGAAGGACGGCGAGGCCGCCAGCGACAACGTACAGCAGATCACCGGCGTGGCCAGCCCGCTGCGCCTGTCGGCCACGCCACCGGTGCTGCGCAACGCCCCGCCTGCACTGGGCCAGCACACCGACGAAGTGCTGCGCGAGATGGGGCTGGACCCAGCGCGCATTGCGGCGCTGCGGGCCAGCGGGGTTTTGTAGCCAGACCCACACGGCATCGGCCTGCGCGACGCCTCGCCATGGAACGGTCTTGCCCTGACCGGCAAGGCCGTTTTGTTTTCGCTGCCTGAATCCAATCAGGCACTGGCGCTTATCCATCAAACTCCAATAGCTATCAATTTGAGAACAACGCAAGAGGCTCGCGGCGCCCGCCAGTGCTTGCCCCTCGGCAAAAAAGGCATATACAAAAAATTACACAGTTCTCCATAATGGCAGCGGGAATCTCTCCGGCGCGGCGCACAGCACGCGCTGGTTGACCGAGACGAAAGGCACAGTAGGACAGCCGCCGCAACCTACGGAGGATGTCGGGCTGGGCCGCATGCACCTTGCACCGCCCCAGCGGCGAATCGTGGACCCCACAGGAGTTCTCCATGAAGCTCAGCCTCAAGCTCCCCCTTGCCTTCACCGTGTCGCTGCTTTTGCTGTTTGCGGCGGCGCTGTTTGGCATCAGCCGCCTGAACCAGGCGCTCGACACCTACCAGACCACCGTGGCCCAGAGCTTTGAGCACGAGCGCATGGCGGCGGACATGCTCAACAACTTCAAGGTGCAGGTGCAGGAGTGGAAGAACGTGCTGTTGCGCGGCAAGGACCCGGCCCAGCTCACGCGCTACTGGGCAGCGTTTGAAAAGCAGGAAAAGGCCATCAAGGACGAGGCGCAAAAGCTCATCGCCGCCCTGCCCCCCGGCGAAGGCCGTGAACGCGTGCAGCAGTTTTCCCAGGCCCACGAACGCATGGGCGCGGCCTACCGCAAGGGGTTTGAGGCCTTCAAGGCCGCCGACCACGACCCGCAGGCGGGCGACAAGGCCGTGGCGGGCATGGACCGCGAGCCCTCGCAGCTGCTGGACCAGGCCGGTGGCCTGATCGCCAAGGCCAGCAGCGAAGTGGCCGAGCGCGCCGCCAAAGCAGCGCAGCGCGCCACCACCATCAGCCTGGTGGTGATGCTGGTGGTGTGCGCCCTGGGCATTGCGGGCGCCATTGCCTTCAGCCGCACCGTAGTGAACCCGCTGGACAACGCGGTGCGCGTGTCGCAGGCCGTGGCCAGCGGCGACCTCACCGTGGCACGGCAAGTGCAGGGCAAGGACGAAATCGCCCTGCTGCTGAATGCCCTGCACGACATGCATATCAGCCTGTCGCACGTGGTGAGCAATGTGCGCAACAACGCCGACAGCGTGGCCGCCGCCAGCACCGAAATCGCACAGGGCAACAACGACCTGAGCGCCCGCACCGAGCAGCAGGCCAGCGCGCTGGAAGAAACCTCGGCGTCGATGGAGGAGTTGAGTTCCACCGTGCAGGCCAATGCCGAAAACGCGCGCACCGCCAACCAGCTGGCCGTGAACGCCAGCACCGTGGCCGTGCAGGGCGGCGATGTGGTGGCCGAGGTGGTGACCACCATGAAAGGCATCAACGACAGCAGCAAGAAGATTTCCGACATCATCAGCGTGATCGACGGCATCGCCTTCCAGACCAACATCCTCGCGCTGAACGCCGCCGTGGAAGCAGCCCGCGCGGGCGAGCAGGGCCGGGGCTTTGCGGTGGTTGCCAGCGAGGTGCGCAACCTGGCCCAGCGCAGCGCAGACGCCGCCAAGGAGATCAAGACCCTGATCCACGCCAGCGTGGAGCGCGTAGAGCTGGGCACCACGCTGGTAGACAAGGCGGGCGCCACGATGAGCGAGGTGGTCAGCGCCATCCGCCGTGTGACGGACATCGTGGGCGAGATCAGCGCCGCCAGCAGCGAGCAAAGTGCAGGCGTGGCCCAGGTGGGGGACGCCATCACCGAAATGGACCAAGCCACGCAGCAGAACGCGGCGCTGGTCGAACAGAGCGCGGCAGCTGCCGACAGCCTGAAGGTGCAGGCGCAGCAGCTGGTGCAGGCGGTGGCGGTGTTCCGACTGGCGGACACCGAAGCCAGCGCCCCCACACGCGCCCACTTGCCAGTGCCCGGGCCGCACCAGCCCCGTCTGGCCGCTGGCTGAGGCGGCGCAGAAATTCCAGGCCAAATCGACCTCTAGCGCTTTACCATCAAGCGCTAAAAGCTATCCAAAAGATAGCAATCAAAAAGCCATCGGCTCAGGCCTCTGCCAGCACCGGCGAAGCCTGCTGCACGGAGGCCAACGTGGGCGAGGCCAGCTTGCGCAGGTAGGCCATGGTCTGCAGGCAGGCCTGGGCCACCTCGGTGCCCTTCTTCACGAAATGCTCGCGAAAGAAGCGCACATGGTCTTCGTGGTCGTGAAAGTCGCGCGGGGTGAGCACAGCCGACATCACGGGCACCTCGGTGTCGAGCTGCACGCGCATCAGGCCGTCGATGACAGCGGTGGTGACGAACTCGTGGCGGTAGATGCCGCCGTTGACCACCAGCGCGCAGGCCACGATGGCATCGTAGCGCCCGCTGCGCGCGAGCTTGCGGGCCAACAGCGGGATCTCGAACGCACCAGGCACGTCGAACAGCGCCACCTGCGCGGGGGGCAGGCCGTGGCGGTCGAACTCGGCCAGGGCCGCGTCGCGCGCCTGGTGCACGATGTCCTGGTGCCAGCTGGCACTGATGATGGCCACGCGGGCGCCACGGTGTGCGGCGACGGGGGCCAGGGGGGAAACGGAAGGTGAAGAAGACTGATTCATGGGTTCCTCAAAACAGGTCATACCAGAATCAGGGCGCGCGCGAACACGGCGCCTGCACAGGGCGGCGCAGGCCTCACGGCGCTTGCGAGCGGGCAAAAAACACGCAGGCAAACGCCAAGGGCCCAGCCACCCATAGCGGGTGCTCTAGGGATGTCCTGCATAACTCCCTGCGGTCCTTGATAGCGCGGTCTCGGGCGGTCCGCTGCGTTGCTTTTCTTGCCAATAGCCGCGCTGTTGGCTGCAAAAAGTCGCCTTGCGGCCCATCCCGATCCGCACTACCACCGACTCGCGAGGGTTATGCAGGACATCCCTAGTTTCGCGATCTCTTTCATCCGGACTGTGACCGTCGGCTCTGGCATCGCACCAGATCTGCTGACCCTGCAGGCCTGTTCCGAAGAACGGCACCGCAGGCGCTCGCGGGCTCTTGTTGGCTTTTCAGCCCTCAAATACCGCCGGTGGGGAATTCCACCCCGCCCTGAGAACGCTGTCGGCCCCGAAGGTCATTCGGGGCCGACGGATGGGATTTTAGGTGGCAGCAGCGCGGCACGCCGTCGCGAACGCGATTGCCTGCACTGGCAGTGGCGGCTTGTGCGACCTGCACACGGCCGTTTTGACGCGGTCTGCTCAACGCACGCGCTGAAACCCACCTTCGGCCCAGGCCGCCGCGCTGGCGGGCGTGAGCTTGAAGGTGGGCGGCGCGGACGCACGGGCAACCTCTTCACCCAGATCGTCCTGCGCGCTCAGCGTGGCCGTGGCGCCTTCCTCGTCGGGCACGATGGCCAGCGCTACGCGCAGGCGCTGGCCGTCTGCGGTAGTGATGTGCACGCTCTTGTTCAGCTGCGCGTGCAGTTGCTGCTCATGGCGGCGCACCACCTCGCTCGCGGTCTTGACCAGGGTGTGGAAGGCCGACACATCGAGCGGCTTGGGGTTCTTCTTGTCACGCCCCATGGTCCAGGGGCCGACCAGCGCGGGCTCGGCCTCGCCCTTCAGCGTCATGGACACGGCCCAGCCATCGTCGTCTTCGTTCTTGATGACCTGCGCCGTCCAGCGACCATCGCTCCAGCAGCGGGGTTCCTGGATGGTGTCGGGCGTGTCGGGTGCGTCGGTCATGGAGAAAAAGGTCTGGATGGCGGGAAAGGGCGCAGAGCATAACGGCAGGGCCCGGTAGCCTGGATTTTCAATAACCATTGGTTATCGAAAAAGGCCGTGCATAGCGCAGGCCTGGTCACTCCCCCAAAGCGTCCGGCGCCACGCCCGCCGCCTCGCGCAGCACATCGATAAAGGCCTGTGCCGAAGGGGTGGGCGGCTCGCCCAGCCGGGTGATGAGGCCGTAGCTAGGCATGCGGTCGGGCAGCTCGACGGGGATGCGCGAGAGCAGGCCCCGGTCCACGTATTTCTGGATCAGCGCGGCGGGCTGCAGCGACATCATGTGGGTGGTGTTCATCAGCTCCAGCGCAAACAGGAAGGACGGCGTCTCCACCACCCCCGCCGTGAGCGCCAGGCCCGCGCCGCCAAACAGGTCGTCCGACACCTTGCGCACCGCCGTGGAGGCGGGGTACAGAATCCACGGCCAGTGGGCCAGCTCGGTCAGCGACAGGTCGGTGGCGCCGCGCAGCGGGTGGTGCTGCCCACCCACCACATGCAGCGGCTCGGCGGACAGGTGCTCGTAGTGGAACTGGCTGCGCTGGTCCTCGGTGGTGAAGCGGCCAATCATCAGGTCGATCTTGCGCTCGGCCAGCCAGGCGATGAGCTGGTCGCTGCTCTGCTCCAGGATCTTGATGACCAGCAGGGGCCGCAGGCGCTGGAGCTCCACCACCGAGGCCACCAGCACATGCGCGGCCGAGCCGGTGATCGCGCCCACCGTCACATGGCCATGGCCGCCCTGCTTGAGGGCGTTGAACTCGTCCACAAACTTGCGCTGCCCATCCAGCGCCGCGCTGGCGTAGCGCAGCGTGAAGAGCCCCAACTCGTTGGGCCGCATGCCGCGCGAAAGGCGGTCGAACAGGCGCGCCTCCAGGATCTCCTCGATGTCCATGAGGATCTTGGTGGCCGCAGGCTGCGTGACGTGCATCTGCTCGGCCGTCAGCCGCAGGTTGCGCGTGCGGCCCAGGATGTCCAGAAACTGCAAATGCCGAAAGCGCAGCCGCGCGCAGGCCTGCGCCAAAGACAAGGGTTTACCCGGAAATTCGTCTGGACTCATAAGCATTTGGAATGGATTGTCGCAAAACATTCAGTGGACCCAGGGGTTCGCGAAACCTAACCTTCGCCTTGCGTTCAAGACGGCTTGCCAAAAAGCTGCACACGCCGACGACCTCGCCAGCGGGGCCCCGCCATTCCAACGGAGACAAGACACCATGCAATTCAATTCCCTCGCTAAATCCTTGGCGCTTGCTGCCACGCTGCTGGCCGCCTTTGCCGCCCCCGTCGCGGCCCAAGTCAAGGAACACACCTTCAAGGTCGGCATTGGCCTGAGCGACGACCACCCGCAGGCCCAGGCCGTGCGTCACTTTGCCGAGCGCCTGCAGGCCAAGAGCGGCGGCAAGATGAACGCCAAGCTGTTCGCCAGCGGCGCCTTGGGCAACGACGTGAGCATGACCTCGGCCCTGCGCGGCGGCACGCTGGAGATGACGATTCCCGATTCGTCCACGCTGATGTCGCTGATCAAGCCCTTTGGCGTGCTGAATCTGCCGCTCACCTTCAACACCGAGGCAGAAGCCGACGCCCTGCTCGACGGCCCCTTCGGCCAGAAGCTGCTGGCCATGCTGCCGGACAAAGGCCTGATCGGCCTGGGCTTTTGGGAAAACGGCTTCCGCCATGTGACCAACTCGCGCCGCCCCATCAACACGGCCGACGATCTGGCGGGCCTGAAGCTGCGCGTGATCCAGAGCCCCCTGTTCCTCGACACCTTCAACGCGCTGGGCACCAACGCCACGCCCATGCCGTTCACCGAGCTGTACACCGCCATGGAACAAAAGGCCGTCGACGGCCAGGAGAACCCGCCTGCCACCATCCTGGCCAGCAAGTTCTATGAGGTGCAAAAGCACCTGGTGCTGTCGCGCCACATGTACAGCGCGTGGGTGCTGCTCATGTCCAAGAAGACCTGGGATGGCCTCTCGGCCGACGAAAAGAAGATCGTGCAGGAGGCCGCCCGCGAGGCCACGGTGTTCGAGCGCAAGACCATCCGCGCCTTCAGCGAAACCGCCCTGGGCGAGCTGAAAAAGGCCGGCATGCAGATCACCGAGCTGCCCGCCGCCGAGCAGGCCAAGCTGCGCACCAAGCTGCAGCCCGTGCTGGCCAAGTACGGCAGGGAGTTTGGTGAAGAGACCACCAGCGAAATGATGGGCGAGCTGGCGAAGGCCCGGGGCGGGAAGTAAGCGATTCGCCTCCCGGGGCGCAGCTGGTTGCAGCTGCG
>NZ_JAMXAX010000280.1 GCF_023913775.1 Acidovorax facilis
CAACGCTGAGCCAGCGCGCAAACAACGCGATCGTCGCCACGCAAACTGCATCCACCTTCTTCATCATGCCCGCGATATTCGCGGGACATGTGGCTCAACTCAAGATGCCTCGGCTGGACGCTTACGTAAGGCACCCTCAACCTGAACAAATTTTCGATCCGAAATCAGTATTTCAGCAGCCTGCTAACGCGATGACCTGAGATGGCCACTACAGCGGGAGATTGTATTGTTGATGGTGTATTGGCAATGGAGTTACTTGCAGGGTGTCGGCGCAGTAGTCTGGCGGAGGGGCAGTGCCAACTTGCAACATTGTCGGGATTTGCTGTTCATTCTTGAATAGTCATAGGGGTCTTATGAAGAAGCTCATCGCCTTTGCTCTATTGATTGCAGTCGTAGCATCATTTGCGGCCAGGGCGTCGCCCAGTGCAGTCATTGACGGATTTGAGCGGGCGGCAGCGTTCAATCCAGAGATTGCAACCAGCGTTACGGCTATTCGCCGACGACCTGTAGTCGTTCTAGTCCCGGGAATTCTTGGTTCAAAACTCACATCACCTACTGTCGGCGACATTTGGGGAAGCGGCATACCGGATCTTGCGAAGATTAAGCTGCCGCCTCAACTCGTCGATGAGACCGCGCCGTCTGATGTTCAGGCCACATTGCTCGAGAATTACTTCGGTGATCAATACGGCGATGCCTTCGCTGCTATAAAAGATGCAGCGAAAAAGATTGGAATTGATGCGGTAGCCTGCGGTTATGACTGGCGTCGCGATCTTCGATCCGGCGCCGCTGACCTAGAAGCTTGTCTATATAGGACCTTTGGGACCACGCGGCGGACGCTCATTTTTGTATCGCACAGCATGGGTGGAGTTGTTACTGCGGTCTGGAATGCAAAGCATGATGCTCGGCAGTATTCCCGGCAACATCTAGTAGGCGGTATCGTGCTGCTAGGGTCTCCGCTGCAAGGCAGCTGCGAAGTTCTGCGAATGATTCACGAGGGATACAAACAACCGGTTGAAAATTCACTTAATGCTGGAAAGCGCGCCGAATACGTCTACGAAAAGTGGGACAACTTGCGAGGAGGATTGGTCAACTCGTTGACCGGCTGGGCTACAGATGGGGTGCGCGACGCCTTGCTGACTTGGCCGGGTGCTTTTGGACTTACGCCCAAAGCAACAAACACAGATGAAGCGGGTCGCGCCTGCGTTCCACTTTATCAGCCTGAACAACCGGGTGGGCCAGGCCTTATTAGTGAATCGCCCCGGTTTCTGCGGAGGCTGTTTGGTTTAAGTCAGCCCACTTCCGCAGTGGCCTGACTGGCGAGTTGCCGGTAGTAGTTTGCCTCAGCCTCAGCAGGTGGGATGTACCCGATGGGTTCG
>NZ_JAMXAX010000281.1 GCF_023913775.1 Acidovorax facilis
AGTCAGAAGTGGACCATGCCGATTCGGGATTGGAAGGCAGCGCTGACCCGATTTACCATTCAGTTCGGAGACCGCATCTCCGTCAACTGAAGTCCGAACCGTTTACACAAAAATTCGGACACGCCCTACCGTCAGCCTGCGGTATCAACGATAACGACTGCCAAACCGAATCAAGATCCTTGATGAGGCCAAGCCCTTCACTGGGTTGATCAAAAATGTTGGATGCCAGTCTCAACGCCACGTGCGCCGCCACGTCTTGTGGATCGTTTGGCAACGTGTCATCCGCGTTATCCTCGTAAATCACGGTCTTGAAACGACCATGTTTCGGTGTGAGATAGCGTTTTGTGTGCGGGTTCGCATGTATTGGATACATGACGATGCTGTTTGGAAAGATCGTTGCCAACAAGGGCCATTCAGACTCAGGGCGCTCTTGCCAAAGAAGAATATCTCGGTCGATCAGCTCGAACGTCTTGAGGTACAGCCTCTTAGCCGGCTCACCTTTTTCAGTCGCGTCTTGAACACTGAATTGAGCCTCCATGACTTCGTTACCACTCAGAATCGCAGGACCTCCAGCGTCCTCGCTCGTATCTGTATCCATACCGTGTCCCTCCCGATCATTCCTGAATTGATCCTCATCACAAGTGTTGATGTTAGTGCTCAAAGTCCGGGAGCAAGGCCCGCGTTCCATGTGGGTTTCGGTTCCCATCCACTCGGTGTCGCTATGATCGCGTGCTAGTTTTACCTGCAAGCTCTTTAATACATGCGCCGACTGCTCGCAGTCATTCTGTTGCTCTCCTTCTTCTGTCAGGCCTTTGCAACGGCCCGTCAGTTGGTCTTTTTCGACCACGAGGGAGCTTTCCAGGCTGCGCATGCTGAAATGCATCTGGAAGGATCCGCTCATCACCATGATGAACACGGTGTGGCACACCAAGACGATTCCCAGGAGTCGATCCAGCACATGCTGGCGGACGCAGGCCCTGGGACTGCAGCACTTCTAAACTTCCCCCAGCTGTCGCTTCCTCTCGACCGCTCGCCCGCACCGGCTGTGACCGCCGAATCCGTCAGCCCGTCCCCTTATCTGGACGGTTTACGACGACCTCCCCGACTGATTTCCTGATCCACCCTTAGCGCCGCGCTTTCCACACGAAAGCGGGGTTGTTCATCGGTGCGGTACTACTTTGATCAGGCGCTGATGCGTCAACGATCCTGGTTTGCCGCCTTTGATCGGTCAGGAATCACGTGCGTTTTGAGGTTGCCCCTGAAAAGTGGAGTTCTTAACCCTTGTTGAAAATACCGACAAGGAGTTGAGCAATGAGTGACAAGCAAGTGCGTGCGCAGTACACGCGGGAGTTCAAACTGGAGGCGGTTCGGCAG
>NZ_JAMXAX010000282.1 GCF_023913775.1 Acidovorax facilis
AAGTGTACGACGGCCGTTGAGCGGGCCTAACTTGGCGTATTTCGGTCGATCAGCAAGGCTGCAAGCCGCGCCCGGAAAGGGTTCGCGCGGAAAACGCACCAATTTGCACGAAAAGTACGATCACCCCAAGATGAAGTGCGATCATCCGACACAGAGCGCCATCCGACAAATCGAGCAGGCACTTCAGGCTCGTTGTGCATGGGATTGGCCAGCAACGAAGGAGCAAACGATGATCGGCTGGTGGATAGTTGTCGCAGCTCAGACACCCGAGGAGCGTGACCAGGCGGTGGACCGAAGGGCGGCCGTTCTCGCGAACTGGGAGGTCGGACCCGGCGGCATCGAGTGGCTGCATCAACTCGTGAAGGCGGGGTCGGCGATCCAACTCTCCTTCAGCGGCTACCCGAACCGCTACACCGCCAAAGCCAGCGATGTGCTGCCGCTGCTTGCTGACGGACCGCCGGCGCACAGGGGGCCTGCCATCATTGGCGATGACTATGTGATGCCCCCGAACTGGAAGGGCAATTTGATCTTTCACGCAGAGAAGATTGCCGCTTGTCCTCCCAATCAACTATTGACCATCGACGCTTGGGATCAATCGTGATCGTCCAGCTCGGAGCCAAGGCCCGGCACGGACTTTTCTGATCACGGCATTTCGCTCCCAGGTCCCGTCGACGAGACGACCGTTCGCATTGTGCGGCGTGACGTTCCAGGAGGAAAATCATGAGCATGACCAAGAAAGCAAGTCAGATGAAGGTGCCTCGCCCCGTTTCGCTGCCGCGGGGGCGCGGCATTTCTTCCCGGCCACGGATCGAGGAGCACGCACTGGAGAACCTGCTTAAGCGGTTCGATCCGAAGCTGCACGGTGGAGAGGTGATGGCTTGGCGTCCTGTTGGGGTTGAGGTGTTGCCGTGACCACGAAGGAGGTGCGCGGCGATGCAATTGCCCAGGCCCTTGCAAACACGCGGATTGCGGGCCATGAACCCAAGCCACGATTTCTGGCGGACGTTGCAGCGGTGGTTGCCGGCACGATGACATATGACCAAGCTGTACGTGCCAGCGCGGCAAGGGCTCGAGGTCGCAATGGATCGGAGCCGCTCCCGGCCCTACGCGGTATGGAGAACCGATCACCCGAGTGATCGGCAGGGGGGCCGATCCCGCGTGATCGGAGCAGCCTGCATAAGCAAGACGTCTTTAATGACTTTGAGGCTTATGAGCTAAAACTGGCCGTATCCCGGCTTAGCCTCGTCAGCGAGGCGATCCAGGACTTGGTGGGCCGCCTAGCCGCCCGCGTCAACGAGGAAGCGGAAGAGCGGGTCACCGTGGCGCAGGCCAAGCACGCCGAGCAGGTGACCCAGCACCAGCAAGCCGCC
>NZ_JAMXAX010000283.1 GCF_023913775.1 Acidovorax facilis
CCTGGTCCGGCCGGGGCAAGCCGCCCCAGTGGATTGCAGGCAAAGACCGCGCGCCGTTTGCGATTGCCTGAATCGCGCACTGCGGGGCAGGGATAGTGCAGGACTGCAGCACGAGCCTCTGTCTAACCGGCGCCGCTCCCGGGTGTCAGCACCACCGCAGCCAGCACTAGCCCACACTCAAGTCCCCCATCGAGCGTGCGGGCCGTCCACACCGGCCGCAACAGCCCCGCCCGACGTGCCTGCGCATGGTCCGGATGAGCCCCAGGCTTGAGATGCTGGTTGTGCCCACACCCCCAGACCGGAGGCACCGTGGCATCCAGCACGAGCAAGGCCGAAGCCGAAGCCAGATCGCCCACCTCGCCTGAATGCCAAGACCCTTCCACCCCGACCGCGAGCATCCAGCGCGAAGGCGGGGCGGGTGTGCGCAGAGAGTCCTGCTGCTTCTGGGACAAAGACTGCCACTGCAGCAGCACGAGGCCACCGGCCGACACAGCGCCCAGGCACTGCGCCAGCAAGGCTGAAGCTTCCTGCTCCCAGGCCAGCTCCACACGAACCCCTCCCAGGTGCCTGCGGGCATGGCGCCACATCGCCGCTGCAGTAACCACTGAAGGAACCGCAACACGATTCCCGGTGAGCAAGGCCACAGCTTGCTGCAGTGCCGCTGCCCCCGTGCGGTTGGGCTGGACTGGCGAGCGAACCAAGGTTCCAGGCAGTGCCACGCCGCCCGTATCCTGAGCCGTGCTGCGCCGATAGCTGGGTGCTGCCTCCATCACCAGCCCCAAGGCATAGCGACGAACCACGCCCTCATGCGGCGGCATGGGCAGCCCCGGGATCAGCGGTTGCAGGAACACGCGCTGCCAGAGCCTCCTGCCGCCGGTTCAGTTTGCTGCACAGGGAGATGGGGCCTGAGGTGTCTTTGGCTCGCTTCGGTGACGCTCCCGCGCCATCGCCGTCCGTATCGGATTCTGGATAGAACTCCTCCAAGACGCCCAACCCTTCTTCCTCCGACTCTTCGAACTCCCCCAGCGCCAAGCCTTGCCGTGCTGCTTCGTCCAGCGCCGCCTGATCTAACCCAAGCGCAGCCTGCTGCACACGCTCCTGCCGTGCCAACGCCACGACCTGGCCCAGACTACTACCGGCTCTGAGAGTCAGATCCACGTAGTAGATCGGCGTGCGGTGCGACAGCGTTGTGGACTTCCCCCGCAGCCGAAGCTCCAAGGGCAATCCCGCCAGCAACCCACCCGACACCGCAAACAGATATCGCAGGCGTGCCGACAACGTCCGGATGCTGTTGAACCCCGTGGTTCGGAACACAAAGCT
>NZ_JAMXAX010000284.1 GCF_023913775.1 Acidovorax facilis
CAACCACCAGTTACCGCAGTCAGCGCTCAAGAGCAGTACGCCGATGCAGGCGATGAAAGAGTGGTACCAGACCCACCCGCACCTGTTTCACAAGCGACCATATGATCGTACGGGATGCGACAGCTATCAACATGGCTTCACTCCCTGGGTGGATTGCAAGGACTCTATCAACTCCTTTAGAACCGCTCGCACCATGAAGAGTGGATAGCGTTTGAAGTCTATGCAATCGTCCGGGATGTGACACGTAGGTATCCGGCGTACTCAAGCGGGCCGCTTATCGCGGCCCCAGGTACAAGGATCAACTGAACGTGGACTTGCAACGCCAGAGGGTGAAATCAGGCAATAAGCTGGGAGGCGATTCAAACCTTCAGCGATATTACCGCTTGATTTTTTTCAGTTCATCACTGTCAACAAAAAAATATGGATTAAATCGTCCATCGACTCGAGCACCTACCTCAAGCGCTTGCACCTCAAGCTCCAGAGACCGAGCTGTCAGCTTTTCCATAGTAGTGCCCTCATTTAAAGATTTCGTAACTTTCCCATAAAGCCGAACAAAGTCCTTACTTAACTTAGGCTTACCATCACGAAAAGCCTCAATCTCTTTGGCCTTCTCTATAGGAACTTTGACAGTTAATTCATAGCTGTTGCAATTTCGGTTCGAACACTTCTTTTGAAGACCTAATTCCCTGAGGGATGGTTGATAGTACAGCCTGATATCATGGCCTTCAGCCGTGGTGTAACTTACCATTGGTGTAGTGAAGCCACCATCTATAGTAATATAATACTCACCGGTCGTAGCATCCGGGCCTTTAAGATAAATATAATCATTCTTCCAGGCAACCACTACATTCAAGGCATTTTTATCAACCTCGATAGAATTCTTAATTTTATCAATGCCCTCCTGCTTTTTGAACTCATTAGTGAGCCCGGCGTAACCTGGCTGCGTTACTCTGGCCAAAATATTCCAGTCAGGATTATCAATCGATGCTCCCTGCACAACCCATTTTTTAATATATTCCTCAAAAACACTATTTGGAGCTTCTTGATATTCATCGTTATTATATTCCGAAATCTCCTGATGGATGTATTTTTTATAGCTCTCAGGAACGGAAAATACAGGCTTCAAAATTGTCGCGCTGACTGACCCAAATTTTTCAGTGTCTTTGTACGGCGACGAAATTTCGGCTTCCGACGTCTCCCGTGTCGCGGATTCATTCGAAGTGCTTTTTGATTTATCGCTGCATGACACCAAAAATAGAGAAATCAAAACCGACGACGCGATAGTTATGCTGTTAAATTTTCGCATTTTATAATTCCT
>NZ_JAMXAX010000285.1 GCF_023913775.1 Acidovorax facilis
TGAGGTTGCCCCTGAAAAGTGGAGTTCTTAACCCTTGTTGAAAATACCGACAAGGAGTTGAGCAATGAGTGACAAGCAAGTGCGTGCGCAGTACACGCGGGAGTTCAAACTGGAGGCGGTTCGGCAGGTGCGAGCTGGCCAGGCGATTGCGGTGGTGGCCAAGGTGCTGGGCATTCCCAAGGCCAGTCTGGGCAACTGGGTGCGACTGTCATCCAAGGGAGAGCTGAACGACGTTGGCAGCGCCGACAAGGCGACCAAAGTCTCGCCCGAGCAGATGGAGATTGCCCGGCTGCGCGCCGAGAATGCTCGCCTTCGCATGGAGCGCGACATCGCAAAAAAAGCTGCGGCGTACTTCGCGCAGGACACGCTGCGAGGTACGCCTGGATTGACCAAATGAAGTACCGTTACCCGGTGAGCGTGTCCTGCGGGGTGCTGGAGGTCAGCGCCAGCGGGTACTTCAACTGGCTGCGCCGGCGAGAGGATGGTCATGGCCGCAGCGGCCCTGGCCGACTCTACAGCGATGAAGCCCTGCTGGCGCACATCCGTGCCATCCACGCCGAGGTCAAGGGCGAATACGGCTGGCCACGCATGCACAAGGAGCTTGTGGCCCGAGGCATCCGGGTGGGCAAAGACCGGGTTCGCAAGCTCATGCAGCAGCACGGCATCAAGGCCAAAACGAAACGCAAGTTCGTGGTCACCACCGACAGCCGCCACAGCCTGCCGGTGGCACCTGACCTGGTGCAGCGGCGCTTCAACCCTGAAGCTCCCAACCAGCTATGGAGTGGCGACATCACCTACATCCAAACCGACGAAGGCTGGCTGTACCTGGCCGCCGTCATCGACCTGTTTAGCCGCCAGGTGGTGGGCTGGAGCCTGCAGTCGCACATGCAGGCAAGCCTGGTCAAGGACGCGCTGACCATGGCGTGGTGGCGTCGCCGGCCACCACCCGGTCTGATATTCCACAGCGACCGGGGCAGCCAGTATTGCAGCCACGAGGTCCAGGGCGCACTGAAGGACTGGGGCATGCGTTCATCGATGAGCAGGAAGGGCAACTGCTGGGATAACGCCCCAACGGAAAGCTTCTGGGGGCGGCTGAAAACAGCCAGCGTACATGGGTGCAAATTCGCTACCCGTGAGCAGGCCGGGCAGGCGGTGATGGACTGGATGGCCTTCTACAATCACCGCAGGCTGCATTCCTCGCTGGGCTACCTCAGCCCGATGCAGTACGAACAACGCTGGTACGAGGCACAGCGCAAAAAGGCCGCGTGAATCGTGGGTTAAGAACTACACGAAACAGGGGCAAGGTCA
>NZ_JAMXAX010000286.1 GCF_023913775.1 Acidovorax facilis
ACAACCACCAGTTACCGCAGTCAGCGCTCAAGAGCAGTACGCCGATGCAGGCGATGAAAGAGTGGTACCAGACCCACCCGCACCTGTTTCACAAGCGACCATATGATCGTACGGGATGCGACAGCTATGTAGATTCTTGGGGCCACATCCAGCTAGTTGATGGTGGAACTCAACGGCACCATAGGTTCGCGCAGCAGGAGCAAGCCGCGCATCTCGATCACTTCAGCATCCTGCGGCAGCTGCGCGAAGACGTCCTCAACGTTCACCAGCAGATAGACCTCAAGGGCCAGCACACTGGACATGGCGCTCACGGGGACGTACGGCTTTGCCCGGGGGTAAAACGAGTCCACCAGGTCAACAAACCTGTTGGAAGCTTCTACCAGCTCAAGGGCACGTTCTCCATTGCCGCGGCCGAGCTCGCGGAAAGACACTTCCAACAGTGTTTCCATGCTTAGACCCCTTTCGCCTGGCTCGTTTCTTCCATTCCTGGCCGCGAGCCTTTCCAGCCGAGACCGCGCACCACGCCCCAAATGCTACCTCCAGTCACGGCGATCGCGAAGATGACCAGCAAGAGGGGCGATATCCCAAGCTTCTCCGCAACAGACTCATGCGAAATGCCCAGATAGTTGGCGATCAGCACGAAGGGCAGCACTGCCATGAAGACGACGAACATCACGTCGATCCGCTTGAGAACCCCCCATTTGGACCGGCGGATGCCAACCGCCACTTCAACCGAGGCAGCAAACTCCTCTCGGGCCTTGCGCTGTGTCAGCTCTATCGCAGTGGTCATCACGAGGAGCAGCCCGGCCAGTAAGGCAGTGAGCCACTTGAACTCGATCACCTTGGCAGGCATTGGGACGACCTCGAACACGACGATCAACAGCGCGATCGCCGCCATGCCGGTGAATACTTGAGTACGTTGGAGATTCATGATTTTCCTTTCAGTGGTTGAAGTACAAGGTTTCAACAATCAGTCTGCAGCGAGCAACTCGCTGATGCGCCGGATCCGACGGCCGATCAGGAGGCTGACTAGGAGCCACGCGCCCAGGACGGCAGTTGCCGTCGCTGTCATTGTTGCCAGGGCCCAGGCTGCCATACGAGCAATTGCCACGCGCCCTTCCCGCTCGATTGCATAGGTTCTGGCGCTGTCCGATTGGGCCGCACCATAAGCACTCTTCTCTAGGAGCTTGTCGGGCTTTCCCGCCTACCGCGAGTGGGCGGCGGCCTGGAAAATCGCGCCAGTTTAAAAAGACCTCCCCTGCATGAGCCGCTTCATCGCCGTAGATCGAGACACCGCCTACTTG
>NZ_JAMXAX010000287.1 GCF_023913775.1 Acidovorax facilis
TTGTCGTGGTCAAGTTTTTTCAGACATTCCGATAGGGGAAGTTCGTTCAAGCTGAGTGAGCTGCCAACGCCTGCTGCATCTCGTAGCTATTGGGTGACTGGTATCCCAGCGTGGAGTGCAGCCTGATAGGGTTGTAGAAGCCCACGATGTAGTCTGCGATGTCCGCCTGGGCCTCGGCATGGTTTGCATAGTCGCGCTGCCAGACACGCTCCATCTTCAAGTTCAGGAAGAATCTCTCCATCACTGCGTTGTCCCAGCAGTTGCCCTTGCGACTCATGCTGCACACCAGGCCATGGCTCTCCAGCAACCCCATGTGCAGCTCGCTGGCGTACTGACTGCCTCGGTCCGAATGAACCAGCAATCCTGGCTTGGGCCGGCGGCTTGCGATGGCCATGCGCAGCGCCTCGCACACCAGCTGTGCTGGCATGCTCGGAGCCATGGCCCAGCCCACTACTTTTCTGGAGAACAGGTCCAGCACCACCGCCAGATAGAGCCAGCCACTGCGTGTGCGAACGTAGGTGATGTCGCTGGCCCATGTCAGGTTGGGCTTGTCAGGTTTGAACTGGCGCTGCAGTACGTTGTCTGCAACGGCCAAACCATGGCGGCTGTCGGTGGTGTGCGTGAACTTGCGCCGCCAGCGTGCTCGCAGCCCGTGCGCGGCCATCAGAGTGCGTGCTTTGTGGCGCCCAACAGCCCAGCCTTGCAATTTCAGCTGTGCACTCAGGCGGCGACTGCCGTAGCTGCTCCCACTGGCATGGAAGACTGCTTTGGCCTGAAGGCTCAGTGGGCTCAGTGGGCTCACTGCAGCCTTTGTGGTGGCGCGCTTGCGCGCCGCGTACCAGCCCGAGCGGCTCATGCCCAACACCCTGCACCACTGGCTTATCGTGGCCTTCTGCGCCTGTGCTTGCGCACTCATCAGGTCCTGAATCATTTCATTTCCCGGGCGAAGAAGGCCGACGCTTTTTTTAAGAGTTCATTGTCCGATTGCAGTTGCCTGACCTGAGACTCCAATTGCCGAATGCGTTGCTGCTCGGCCGTCAATGGCTTGCCAACGCCTGGGCGCCCGGCCGCCTCTTCGTCGTACTGCGCCAGCCAGCGGCGCACCGCGCTGTCAACCAGATCCAGATCCTTGCTGACCTGAGCCACGCTCAGATTCTGTTCTCGGACCATCTTGACCACTTGCAGCTTGAAGGCTGCGTCAAACGCCCTGCGCGCTCTTTTGTCTTTCATGTTCGTCATTTCCTCTGGGGTCTATGGGCCCCTATCGAGGTGTCCTATTTCATTGGACCATGACAG
>NZ_JAMXAX010000288.1 GCF_023913775.1 Acidovorax facilis
AACACAATGACAACCAAGAAGCACGAAGTACCGCAAAAACTGCTGGCCAGCCTGCTGGCCGACTACAAGAAGCCTGAAGACCTGATTGGCGAGAACGGCCTGCTCAAGCAGCTGACCAAGCTGCTCGTGGAGAAGGCGCTGGACGCCGAACTGACCGAACACCTGGGCCACGAGCGCCATGAAGCCGTGGCCAACGCCAGCGGCAACACCCGCAACGGCAAGAGCAAGAAGACCCTCAAGGGCGATTTCGGCGAACTGCCCATCGAAGTGCCACGCGACCGCCACGGCAGCTTTGAGCCCCAGCTCATCCCCAAGCACCAGACCCGCTGGAGCGGCTTCGACGACAAAATCATCTCGCTGTACGCCCGCGGCATGACGGTGCGCGAGATTCAGGGGCACCTGCAGGAGATGTATGGCACCGAGGTCTCGCCCAGCCTGATTTCCTCTGTGACAGATGCGGTCAGCGACGAGGTCAAAGCTTGGCAGGCACGGCCGCTGGAAGCCATCTATCCCATCGTCTACCTGGACTGTATCCATGTGAAGGTGCGCGAGGGCGCGGTACGGGTCAAGGCGGTGTACCTGGCCATCGGCATCAACATGAATGGCGAGAAGGAGGTGCTGGGCCTGTGGCTGGCGCAGACCGAGGGCGCCAAGTTCTGGCTGCAGGTGGTAACCGAGCTGCGCAACCGGGGCGTACAGGATATCTTCATCGCCTGCGTTGACGGGCTCAAGGGCTTCCCCGATGCCATCGAGGCGGTGTTCCCCAAGGCGGTGGTTCAACTGTGCATCGTGCACATGGTGCGCCACAGCCTGAACTATGTCTCGTGGAAGCGCAGGAAGGATGTGGCGGCGGACCTGCGCCACATCTACCAGGCCGCAACCGCCGAAGAGGCCGAGCTGCGCCTGGGCGAGTTCGAAGCAAAGTGGGACTCGGACTACCTGCCCATTGGCCAGTCCTGGCGCAGGAACTGGAGCCGACTGACGCCGTTCTTTGACCACCCGGCGGAAATCCGCAAGGTCATCTACACGACCAACGCCATCGAGTCGGTGAACATGGGCCTGAGGAAGCTGAGCAAGAACCGGGGTTCATTCCCCAGCGATGAGGCGCTGACCAAGTTGTTCTACTTAGCCCTGCGCAACATCAGTCAGAAGTGGACCATGCCGATTCGGGATTGGAAGGCAGCGCTGACCCGATTTACCATTCAGTTCGGAGACCGCATCTCCGTCAACTGAAGTCCGAACCGTTTACACAAAAATTCGGACACGCCC
>NZ_JAMXAX010000289.1 GCF_023913775.1 Acidovorax facilis
GACCAGGGCGCAGAGCAGCAGAACCAAGGACGAGGTAGCCAGCCGCAGGGGCCGGATCAGGGGGAAGGGCATCGCGGTATTCTATGAATGCCCTGCACCTCCCCAGGTTCTGCCTGGGCAACCCATCCAATATCTACGCACCCACGCACCCATGCCAGAAACCCACACCTATCCCATCGGCACGCCCGGCCAGCCCTGGGGCGCCGCAGAGCGCGACCAGTGGCGCGCGCGCCAGGTGCGCCAGCGCAGCTACGCCGACGACGTGCTCACCGCCATCGAGGCACTGCGGGGCCGGTTTGATGTGGAGCTGTATGGCGATGTTGTCTATGCCGATGCTCAGCACCCGGCCGAGCGCTTTCCGCTGCGCGCCATCCGCAGCCGCAACTGGCAACCCGGCCTGCCCAGCGTGCTTGTCTCCGGCGGCGTGCACGGCTACGAAACCAGCGGCGTGCACGGCGCACTGCGTTTTGTAGATACCCAGGCCGAACGCTTTGCAGGCCGTGCCAACCTGCTGGTGGTGCCCTGCGTCAGCCCCTGGGCCTACGAACGGTTTCAGCGCTGGAACTTTGACGCCATCGACCCCAACCGCTCGTTCAAAGAAGGCTCCTCCGCGCAGGAATCCCTCGCCCTCATGCGGCTGGTGGCGCAGCACCAAGGCCAATATGGCCAGTTCACTGCCCACATCGATCTGCACGAAACCACCGACACCGACGAATCCGAATACCGCCCCGCCGTGGCCGCGCGCGACGGCAAGGTGTTCGAGCCCGGCAGCATCCCTGACGGCTTCTACCTGGTGGACGACACCGAGAACCCGCAGCCCGCCTTCCAACAAGCCATCATCGAGGCCGTGGGCCGCGTTACGCACATTGCGCCGCCCGATGAAAAGAACGAAATCATCGGCTCGCCCATGACCGAGCCCGGCGTGATCCGCTACGAATTCAAGGCCTGGGGCCTGTGCGCCAGCGTGACCGGGGCGCGCTACACCACGACCACCGAGGTCTACCCCGACAGCCCCCGCGCCACGCCCGAGCAGTGCATCGCGGCGCAGGTGGCGGCGGTGTGCGCGGCGGTGGAGTTTGTGTGTGGGGCGCAGTAAACCTGTGTCGCATTTTTTGAGTCAAATTGGGCTCTTCTAGCGAATGCTAGTGATGCCTCTTTAATCGCGCCCCATGGCCCTCATCTTTAAGGTACGACGCTCTTGCGTCTGCCCCAGGAGAAGGCCATGCGACAGCAACAGATGACGCGCTTGATC
>NZ_JAMXAX010000028.1 GCF_023913775.1 Acidovorax facilis
GTGGGTACGCCGCGTCGCATATCTCGGTGTCTCTGAATCTTTGAGCATGGTGTCCACGATGGTTTACGTGCACACGATCTTGCGAGATGTCGCGGGACTGTTCAAGGTGGTACGGCTGGTCGCTTACAACTGTCCTGCGATTTGCTGGGGCGACCAGCGCTGGCGCAAGTAGTCGCGAACGATTTTGAACAAAGGTCCATCACGGCCAAGCTTGAGTTGGGGGCGGGCAAAACACCTGCGCTTGTCGCTACGTTGCTGGGCGAACTTGGAGTTTTAGCCCTTACCGCCCGCATTGCGTTGACACTCTCGGCTGATGGTGCTTTTGCTGCGCCCCAAGGCTCGGGCTATGGCGCTGAGACTTTGCTTTTGCTGCAGTCCCAGGGCTATTGCGTGGCGTTCGCTCTGGCTCAACTGCTGGTAATTCTTCTGTGTCATCTTGGCCTCAATTCTCGGTGTTGCACTTCAGAATTGAGGCCGCCTAGCGCTTGGGACACAAAGAGCTCCAAAACTGCTCACACTAGGCCCCGGCGGCTCCGCATGGCAGACTCTCAGGCGTTCCCACTGCCTGCTACTGCCTGCCTCATGCCCACCTCTGTCGCCCAGCTTCAACAATGGCTGCTTGAACCCGAAGGCCAACGCCTGGAATTCAAAGAGGCCAAGCAGCGCTACGACTTTGAAAAGCTGCTCAAGTACTGCGTGGCAATGGCTAACGAGGGCGGCGGCACCATCGTGCTGGGCGTGACGGACAAACGCCCACGGAGCATCGTGGGAACCCAGGCGTTTGACCCACCGGAACGGACTGAGGCTGGGCTACACCAGCGGCTGGGGCACCGCATTCCAGTGGAAGAGCTGCTGTTGCCCGAAGGGCGCGTACTAATCGTTCACGTTCCACCACGCCTGCCGGGTACGGCGTGGGAGATCGATGGCCGCTATTTCAAGCGTGCGGGCGACGATCTGGCTGCTCTTAGTGGCCAGGAACTGCGAGAGATGTTCGCCGAAACGGGCCCTGACTTTTCAGCCCAGCCCTGTCCCGGTGCCACGCTGGCCGACCTGGAGCCGACGTCCATTGCACTGTTCCGGGAACGCTGGGCCCAAAAGAGCGGTGACACGCGCAGGCGCGAACTGAGCGACCTGCAAACGCTGCGCGATGCCGAACTGCTGGTGGACGGCGACCAAGTGAGCTACGCGGCGCTTATCCTGTTTGGCACGCGCACAGGACTCACGCGGTGGCTGGCGCAGGCCGAGTTGGTGTTTGAATACCGCTCTTCGGAATCCGCAGGCCCGGCGGCCGACCGCGAGGAATACCGCGCAGGCTTCTTCGCCTGGCAAGACGCACTGTGGAAAAAGATCAACCTGCGTAACGACCGGCAGAGTTACCAGGACGATTTCTTTCGCATGGACCTGCCCACCTTTGACGAGGTGCCTGTACGCGAGGCCATCCTGAACGCGGTGGCCCACCGCGACTACCGCCTGGGCGGCTCGGTCTTTGTGCGGCAATTTGCCAAGCGATTGGAGGTAGTGAGCCCCGGCGGCCTGCCGCCTGGCATCACGCCTGAGAACATCATCGACCAGCAATACCCGCGCAACCGCCGACTGGCCGAAGCCCTGGGGCGCTGCGGGCTAATCGAACGGTCCGGCCAGGGCTTGAACCTAATGATGGAAAGTGCTGTGCGTCAAGGCAAGCCCCTGCCCAGCTTTGCCGGCACCGCCGCGCACGAGGTGCGGCTGACGCTAGAGGGTGGCGTACGCAACCCGGCGTTTGTGCGGTTCATGGAGCGGCTAGGGGAGGAGACGCTGCGCAGCTTATCTACACTGGACTATTTGGCCCTGGAATGCCTGCAACAGGGTCGGCCCATGGCACCCCAGCTACAGGAACGATTGCCAGCCCTTGCGGAAGTGGGTGCCGTAGAAACTATTGGTAGGGGCAAGACCGCCAAATACATCCTGGCGGCCGCCTTGTATGCTTCGCTGGGCAGCAAAGGCACCTACACCCGGAAACGGGGCTTGGATCATGGAACCAACAAGGCTTTGCTGCTGCAGCATCTCAAAGACCAAGGTGAAGCCGGTGCGCCGTTGAGCGAGTTCAGACAAGTGCTGCCCTCCCTTCCCATGAAGGCCGTCCAAAAGCTCCTGGAGGAGTTGCGCAATGAAGGGGTGATCAATGTTCTCGGTCAGCGGCGCTGGGCCCGTTGGTATCTGTCAGATGCAGCCGTCTTTAAGCCAACTGGCAATACCTAGAGGTAAAGCAATGCTTTATGCCGCAGAATATTTCATATAAATCAACGACTTATAAAACCCAAACCAGCACTAAGAACACGGTAGCGGGTTAAACAACCTGTTTAAGCAAGCCCATCACAGGAAGCCGCTGACGCACCATGCAGCAAAGGCACGGCATTGACGACAACCTGTCATGCTGAGCTTGTCCAAGCGCAGCGTGAGGTTATAAAAAGCTCAACTTAGACGGGTGCGCAAGCATCAGGGATGCAAACGCAACGCCCTGCAAAACGCTATTAAATAGATAGCTATCAAGACATCCCCATCGCGCGGAAGAGGCCAAAAAACCTTGAGATCCTAGCCCCTGGGAGGCATCAGGCCTTGCCGGACCGAGCCGGGGTCTTGGCCTTGGCACCCCCCACCTTGCGCTGGGCGGCAGGGACAGGCACCACCTCCGGCACAGCAGCCTGGGCAGGCCGCCGCAACACCCCATCACACAAAGTCGCAATGCACTGCTGCGCCACCTGCTCGGCTGTGTACTCGCCGCCGGGCTGGTACCAGCGGCCGATCCAGCTCAGCGCACCCGCAATCACAAAGGCCGTAATCTTGGGGTCGCAGGGCTGGATCGAGCCCTCGGCCACGCCCTCGGCCACCAGGCGGCGGAACTCCTGGTCGATGGCGGACTTGAGGCGGCGCAGCTCTTTGCGGCTTTCGGGGGGCACCTGCTCGTCGCCCACGCGGATCAGACACATGCCGAAGTCCATGGTGACGATGCGCGCATACACCTGCATGCAGGTCATGAGCTGGTCGATGGCCTTGCCACCTGCGGCGCGTGAAGCGGCTATGCCTTCGAGCATCATCTGAAGCCCCTTGCTCACGCACTGCAACAGGATCTCGTCCTTGTTCTTCACGTAGTAGTACAGCGTGGGCTTGGTCACGTTCAAGCGCGCCGCAATGTCGTCGAGCGAGGTGGCATGAAAGCCGCGCTCATTGAACAACTGCGCCGCGGCCTGCAGCACGGCGTTGCGCTTGGCCTCGCGCTGTCGTTCGCGGTGCGACACAGGAGCCCAGGGCGAAGCTGCGGCGTCGGGCGCGTCTTCGGGCCCGGGTGCCGGGGCTGCTGATGAGGGCTTGGAGGCCGCGCGCTGGGGGCTGCTTCCGCTGCTCGTGCTGCTTTTGCTGCTGCGTCGGGTCGATGCCGCTTTGGCCTGGGGCATGGGTGGCGATTCCTCGGGAAAGTACGGATGCTGAACGGGGTGACGACTTCCAGAATCTACTCACGAGTAAATAGTTTACGCACAAGTAGGAAATTTCTGCAGGTCTGCAAGAAATTTCTGTTCAGAAGCTGCGAACAACCCGTATTAGAAAGCCAATGGAGACAACCCCTTCCGGCCCCACTGCTGCTACGCCCCTGCTCCAGGTGCAGGGGGTGACCCTGGCGTTTGGTGGCGTGAAGGCGCTGACCGGCGTAGGGTTCGATGTGTTGCCCGGCTCCATCACCGCCGTCATCGGCCCCAACGGTGCGGGCAAAACCTCGCTGTTCAACACCATCTCGGGCTTCTACCGGCCCAGCCAGGGCTCCATCCGCTTTCAGGGGCAGGACATCACCCGCGTGCCCGCACCGCAGCGCGCCAAGCTGGGCCTGGGCCGCAGCTTTCAGAACATTGCGCTGTTTCGGGGCATGACCGTGCTCGACAACATCAAGCTGGGCCGCCACGCGCACCTCAAAACCAACGTGCTCGACGCGCTGCTGTACTTCGGCCGCGCGCGCCGCGAAGAGGCCGAGCTGCGCCGAGACATCGAAGAACGCATCATCGACTTCCTCGAAATCGACCACATCCGCCACGCACCCGTCTCGGCCCTGCCCTACGGCTTGCAAAAACGCGTGGAGATGGCCCGGGCCCTCGCCATGCAGCCACAGATCCTGATGCTGGACGAGCCCGTGGCGGGCATGAACCGCGAAGAGACCGAAGACATGGCACGCTTCATTCTCGACGTGCGCGAGGAGTGGGGCGTGACGGTGCTGATGGTGGAGCACGACATGGGCATGGTGATGGACCTGTCGGACCACGTGGTGGTGCTCAACTTCGGCCAGGTCATCGCACAGGGCACGCCCGCGCAGGTGCAGGCGGACCCCGAGGTCATCCGCGCCTACCTGGGCGCTGGCGATGTGGGCGACCTGCGCGCCAGGCTGCGGGCCAGCAGCCACTCCACCACCCCGCAGGGAGCCGCATGATGGACTGGGCCTACCTGTTTGAAATCAGCCTCACCGGCATCGCGGGCGGCGGGCTGTACGCGCTGGCCGCACTGGCTTTTGTGATGGTCTACAAGGCCACGCGCGTGGTCAACATCGCCATTGGCGAGCTGCTCATGGTGGGTGCGTACCTGTTCTTCACCTTTGCATCGATGTTCGCGTTGCCGCTGTGGCTGGCCATCCCCGCCGCCGTGCTGGGTACGGGCCTGCTGGGCGCGGTGATCGAGCGCACCATGATCCGCCCGCTGCTGGGCGAGCCGCCGATCTCCGTTTTCATGGTCACCGTGGGCCTGGCCTCGGTGCTCGTGGGCCTGGTCGAGATGATCTGGACGGCCGACCAGCGCCGCCTGCCCGACTTCATGCCCACGCAGCCCATCATGGTGGGGGATGCCTTCCTCGCGCCCAAGGTGTTCTGGGGCGCCGTGATCGCCATCGTGTTCATCGCGGCAGTGCTGGTGGTGTTCCGCTTCTGGCGCGGCGGCGTGGCCCTGCGTGCCACAGCCAGCGACCAGGCTGCGGCCTATTCCGTCGGCATCAACGTGCCACGTGTGTTCTCGCTGGCCTGGGTGGTGTCGGCCATGATCGCGGCGGTCTCCGGGATCATCGTCGGCTCGATTGGTGGCATCTCATCGAGCATGGGCGTGTTTGGCCTGTCGGTGCTGGTGGTGGTCATCGTGGGCGGGCTCGACAGCGTGCTGGGCGCACTCATCGGCGGCGTGCTCATCGGCCTGATCGAGGCAGTGGCCGGGGCCTACCTGGGCGGCGAATACAAGCTGCTGGCCACCTTCATCGTGCTGGTCGCCGTGTTGCTGGTGCGGCCCTATGGCCTGTTCGGCACCCACGAAATCGAAAGACTATGAAACACCCCCTGCGCCGCTTCGCGTCTTCCCCCTCAAGGGGGACACCGCCGGTGGCCCGGCAAAGCCGGTTCCACGGCGGTCACTCGCATGGCCTGCTCCGCGGCCTTTCGCACAACGGCTTGGCACAGGCCAGGCCGACGATGCCAAAACACATCTGCGCCTTGGAGGCTTGACCCATGCGCATCGGAACCCTCAAGGAAACCTACATCGCCGACGCGGCGCTGTTCGACTCGCGCACGCAAAAGGTGTGGCTGGCCGTGGGCGCCGCGCTGCTGGTGCTGTTCCCGTTCATGGCCAGCGACTACTGGCTGTACCTGGCCTGCCTGGTCAGCATCAACGTGGCCAGCGCCACAGGCCTCAACATCCTCACGGGCTACACAGGGCTGGTCAGCCTGGGGCAGGCCGCCTTCATGGGCCTGGGCGCTTACACCGTGGCCGTGCTGGAAACCAAGGTGGGCACGCCCTTTTTGCTCAACCTGCTGACCGGTGGCTTCGTCGCCATGCTGGGCGGCATCGTGGTGGGCATTCCTTCGCTGCGCGTGAAGGGGCTGTACCTGGCCATTGCCACCATTGCCGCATCGTTCATCGCGCACTTCATCTTTGCCAACTGGAAGTTCACCGGCGGCACAGGCGGCCTGAGCGTGCCGCCCGCCAAGCTGTTCGGCATGGCACTCGATACCTCGTTCCGCCTGTACTGGCTGATCGTGCCCGTCACCCTCCTCATGCTGCTGGGCGCGGCCAACCTGTTCCGCACCCGCGTGGGCCGCGCCTTCATTGCGATTCGCGACCGCGACATTTCGGCCGAGGTGCTGGGCATTCCGCTGCTGCGCTACAAGCTGCTGTCGTTCGGGCTTTCGTCGTTCTACGCGGGTGTGGCAGGCGGGCTGTGGGCGTACTTCTTTCGCGTGGTCACGCCCGAGAGTTTTCCGCTGCTCATGTCCATCTTCTTCCTGGCGGCCATCATCGTAGGCGGCATGGGCTCCATCCTGGGCGGCATCCTGGGCGCAGTGTTCATGACCATGGTGCCCGAGCTGCTCAAGCTCATCGTGGGCCTGCTGCCCGGCGGCACGGAACTCACGGTGTTCCTCTCGCCCGTGCGCACCGTCATTTTTGGTCTGCTCATCATCGGTTTTCTCGTCTTCGAGCCCCATGGCCTGGCCGAAGTGTGGCGGCGCGTCCGTCGTTTCTTCCATCTCTGGCCTT
Source organism: Acidovorax facilis (assembly GCF_023913775.1). GTDB lineage: Bacteria > Pseudomonadota > Gammaproteobacteria > Burkholderiales > Burkholderiaceae_C > Acidovorax > Acidovorax facilis. The sequence goes on from NZ_JAMXAX010000028.1 coordinate 6,532, forward strand.
TCAGAAACTAAACCACCAGGAGACACGCATGCACAAGACCCTCACCTCACCACGCCGCCGCACACTGCTGGCCGCCGCTGGCGCCGCCGCACTCACCAGCCCGCTGTCGGTGCTGGCGCAGTCGGGCGAAGACATCGTGATTGGCGGCTCCATCCCGCTCACCGGCGTGTTCGCGTTTGCGGGCGTGGGCATCAACGCAGGCATTGGCGACTACGTGAAGATGGTCAACGACGCGGGCGGCATCAAGGGCCGCAAGCTCAAGTACGTGCCCGAGGACACGGGCTACAAGGTCGACGTGTCCGTGGCCGCGTACAAGAAGATCACCAGCCAGAACAAGGTTCATCTCTACTACGGCGACTCCACAGGCTTCTCCAAAACCATCAACCCCGAGCTGGACCGCGCGGGCACCACGCTGATGGCCGGGGCCTCGTTTGCATCAGAGCTGAACGACCCCGCCAAGTACCCGAACCAGTTCCTCGTGGGCCCCGACTACACCGAGATGTTCGGCATCCTGCTCAAGCACATCGCCAAAGAGAAGCCCGGCGCCAAGGTGGCCTTCGTGTACTCCGACTCCGAGTTCGGCCGCGACCCCATCGAGAAAAGCGAGGCCGAAGCCAAGAAGCTTGGCCTGTCGGTGCCCGTCAAGATCATGACGCCCGCCGGCAGCGTGGACGTGTCGGGCGAAGTCATCAAGCTGCGCCGCGCAGCCCCTGACTACACCATCTTCCACGGCTACATCCTCGCGCCCATCCCCGAGTTCATCACCCAGGGCAAGCAGCAGGGCATGACCAGCAAGTGGATGGGCACCTTCTGGACCATGGACAGCTCCACCGTGATGAAGATGGGCGACGCCGCCGACGGCTTCATGGGCGTGATGCCCTACCGCTATTACTACGACACCGAGAAGGCGCCCATGCTGGAGAAGATCCGCGCACTGCGGCCCGAGTACCAGAGCACGGCCTACATCCAGGGCTTCCTGGCCGCCATGCTGTTCACCGAGGCGGCCAAGCGCACGCTGGATGCGGGCAAACCCCTCGATGGCAAGAACCTCAAGGCTGCACTCAACAGCATCAAGGACTTCGACACGGGCGGCCTCATCGGCGTGCCGATCACCATCAGTGGCAACTCCATCCCCGTGGGCCGTGTGTACCGCGCGGACATGAAGGCCCAGAAGATGGTTGCCGCCTCGGACTGGATCAAGCTCTGACCTCGCCTTTGCCATGACCCAGCCAACCCCGGCCAACGTCCTCGAAGTCAACAATATCGAGGTCATCTACAACAAGGTGGTGCAGGCCCTGCGCGGCCTGTCGCTGGCCGTGCCGCGGGGGCAGATCGTGGCGCTGCTGGGCAGCAACGGGGCAGGCAAGAGCACCACGCTCAAAGCCATCTCGGGCCTGCTGGCGCTGGAAGATGGCGTGGTCGAAAGCGGCAGCATCCACTTCAACGGCCAGCCCACGGCCGCCGTGGCCCCGCAGCAGCTGGTGCGCAACGGCCTGAGCCACGTGATGGAAGGCCGCCGCGTGTTTGAAGACCTCACGGTCGAAGAGAACCTGGTGGCCGCCACATATGCACTCACGGGCCGCAAGGATGCAACGCCGGATTTCGACCTGGTCTACAGCTACTTTCCACGTCTGCATGAGCGGCGCAAGGGCCTGGCCGGGTACCTGTCGGGCGGCGAGCAGCAGATGCTGGCCATTGGCCGCGCGCTGATTGCGCAGCCCCAGCTCATCCTGCTCGACGAGCCCTCGCTGGGGCTTTCTCCGAAGCTGGTGGAAGACATCTTCACCATCATCGCGCGCATCAATGCCGAACGCGGCACCAGCATGCTGCTGGTGGAGCAGAACGCCACCGTGGCGCTGGCCGTGGCGCACCGGGGCTACATCATGGAGAACGGCAAGATCGTGATCGACGGCACGGCCGAGCGCCTGGCCAATGACCCGGACGTGCGCGAGTTCTACCTTGGCATGGGCGGTGGTGGCGAGGCGAAAAGCTTCAAGGACATCAAGCACTACAAGCGTCGCAAACGCTGGCTGTCATGAGCACACTCCCCGACCTCACCCTGCCCCAGATGCTGCGCGAGCGCGCACGCACCGACGCGCAGCGCATCGCCATACGGCAAAAGGACTTCGGTATCTGGAAGCCCTTCACCTGGGCGCAGTACCACCAGCGTGCCACTCACTTCGGCCTGGGCCTCAAGGCACTGGGCCTGCCGGTGGGCGGGCATGTGGGCGTGATCTCCGAGAACCGCATCGAATGGGTGCTGGCCCAGATGGGCGCAGGCCTGGTGGGCGCCGTGACGGTGGGTGTGTACCCCACCAGCCCCACCAACGAGGTGGCTTACGTGGTGGGCCATGCCGACATCGAGATCATGGTCTGCGAAGACCAGGAGCAGACCGACAAGCTGCTGGCCGCGCTGCCCGAGCTGCCGCGCCTGAAAAAGATCGTGGTCATGGAGACCAAGGGCCTGCGCAGCTTTGCGCCAGAGGTGCGGCAGTTCATCACCACGTTTGACGAGGTGGAACAGCTTGGCGCGGCGTCGGGCCAGCAAGCCATCATCGACGATGCTCTGGCACGCCAGCGGCTCGACGATGTGGGCCTGATGATCTACACGTCGGGCTCCACCGGCAAGCCCAAGGGCGCGATGATTTCGTACCGCAACATCCGGGGCGTGGTGCCTGGCATCGTGGACCGGCTGGAGCTGTCGCGCGAGACCACCCACCTGTCGTACCTGCCGCTGTGCCATGTGGCCGAGCAGATGCTCACCAGCTTTGTGCCCGTGTACATCGGCTCGCAAGTGAACTTTGGCGAGTCCATCCGCACCGTGCAGGAAGACCTGCGCGAGGTCGCTCCCACCATGTTCCTGGGCGTGCCCCGCATCTGGGAGAAGCTGCACGCCGCCATCCACATCAAGCTGCAGGAAACCGGTGGCCTGCGCCGCGCGCTGTTCCACAAGGCCTACAACGCCTGCAAGCCGCTGGCCGAAAAGCCGCGCAGTGCCTGGAGCGCTGCCGACAAGCTGACCTTTGCTGGCAGCTACTGGCTCGTCTTCCGCGCGCTGCAGAACTTCATCGGCCTGCGCAATGCCCATGTGGCGCTCACCGGCGCTGCGCCCATTCCGCCCGATGTGGTGCGCTTCTTCCGCGTGCTGGGCGTGCCACTCATCGAGGTGTACGGCCTGACCGAATCCACCGGCATGGTCACAGGCCACCGGTTGGACCACGTGGTGGTGGGCACCGTGGGCGTGCCCACGCAAGGCGTGGAACACCGCATTGCCGACAACGGCGAGCTGCATTTGCGGGGCGACATGGTGTTTGCGGGTTACTACAAGAACCCCGAGGCCACGGCCAGCAGCATCGTGGATGGCTGGTTGCACACCGGCGACGTGGTGCGCGAATCGCAAGGCCAGATCCAGATCGTGGACCGCCTCAAGGACATCATGATCACGGCCGGTGGCAAGAACCTCACGCCGTCCGAAATCGAGAACACGATGAAGGGCAGCCCCTTCATCAAGGAATGCATCATCGTTGCCGAGGCGCGCAAGTTCGTCGGCGCGCTGGTGATGATCGACTACGAGACCGTGGGCAAGTGGGCCGAGGCGCGGCGCATTCCGTTCACGCACTTTCGCTCGCTGGTGGAGCACCCCGAGGTGCGTGTCCTCATCGATGCGGAAATCAACCAGGGCAACCAGCGCCTCGCGCAGGTCTCGCAGATCCGCAAGTTCCACCTGCTGACCAAGGAGCTGGACCACGACGACGGCGAGGTGACCGCAACCATGAAGGTGCGCCGCTCCAGCATCTACAAGACCTATGCGGCCGAGATCGAGGCGCTGTACCACTAGCCCGGGGCTCACCACTTGCCGCGTAGATTACTATCAAAACAGGAGCTATCTGCGCTTATATAGCAAGCGCTAGAGGCCAATTTGACATGAAAACCACCGCCGCCGACCCGACCGCCCCCCTGCTGCTGGAACGCAACGGCGCCATCGCCACGCTGCGTTTCAACCGGCCCGATGCGCTCAACGCCATCGATGTGCCCATGGCCAACGCCTTCCTGGCCGCCGTGCAGACCATTGCCGCCGACCCCAGCGTGCGCGCCGCAGTGCTGTGTGGCAACGGCCGCGGCTTCATGGCCGGGGGCGACCTGACCACCCTGCGCGCCGACCCGGTGCAGGGCGCCATCGACATCCTTACCCCGCTCAACGCAGCGCTGCAGCTGCTCACGCAGATGAACGCGCCGGTCATCGCGCAGGTACATGGCGTGGCGGCGGGCGCGGGCCTGAGCCTGCTGCTCATGGCCGACTACGTGATCGCCGCCGAAGGCACACGCCTGAACCTGGCCTACATCAACCTGGGCACCAGCTGCGACGTGGGCGCCTCGTGGGCGCTGCCGCGCATCGTGGGCCTGCGCAAGGCGCTGGAGATCGCGCTGCTGGGCGAAGCCTTCACGGCAGACGACGCGCTGCGCCTGGGCCTCATCAACCGCGTGGTGCCCGCCGCCGAACTGGACAGTGCCACCACCACCCTGGCCCAGCGCCTGGCCGCCGGGCCTACCGTGGCCTACGGCGCGATGAAGCGCCTCATGCGCGCATCGATGGACCGCACTCTGCCCGAACAACTGGCGGCCGAAAAAGACGCCTTTGTGCACTGCGCGGGCACCGAGGACTTCCGTGCGGGGGTGGAGGCCTTTCACCAACGCCAAAGCGCGCAATTTGTGGGCCGTTGACGGGCCATCGCTACGGCGGCGCCCCCTTCTTTCATGGCCTCTGCCGTAACACGTCACCGCGCGCCGCCATCAACACCATGGCTGGAACACTGAGTTGTCAGTCGGCCCATTGATCCAACCGTTCTCGGACCACTACAGTAGAGCTTGCCCCACGATCTCCTGCAGTCCCAGCACATGACGCCCCCTGCCTTTGTGCACCTTCCCGAACTTCAAGGACGGCTCATCCCCGCCCACGCCTGCGGACTGCGGTTGACCGACGAGGTCCTGGCGGAATGGGACGCGCAGGCGCGCAGCCAGGGCCTGCCCATCGATTGGCGCCTGCCCGACGGCGACGTCGAACGCTCGCGCCGCCAGGTGCTGGCGGGCGTGTCCGAACGCCGGGACGACCTGTGGGTGTTTGCATATGGCTCGCTGATGTGGAACCCCGGCCTGGAGTTTGCCGAGGTCCGCAGGGCGCACCTGCCGGGATTCGCCCGGCGCTTTGCGCTGAGCACCACCATCGGCCGGGGCACACCGGATTGCCCCGGCCTCGTGCTCACGCTGCAGGGCGACGCAGCGCAGTCTTGCGACGGGCTGGTGTTCCGCATTCCGGCCTGTGCGGTTGAAGAGGAGTCACGCCTGCTCTGGCGCCGCGAGATGATCACCGGCGCCTACAGCCCCGCCCTGCTGCCATTGCAGACGCCCCAGGGTGTTGTCAATCAGGCGCTGGTGCTGACGGCCAATACAGCCCATCCACACTACCGGGGCGACCTGTCCATGCAGGCCACCGCCGCCACCATAGCCAGCGCCTGTGGCCGCATCGGCAGCAACCGCGAATACCTCGATCAGCTGGTCGCGCAATTCGGCGTACTGGGCATCGAGGACCACTATGTGCATGCGCTTGCGGAGATGGTGCAGACGGCCTGCTGAACGGGCTTTCGAGCAGGTGGTGGCGCACTACCACCCCGCGCCGGTGTCGCGCAGCACAAGATCAAGGTATCCCTGTTGTTCATGGAACAATGGAATGGATATCCCTCTTGTTGCCAGCGCTTTGACCGCCCAGCGAGGGGCGCATTTTGTGAATCCAGGCCGCCCAACGCCTCCTACGGAACCTTTCTTCCAGCGCTTTCATGAAAAAAATTCTTCGCATTGCCGCCGTTCTTGTTTCGCTGGTTGCGCTGGCCAGCCAAGCAGCCCCACCTCCACCCGCTCCCATCTCCAGCATCATCGTCATGCCCTGGGATCTGAATCAGAACCAGAACCTGCCCCGCGAACTCAAGGCCCAGGGCTTCAGCCACGCCACCGTCTATCTCAACTGGTCCGATATCGAAAGTCGCAAGGGCCAGTACGAATTTGCCCAGTACCACCGCCATCTGGATGCCATCGTCAACGGCGGCCTGTCGCTGCTGCTGGTCATTGACATGGGTGGACGCCCCTACAAGGACGAGACGGGCCAGCTCGTGCCCAACATGTCCACCGTGCCGCAATGGATCACCACGGCACATCCAGACATGGCCATGCGCAATTTTTCGGGCGAGCCCAGCTGGCAGCCCGACTTCACCGATGCGTCGATCAGGAAATACGCAGACCCATTCATTGCCCAGACCGTCGATCACTTCTCCAAGCGCTACCCCGGCAAGGTCCTGGGCTACGCCATCGGCCTGCAGGAAGAGCACGAAATCAAGTACGGGCAGATGGGCTACCAGTGGCGGGACTACAAGGAGTCCACCCAGGATGCGTTTGCCAAAAAGTACAACGCCAAACAGCCCATCATCAACTACAACAACCACATCGCAGCAGGTGTTCCTAAAGCAGAGCCCCTGCTGCACGCCCACAAGGAATTCCGGGAAACCCGGCTCCAGGAAGCCACCTGCGCCTACGCCAATGTGATCCGGAGCAAGGGGGCAGAGGCGATTGGCTACTTTGCAGAAACCTTTACCTCCCACGACGCCATCTACGCCACGGGTGTCGTCGAAAAGCTGGCCCCGTGCATTGACATCGCAGTCATCGACTTCAATTTCTACGATGGCTATGGGCTGGTGGCAGACCCCGATGTGTTGCCCACGCTGGCCAACTACATGGGTTCACTGGGCTACAAGAAAGTCATGGTGGGCGCATATGGTGAGCGGTGGGAAGCAGCCAAGAAGACGCCAGAGCTGATCCCCGTCATCCAGCAGGCAGTGGCCCAGTCGCTGGCCCAGCCCCATGTGATGGGCTACGAGATCGGAGGCTTCCACCACCAGGCAGGTGGGGGGCCGCTGGCTGGCCTGCAGCTGAACAAGCTTCACGCCCGCATTGCCAAGTCGGGCTCCGCCGTCACAACGGGCTCGGAACGCCGGGTCAGAATTGGCATCCTGGGCTCCACCACCAACTTCCACGTGTGGCACGGTGAGAAAAGCGCGGGCAGAAACACCCACCGCGATGCGCTGTTCGCGTCCTACAAGATTCTGAGCAGCGAGCCCGGCATGCAGGTCCATGTCATCGGCGAAAAGAACCTTCTCTCGGACGACCCCATCATCGGGCAGCTGGACGCCATCCTGGTGCCCCACCAGGCCGCCATGCCCCAGAGCATCAAGGCCAAGCTAACCACCTACTGGAAAAACGGCGGGGCACTGATTCAGGACATGCGCCTGGGTGAATTTGACGCAAACGGCAAGCCCACCTTTGACTGGATGCATGAGGTGTTTGGCATTGCCAATATTGAGTGGAAAAACCGGAACGGCGTTTTCCTGATTGACGGCAAAGTCTACCGGCTCAAACCTTCAAAGCGCCTGTACACAAACTATGCATCCATGGCGCCCCGTCCGGGCTACAAGGTGCTGGCCAGGGAACCCCTGCAGCGGGAGAACCACGGCATCATGGTGCGAGGGGAACGCACCCTGGCCTTCGGTTTTATGCCTCAGCTGGTGGAAGATGAAACCCGAGATGCCTGGCGGAAGTTATTTGTGCGAGAAATAAGCAATATGGCAAATTCAAATACCTCTGCATCCAAATAAATATAGATTCTGTGCAACTTGTCTATTGAGAAGCTGGTTTGATGTTTCCATCTTTCTGGACAAACTTTCCAGCATGACGCTTTGCCATCCTGATGAAAGGCTGCTCAATAAATCGATGGCTAAGGTAGGCAAGTGCAACGGTAATAACGATAGACAAGATGACTAACATTCCCTTGTTCTCGATCACGCGTGCCACAGAGACTATCACCGGGTAGTGAATCAAATAAAACGAATAAGAAATATCAGACAATACATTGACAAATTTTGGATTTTTGTAATCGGTATCTTTTAATATAAGAAAAAGCGATGCAACACCAAATCCAGTGATAAATATCGGATCTGGAAAGTGTGGCTTCCATGACGTTGATAGAATCACAGCCACCAAGAAAACTGCAAATAGTCCTGCTTTATCAAATTTTGGATTTTTAACAGCAATATATGCTCCAAAAAAGAAAAATGGCAATTGACTGATAAAGTTGTTATTAACAAAGAAATATCTGCCATTTGAATCCAAAGATTTGTAGATCGAAGGATTGGACCATCCCCACAAAGTCCACACGTATGCAATAGCCATGAAAACAAATGTTATTTTCAATGGATGTCTTGAAAATTTTGTAGCGCAGAGGAATGCGATTACATACCAGACCAATTCTATGGTCAGCGTCCAACTCACAAACAGAGCATTATATTTGAAGTAATAACCAGGAAATAGATGCTGCAAGAATGTCAGGTGCGCCAACAGAGCCCTTACATCGAGACTATCCAGCGTCAATTGATTAAAAGCCAATGAAAAAAATAAAAACCAAAATATGTACGCCGGATATATTCTAAAAAATCGATGAATAAAATAATCTCTTGCCGAATATCGAATGGCGCTCAAAATAATCAAATATCCACTGATCACAAAGAATATTTGTACACCCAGCCAGCCACCAATTTGGTAAAAAAAGGGCAGGCCAATATTGGCTCCTGAATGAAGATGGTGCACAAACACCAAGGCAACCGCCAAAGCTCTTAACGTCTCAATAGAAGCATTCTTTTGATTTTGAGAATTTTCCATTTTTTATTTCTTTTTAGGAGTTTTTATAGTTCCCAAATTTATCCCTGCGAACCGATCAGTTCCCGCTTTTTAAAACGGTGCCGACTCCGGGTCCGTATCCACTGGGACTTGCGCAGGGCCCGTCACCACGCCACCAGCGCCACTCTTTCGCGCAGGCGCTGAATTCGTGGGGGCGCGTGATTCCACTGAAGGCGCCGGCATGCTGTCCCCAGCTGAGGCCACCGCAGCTACCGCACTGGCCACGCCACCCTCCGCCTCTCCGCCCAGCGCCTCAATCAAGTCCGGGATCAGCTTGACCAGCTCGCCCGTGGCAATCGCCACATCGGTATCAAAACCACCGTCATCGGCCTTGGTGCCCTCGAACACGGTGTCCAGGAACGACACTTTTTTGATCTGCAGCCCCTCTGTGAGCATGAAGGACACGCGGTCGTCCCAAGTCAGTGCCAGCTTGGTAGGCAGTTTGCCGGCGTCGATGTGGGCCTGCACCTCCTCGATATCCAGCGGGTGGCGGGCGTAGCGCACCACGGCTTTTTCCTCGTTGGCGCTTTTGAGTTCGCACTCGCGGTCCACCGTGAAGCCCACGGGCGGCTCCTGTTCCTTGAGCCAGTGGGCCATGGCGGCCTGCGGGCTGGTCTGGGTATTCAGCAGCGACACCGACAGGCCGGGCAGCGCCTCGACCAGCAGGGTGACCACTTCGTCCGCGCGGCCCTGGCTGGAGGTGTCCAGCACCAGCAGGCGCGAGGTGGTGTCGATCCACACCCACATCGAGCCCTGCTTGGTGAAGGCCATGGGCAGCAGGTCCAGCTTGGCCTCGTCTTTCAGCTCCTTGCTTTCCTTCTTGCCGGGCTTGCGGCCGGTTTCCTGCTCGATGCGCTCAGCCTTTTCCTTCACGCGGCGGGCCAGCACGCTGCCGGGCAGCACTTTGGATTCGACCATGAAGCGCAGGATCCACTGGCCCCCGACCGACTCGGCCAGCGGGCCGTGTGCATCACCGCGCGGGGGCACCCAGCCCAGGGACTTTTCCTGGGTGGCACCACATTCCATGAAGGGCGCCTTTGCCAGGGCTTCTTCTACTTGCGTCAATTCAACCTGCCATTGCGGGGCAATGCGGTACACGATCATGTTCTTGAACACAGATAACCTTTTGTTCGGGAGCGTTGGTGGTGAAGCGCTTTCAGCGAGAGCACTTTCTCTATCGGTGAAGCTGTTGCCAACGGACGATCGAGCGATCGAACCCGTGAGCAAAACAGCCCGCCCGACACGGAACATGCCATTGTCGGTGGTCGTCGGCACGCAGCCTGCCGCCGGAGCGCACAAGCAACGATGGCCGTCTGAATTAGCTACAAATATAATAGCTATTAACGCTTGATGGATAAGCGCTAGCGGCCATTTTTTATCAAAACCTTGATCGCGCAGGTCTGCAGCTTCTTGGCACAACTTTACACAGCGTCATCCAACGCGCACGGCCGCGATACATGTGGGGCGGACACTGACTCTCAATCGCCGGAACGGTCGTTCCAGCGAGCCACCCCCGTAAAAGGACCCACACCATGGCTTTCCGCTTCCAACACCGCCTTGCCGCCACCACTGTTCTGGCCGCGCTGGCCCTGCCTGTTCTGGCCCAGCCAGCCCCGGCCACCCCACCCGCTGCTGGCGCCCCCACAACCGAAGCCGCCCCGCGCTACAAGGCCGGAGAACGGCACGAACGCCACCATGGCGACCGTGCAGAAAAACGTGCCGAACACCATGCCAAACGCCTGGCCGCCCTCAAGGGCCAGCTCAAGCTGACCGCCGCGCAAGAACCCGCGTGGACAACGTTCACTGCGGCCATGCAACCGGGCGAACGCCCTGCCCGTCTGGACCGCCAGAACATGGACAAACTGACCACCCCCGAGCGCATCGACCGCATGCGGGCCATGCGCGCCCAGCACGCCGCCGAGGCCGACCGCCGTGGCGAGGCCACCAAGGCCTTCTACGCGGCACTGACGCCCGAGCAGCAAAAAACCTTTGACGCCCAGGCCCACCACGGCCACCGTATGGGAGGCATGGCAGGCATGAAGGGCGACGGCGAAGGCCGACACGGGCACCACGGCATGCGGGGTGGCGAAGGCCGCCATCAGCAACCGCAGGCAGCACCCGCGAAGTAAATCCCCTCGTGGGGCCGCCCTGACGCAGGGGGCGGCTCAGAGGTGGGCGGCGGTTCCCTCTCTTCTTGCCTGACAAAGCCCGGAGTCCTCCACGGACCCCGGGCTTTGTGCTTTGTGGGATGGAAAAGGTTGTCGACGGGCACCCGTTGTGGATAACACTGGGAACAGTTCTAGCACAACTGGACAGTTATCCACACAAAAAGGCGATGGCCCGAAGTTGTTGTCTGCGAGCCCCGCCCTTTGTGCAGACCGCCGCACAGACTTTGCAGCTGCGCAACCCCGCGCCAGCATTGAACAAATTGGCCTTGTCCACAGAAAGTGGCTTGCTCTACTACTACTGCTATTTATATATAGAACTATAGAAGAATAACCAGAACCCCTCGAAACACCATTCCGCGGCGCACGCGCGTTCTGGTGGGCTGCCCCAAAAGCAGGGGCATGAACAAGACCTGGGTGCGGACCTCCGTTTTTGGGCTCCGCTTTGCTGAGGTGGAGGTGGAGCGGCACTCGCAGCACGGCGCTTGCGAATGTCTGTTTACTATCAATAAGATAGCTACAAGCGCTTATGCAGCAAGCGCCAGAGCCAATTTTTTCACAAATTCATGACGAACCAGGGCCGGTGCGTAAGACTGGGGATAGTTCTGGCACAACCACGTGGTTATCCACAGAAAAAAACAGGCGCTGTGTTTTGTCCCCGTTCCCGTGACAACGGCAAGAGGGATCGGTGCACAGGGTTGGCGCACCTGCAAGTGCGCGCTGCGGTTAGGAAAAAAGCGGTTGTCCACATTCCGTGCCGCCTTCTACTACTACGACTATGTATTTATAGACAACATAAGAAGAAGACAGAGGGACAACTTGGGGCACACCCGAGGGCAGGGGTTGTCATCTGGACGGGGCGATGTTTGGGGGGCGCACGGGACAGAACCCCAGGGAGAAAAACGCAGCCGACCACCGTGCACGGGGGGCCGGTAACGGCACGGCGATCGGGAAAACGCGGGGCCGTGCAGGCCGTCTACGCGGCCGCAGGGCGCAGGAAGGCCCCCAGGAGGTCCGCAGACAGGGGGCGGCTGAAGAGGTAGCCCTGGTAGAGCTGGCAGCCCGCGCGTGCCAGCAGCTCGCGTTGTTCGGGGGTTTCCACGCCTTCGGCGATGACTTCCAGGCCCAGGCTGCGCGACAGGCCGATGATGGTGTCCACAATGGTAGCGTCGTTGGGGTCGGTCAGCAGGTCGCGCACAAAGCTCTGGTCGATCTTGAGCTGGTCGAGCGGCATGCGCTTCAAGTAGCTCAGCGACGAGTACCCGGTGCCGAAGTCGTCCAGCGAGAAGCCCACGCCGTGCGAGCGCAGCGCAGCCATGGTGGCGATGGTGGTCTCCATGTCTTCCACCAGCAGGCTTTCGGTCAGCTCCAGCTTGAGCAGATGGGCCGGTGCTCCGGTGATGGCCAGCACCCGGGCCACGTCGTCCACAAAACTGGCGTGTCGGAACTGGCGCGAACTCACGTTCACTGCCATGGTCAGGTGAGTCAGCTGGGGGTCGTCCTGCCAAGTTGCGAGCAGCTTGCACGCCGTGTGCAGCACCCAGCGGCCCAGTGGCAGGATGAGCCCGGTTTCCTCAGCCAGCGGTATGAACACGGCAGGGGGCACCATGCCGCGCTGGGGGCTGGCCCAGCGCACAAGGGCCTCCACCCCCACGCAGCGGCCCGACTGGTGCATCTGCGGCTGAAAGTGCAGCAAAAATTCCTCCTGCGCCAGTGCGGCACGCAGGTCGGTTTCCAGCCCGGCGCGGGCCGTCACCACGGCCTGCATGTCGGGGTCGAAAAAGCGCAGGGTGTTGCGTCCCGCTGTCTTGGCCTGGTACATGGCCAGGTCAGCCTGCTTGAGCAGCTCGCCCACGCTGGTCAACGCGCCGGTGAAGGGCGCGATGCCGATGCTCGGTGTGCTGCGGTACTGGTAGCCCGCCAGCGCATAAGGCACGGCCAGCATGGCCAGGATCTTTTCGCCCACCCCACGCGCGTGCAGGGCCAGTTCGTGGGGTTTGGGGCTCAGCTCTTCCAGCATCACCACAAACTCGTCGCCGCCCAGCCGGGCAACCGTGTCCACGCTGCGCACGCAGGTGTTCAGGCGCTGCGCCACCTGCTGCAGCAGCAGGTCACCCTGATCATGGCCCAGGGTGTCGTTCAGGGTCTTGAAGTTGTCGAGGTCGATGAACAGCAGCGCCCCGCCCTGCTGGCGCCGCTGGGCATTGGCCAGCGCATGGGCCATGCGGTCCATGAGCAGCATGCGGTTGGGCAGGCCGGTGAGCGCGTCGTAGAACGCCAGACGCTGGATTTCGCGCTCGCTGGCCTTGCGCTGGCGGATGTCGGTGTTGATGGCCAGGATGGATTGCGGCTGGCCGTCATCCCCGCGCACCAGGGTCCAGCGGCCTTCGACCTCGATGGTGCTGCCATCGCGGTGGCGCTGCACGATCTCGCCAGTCCACTCGCCTTGCTCCAGCACCGACTGGGTGGCATGGCGAAAGTGGGCGGGGTCGTCGTAAAGCAGGGTCTCGATGGACTGGCCCAGCACCTGCAGCTGCGACCAGCCGTACAGGCGCTCGGCGCTTTTGTTCCAGAAGATGATGCGGTGTTCCAGGTCGCGCACCAGGATGGCGTCCTGCGCCTTGTCCAGCAGAGAGGCCTGGTGGCGGATGCGGGCGTCGGCCAGTTGTCGGTCGATCTCGGACGAAGCGCGCGCGGCAAAGATCTGCAGCGTGGAGGCGATGAAATCCGTCTCTGCAATGGCCTGGCGGAACAGCACGAACACAATGCCCACCACCTCGCCGTCGGCATTGCACAGCTGTTGTCCTGCGTAGGCCTGAGCGCCCACGTAACGGAGCACGGGCGCATCCGGGTAGCGCTGCTGCACCTTGTCGGTCACCACGTACTCGCGCTGCGTCAGCAGCATGAGGCTGGGCGTGCCCTCCAGGCTGTATTCGTCATTGGGCAGCATCTGGCCGTCCAGCACCGCCGCCAGCGTGACCACCCGGGGTGGTTGCCCTTGCGCATGGGGCAGCAACCGCACCACGCAGCCGCCCTGGGCCCCCAGGGCATCGGCCATGTTGCGCACCAGCTGCACAAAAAACTCGGTGCCCGTGCTGGCCGACACGGCCGCCGCCACCTTGAGCACCGAGGCCTGCAGCCGCTGCTGCGCCTTGTGCGCGCGCAGGCTGGTGATGCCAAAGGCCAGGTCGTTGGAGAGTTCCTGCAGCAGGGCGGCCTCTTCAGGGCTGATCTGCAGAATGTCCGGCGCGTAGAGGTACAGCAGGCCAAAGGTACGGTCGCGGTTGCGATCACGGTCCTGCAAAGGCAGGCAGATCACACCGTGGAAGCCGTGGTCCAGCATGCGCTCGGTCCAGTCGGAAAAATCGCCTTCGGTGCGGATGTCCTGCACGATCACGGGCTTGCCCGAACGCACGGCCATGCCCGCCGGCCCCCGGCCGTAGGGGTCATCGGCCGACCAGGAAAGCTGCAGGTTTTCGAGGTAGTTCTGGTTGTAGCCCGCGTGGGCTACAGGCTGGATGGACTTGCGTTCGTCGTCCAGCGCAAACCCCACCCAGCCCATGCGGTAACCGCCAATGTCCACGGCAATCTGGCAGATGGCCTGCAGCAGCGCGGTTTCGGAGGTGGCGCGCACCAGGGTTTCGTTGCAGGCGCTCAGAAGGCGCTGCGCACGGCCCATGCGGGCCAGTTCGCGCTCGGTGCGCAGGCGTTCGGTCACGTCGGTGGCCAGCACCTGGCGTGCCGGGCGGCCATTGAAGCTGATGCTGCCAGCCGTGATCTCCACATCCATGAAGCTGCCGTCCTTCTTGACGTGGCGGCTGATCACTGGCTTGTTGCGCTGGTCGATCGCAATCGCATGCAGGGCCTCCCGGATGGTTGCGTGCCGCTCGGCGGGCCACAGGTCGGTCATGTCCATGGCCAGCAGCTCGGCCTCGGTGTAGCCGTAGTGGGTTTCCATCGACTGGTTCACAGCCTGCAGGCGCAGCGTTTCCTTGTCGTACACCCACATGGGATGGGGATGCTCGTTGAACAGCATGCGGTACTGCTGCTCCGACGCCTTGAGCTGCCCGGCCACATGCCGCAGCTGCACCATGGCCCCCAGGGATTCGGTAAGGATCTCCAGGTGCGCCACGTCGCGACGCGAGAACGCGTTGGGCTTGTCAGACGTCACCTTGAGCGAGCCCACCACCTCTTGCGCCGTGCGCAGCGGCACCGCCATCACGGAGCGCACGCCATGGCGGTGGGGCAGCGAAGCCATGTCCCAGCCCTCGGCCTCGGTGTCGTTGCACACCACGGTGCGCCCTTCGCGCAGTGCGGGCCAGAGCAGGCTCTGGTCCACGGCCAGCAGGTGCCCCACGGGCCGCACATGGTCGCCTGCCGAGGCCTGCGCCACCAGCTGGTGGCCCTGCAACAGCTCCACCAGCGCGCCCCGGGCCAGCGTTTGGCGCAGCACCGTGTCGGCCACTAGTTGCAGCACGTCGGGCAGGGGCATGTCCAGCGACGAGATGCGCTGCTGCACATGCAGCAGCTCGGCATGGTTCTGCGCATCACGCTGCGCGTCGAGCTCGGTCAGCTTCTGTACGCTGATGTCGGTCATGCCGCCCACCATGCGCACGGCCTTGCCGGTGGAGTCGCGGATCAGGAAGCCCCGGTCCAGCACCCAGGCATACGTGCCGTCCTTCCGAAGAAAGCGGTACTCGGCCGACCAGTGGTTGTCGGTGCCATCAATGGCTGTGTGGATGCTGTGGAGGATTTCCTGGCTGTCGTCGGGGTGCAGCCGCAGGGTCCAGGAGGTGCTGTCGGGGGGCAGCTCGTCCAGCGGTACGCCAAACAGGTTCTGCATGCCCTCGTTCCACCACATGGCATCGGTGTGCAGGTTCCAGTCCCACACAGCATCGGCCGTGGCACGCGAGACCAGGTGAAAGCGTTCTTCGCTTTCGCGGCGTGCCTGCCGCGCCTGGTGCTGGACCGAGATGTCCTGGAAGGCGCCCTGGATGCGGATGATCTGGCCATGGGCATCACGCGCCGCCTGTCCTGCTGTGCGCACCCAGAATCGCCCGCCACCAGGCATGGCCACCTCAGCCTCGACGTCGAAGGGGGTGCCATGGTGCATGCATTCATCAAAGGCCTTTTGCAGGTGCACCCGGTAGGGCGGGGTGTACAGCTGCAGCACCTGGGCCAGGCTGCCTACGCGGTGGGTGAGCCCGTAGGCGGCAGCGATCTCCTGTGACCAGGTCAGTTGGAGGCTGGGGAGCTCTACCGTCCATCCCCCGATGCGCGCAATCTGTCCTGCCACACGCAGCGCATCGCTCTGGGCCAGCATCTCCGCATGCATCTGGTCGCGCTCTTGCACCAGCTGGGCCAGCAGGCGCTTCTGGCGGCGCAGCTCCAGCTGCACCATGGCCTGGCCTGCCAGGATCTTCAGACCGTCGAGCTGCTCGTCCCCCAGCGTGCGGGGCACGGTGTCCAGCACCGCCAGCGTTCCCAGTGCAAAGCCCTCCGGCGTAACAAGGGGCACGCAGGCGTAAAAACGAACACGGGGTTCGCCCACCACCAGCGGATTGCCCGCAAATGCGGGGTGCTGGCGGGCGTCCGGCACCACCACGGCATCGCGGTTGCCATCCAGCGCATGGGCGCAAAAGGCAATGGCACGGTCGGTCTGCGCGAAAGGCACGCCCACAGCTGCCTTGAACCACTGGCGCTCGCTGTCTACAAAGTTGACCACGGCCATGGGGCAGCCGCAGACGCGCGCGGCCAGTGTGGCCAACTGGTCAAACGCGTCTTCCGCGGGGGTATCCAGGATGGCGTAGGACTGCAGTGCGTGGAGCCGCGCGGCCTCTTGGGGTGCGTGCGCAGGCGGCATGGTGGTTACGCTGGGGCCAGGCCCAGGGGCACGCATCCGACCTCCAGGCGCCTTGTTGCCTGGGGAGGGTTGTAGGAGGGCCGGAGTTGCGTCAACAAGGAAGTGGAGCGGTAAGGCGGCACATGCCGGACGGCCCAGCCGCTGCAGGAAGTCGCAAACGCCGGGGCCACAACTTGTAATAAAGCAGCAATGCTACACCGCACAGACCCATGTTGACGCACCGCAGCATGCGGGTTTGCCCCAAAGGGGAAACCGGCCCAGCGACCACAGGCAGCGCGGAAACAGTCGCCAAGGCAACCTTCGCGCAGCATCAGGCTTGCTAGCCTGTGTGCCATGCAGATCTCCGAACTTGCCCGCCAGGCCTCTGTGTCCGTCCACGCCCTGCGCCACTATGAACGGCTGGGGCTGATTCGCCCGCACCGCCGGGCCAACGGATACCGGGACTATCCCGCCAGCATCAAGCGCGAGGTGGTGTTCATCGCCATGTCCCGCCAGCTGGGCTTTGCGCTGCCGCAGATTGCCCGGCGGCTTGACGACTACCGTGCCGGCACGCTGGGCATCGACGACATGGTGCTGGCCCTGCAGGAACGCGTGGCCGCGCTGGAGCAGCAGATCGGCCAGTTGCAGGCCCAAAAGCAAGTGGTGCTCGACCACCAGGCGTGGCTGCAGGCGCAACAGACACGCAAGCGAGAGACACCCCGCGCCTGGCCGCGCGTGCGGCCCAGCACATCCACCAAGTCCCCCTCCCAAACCCCAACCTCCAGGAAAACGCCATGACTTTGTCTTCGCCATCCCCTTTGCCCACGGCCTCCATCGCCGCATTGCAGGCCTTTGTGCTGGCCATGCCCATGGCCCGCACGCTCGGGCTGCGCTTCGTCCACGCCGAACCGGGCCGGGTCGAGATGGAGATTCCGGTGAGTGAGGCCTTCAGTTTTCGCCCCGGCCAGTTACAGGCCACGGCTGTGTTTGCCGTGGCCGACTTTGCGGCGGTGGCGGCAGCGGGCAGCGTGTTGCCGCCAGGGTGGACCAATGCCACGGTGGACGCGACCGTGAAACTCGTGGCGCCTGCCCGGGGCGTTTGCCTGCGTGCGCGCGGGCGTGTGGTGGATGCGGGGCGGTTACTCACCGTCTGCGCGTCCGACGTTTTTGCGGTGGACGGGAACGGCCAGGAAACCCTGTGCGCCACGCTCCTGGCCACGGCGCGCAATATCGATCCCGCCGCTGCGCGGTAGGTGGCGGGCCGTCCCGTTCTGCGGTGGGATTACGCCCGTGAGCGCCGCGCCCGCACGGCGGCCGCCAACCCTTCAAGCACCGGCACGGTCTGCGCCAGGCTGATGCAGGCGTCAGTCACCGACACGCCGTGTTGCAGCGGCTGGCCGGGCACGATGTCCTGTCGGCCTTCGTTCAGATGGCTTTCGATCATCAGGCCGGTGATGCGCGCATCACCGGCTGCAATCTGCTCGGCCACTTCTGCCGCCACCGTGATCTGACGCTGGTGCTGCTTGCTGCTGTTGGCATGGCTCACGTCGATCATCACCTGCTCGCGCAGGCCCGCCGCCTTGAGCATGGCGCAGGCAGCATCTACATCGGCAGCGCTGTAGTTAGGCTGCTTGCCGCCGCGCAGGATCACATGGCAGTCCTGGTTGCCGCGCGTCTCAAAAATGGCGGCCTGGCCCATCTTGGTCATGCCCATGAACGCGTGCGATGCCTGTGCGGCCTGGATGGCGTCGCTGGCCACCTTCACGCCGCCATCCGTGCCGTTCTTGAAACCCACGGGGCACGACAGGCCACTGGCCAGCTGGCGGTGGCTCTGGCTCTCGGTGGTGCGCGCGCCTATCGCGCCCCAGCTCACCAGGTCGCTGATGAACTGTGGCGAGAGCAGGTCCAGAAATTCGGTGCCCACCGGCAGGCCCGTGGCCAGCACATCGAGCAGCAACTGGCGCGCCAGCTCCAGCCCTTCGTTGATGGCAAAACTTCCATCCAGGTGCGGATCGTTGATGTAGCCCTTCCAGCCCACCGTGGTGCGCGGCTTTTCAAAGTACACGCGCATGACGACGAGCAGATCGGCCTGCAGCGCATCCGCCTGTTGCTTGAGCTGGCGCGCGTAGTCCATGGCCTGGTCGTGGTCGTGGATGGAGCAGGGCCCCACCACCACGATGAGCCGGTCATCCTGCCCGTGCAGGACGCGTGAGATGGCGGCGCGGCTCGATTCGACCAGCGCCTGCGCCGCATCGGGCGCGGGCAGCCACTCCTGCAGCAACGCAGGCGTAATCAGCGGGCGCACGGCCTTGATGCGCGTGTCATCAATGCGTGTGGTGTCGTGGGTGGAAATGGGATTGGCGGAGCGGTGTGCGTGGGTCATGGTGGCCCCGATTGTCGCGGAGCCGCCGTTGCCTACTGGTCAAGGAGGTGGTCACACGGCTTGGAACTGGCGCGGCCCAGGCCAGTGACGCAGAGCAAGGGCCGCCCCGCAGCGAGTGCGTCGTCCCCCTCAGGGGGAAGGCGCCGAAGGCGACTCAGGGGGAGCCTCTACGGCCTGCGGAACGCCGCATTCTGCCGCGACCAATGGCGCGACTGCAAATGGTCGAGCCGCACCGTTCCGCCCGTGGAGGGCGCGTGCACAAAACGCCCTTCCCCCACATAAATACCTGCATGGTTGGGCTGGCGGCCGGTGCCAAACACCACCAGGTCTCCGGCGCGCAACTCGCCACCGTCGATTCGGTATCCCCAGTTGTTGAGCTGCGCCACCGTGCGCGGCGGCGGTGTGCCGACCTGGTTGCGGTACACGTAACCAATCAGCCCGCTGCAGTCGAAACCCGAGTCGGGCGTGTTGCCGCCGTAACGGTACGGCGTGCCCACCAGGCCCAGTGCGTGGATGGCGATGTCGTGTGCCTGCTCGGCGGTCAGGGGCGGTGTGGTGCGGATCGGGGCGGACGAAGAAGAAGACGTCGAAGGCGGCCGTGAGGTGCCACAGCCGCCCAAGGCCAGCAGGGCGGCGGTGCAGGCGGCAAAGGCCAGACTGTGAAAAACGCGCATGGACCGAAGGGTAACGGATGGAGCCCGGCGCATGCGCTGACCCCGTTCCTGCCTTGGGGATATTGGTCAAAAATGCCGCCAGCGCTTGTGCATCAAGCGTTGGCAGCTATCTTTTTTACAACACTGGGAAGCTCACGCCGTCGCTGTGACTTCGGCCGTCTGGCGCCGCAGCAGCAACCGGTTGGCTACGCTCACGATGGCCTGTACCGACGCCGTCACGATGTTGTGGCTGGCCCCCGCGCCAAAGGTGGAGCCCGCCACGCCGTCCATGGCCGCTTCCACAATCGCCAGCGCCTGGGCGTTGGCGCCCGTGCCGGTGGCGCGCTCTTCATAGTGGTCCACGCGCAGCGGCAGGCCCAGCGCATCCACCGTGGCGGCAATCGGCCCGTTGCCCTGGCCGCGCAAATGCTGGCGCGTGCCGTCGATGGTCACGTCCAGCTCGATGCCCTGCCCGTCTTCATCGAGCTTGTGGCTGTGGCAGGTGATGGCGGCGTGCGCAGGCGCTTTCAGGTACGTGGTCTGGAACAAGTCCCACAGCGCCTCGCCGCTCATTTCGCCCTCGCTCGCGTCCGTCTGCCGTTGCACTACCGCGCTGAATTCGACCTGCATGCGGCGCGGCATCACCACGCCGTGTTCGCGTTCGAGCAGGAAAGCAATGCCGCCCTTGCCCGATTGGCTGTTCACGCGGATCACGCTGTCGTAGGTGCGGCCGAGGTCCGCCGGGTCGATGGGCAGGTACGGCACTTCCCACAAGGCGTTCGGGTCTTGCGCTGCAAAGCCCTTTTTGATCGCATCCTGGTGCGAGCCCGAGAATGCGGTGAACACCAGGTCGCCAGCATACGGGTGGCGCGGGTGCACGGGCAGCGAGGTGCATTCCTCGGCAATGCGCGCGACCGAGGTGATGTCCGAGAAGTCGAGGTTCGGGTGCACGCCCTGCGTGTACATGTTGAGCGCCAGCGTCACGATGTCCACATTGCCGCAGCGCTCGCCGTTGCCGAAGAGGCAGCCTTCCACGCGGTCGGCGCCGGCCATCATCGCAAGTTCTGCCGCCGCCACGCCCGTGCCCCGGTCATTGTGCGGGTGCACCGAGAGCGTGATGTGCTCGCGCGGGCTGAGGTGCCGGTCCATCCACTCGATCTGGTCGGCGAACACGTTGGGCGTGGCGTTCTCCACCGTGGTGGGCAGGTTGATGATGATGGGACGGCCGGGGCCCGCGTTCCATGCGGCAATCGCGGTCTGGCAGGCCTTGAGGGACACGCTGAGTTCGGTGGCGCTGAAGGTTTCGGGCGAATACTGCAAGGTCCACTGCGTGGCGGGCTGTGCATCGGTAAGCTGCTTGAGGTAGCCCACGTGGTGCGCGATGAGCTGCATCACCTGCGTCACGTTCATGCCGAACACGATGCGCCGCCATGCGGGGGCCGTGGCGTTGTAGAGGTGCACGATGGCGCGGGGGGCTCCTTTCACGGCCTCCACGGTGCGCGCAATGAGGTCCTCGCGCGACTGGGTCATGACCATGATGGTCACGTCATCGGGGATGAGGTCCTCGTCGATAAGGCGGCGCACAAAGTCGAAGTCCGTCTGCGATGCTGCCGGAAAACCGACCTCGATCTCCTTGAAGCCGATGCGCACCAGCTCTTCAAAGAGCTTCATCTTGCGCTCGCCGTTCATGGGCTCGAACAAGGCCTGGTTGCCGTCGCGCAAATCGGTGGACAGCCACACGGGCGCGTGGGTGATGCTGCGGGTGGGCCACTGGCGGTCGGTCAACGCGACCGGGGCAATGGGCTGGTACTTGGTGGCGGGTTTGGAAATCATGACAAAGGCTCCACGAACGGTGTGTGCGGTGTGAAAGACACGGTGCACAGGTCAAACGAATCTAGAAACGAATGACATCCCCTGCAGCCCTTTGCGTGTGCAAAGGCTGGTTCGCGGGCCGGGGTCAGGGGGAGATCAGGTGTTGCGCTGAGCGGATCAGGCAACGGTGGCGAACGCAGGCAGACCCCGGCCAGGCACTAGGCCTAGCGATAGGGTGGATAGGAGCATGCTGCGTTGCATAGGTGGGCAAAGATAGCACAGGCTTGCTGCGGCGCGCAATTATTTTGATGAAAAGTGCCGCTAGCAATTGATGGATAAGCACTAATAGCTATCAAAATAATAGTGAATACTGCTGATAGGATGACGCCTTTCGCTGCGTGCCCTCCCCATCTGTTTCGTCAGGAGATCTTTTCATGGCCTACATGCTGCTCATCATGGAACCCCACGGCCAACGGGCCGAGCGGGGGCTGGCGGGGGGCCAGGAGGCCTATGCGCGCATGCTGCGTTTTGGCGAAGGCCTGCAGGCCCGGGGCCTGCTGCGTGCCTCCGAATCGCTGGCCTCCACCGAGCAGGCCGTGCGCCTGCAGGTGCGCGAAGGCCAGGCCCGCATGGTCGATGGACCCTTTGCCGAGACGAAAGAAATGGTGGGTGGCTTTTACCTGCTCGACTGCGCCACGCGCGAGGAGGCTGTGGCCATTGCCCGCGAATGCCCGGCCGCCGAATGGGCCACTGTCGAGGTGCGCGAAGTAGCGCCGTGTTACCACGGGGCTTTGTGATCCGGGGTGCTGACGCTTTTCACACTCCCCGGCGCGCAGTGCCTTCCTGCAGCTGTGCCTGAAACTCCCCCACCGGCATGGGCCGCGCAAACAGGTAGCCCTGCAGTACATCGCAGCCCTGGCGCACCAGGTAGTCGGCCTGCTCGGGCGTTTCCACCCCTTCGGCTGTGATCTGCAGCCCCAGGCCGTGGGCCAGCGCCACGATGGCGGTGACGATGGTGCGGCTGTGTTCCTGGCCGGGCAGGTCCTTGACAAAGCTGCGGTCGATCTTGAGGCGCCGCATCGGCAACTGCCGCAGGTAGGCCAGGGAGGAGTAGCCGGTGCCAAAGTCGTCAATGGCCAGGTGGATGCCCAGCTGGCTCAGGCGGTGCAGGGTGTGCGCACCGGCCTCCATGTTGTCCATCAGCACGGTTTCGGTGAGTTCGATTTCGAGCAGGTGGGCGGGCAGGCCCTCTTCGCGCAGGATGTCCATCACGCGCTCCAGGAACTGCGGGTCGCCCAGCTGTCGGGCCGAGATGTTGACGGATACCCGCAGCGGCCCGCCCGCCTGCCACTGCGCGGCATCGCGGCAGGCCGTGCGCATCACCCAGTAGCCCAGCGGCACGATGAGGCCGCAATCCTCGGCCACCATCACAGCCTCCAGCGGCGAGACGTTGCCCAGCTCCGCGTGCGACCAGCGCAGCAGTGCCTCCGCGCCCACCAGGGTGCGGTCGGAGGCGGCAAAAAGCGGCTGGTAGTGCAGCGCGAGGCCCTCGCCCTGCTGGAGCGCAGCACGCAGTGCATGCTCGATGGCCTGGCGCCGCACCACCGCCTGGTTCATCGACGCGTCAAACCGCACACAGCGGTTCTTGCCCATTTCCTTGGCCCGGTACATGGCCGTATCGGCGTTGCTGACCAGGCCGTCCATGTCGGCCGCATCGCCCGGAAAGGTGGCGATGCCCGCACTGCAGGTCACGGTCACCTGCTGGCCGACTTCGGTGAACGAATGGTGGAAGGTGCCGACGATCCGCTGGCCATAGGTGTTGAGTGCCGCGTCGTCCATGTCCAGCGGCAGGATCACGGCGAACTCGTCGCCCCCCAGGCGCGAGATCGCGTCGCTGCTGCGCACCACGGACTGCAGACGCCGCGCCACCTGGCGCAGCAAGCCATCCCCGGCGGCATGGCCGAAGGTGTCGTTGAGCGTCTTGAAATTGTCGAGATCGATGTACACCAGGGCCACGCGGGTGCCCTGGTCCCGGGCGGCTTCGATCGCTGCGGCCAGGCGTTCGTTGAAGGCATGCCGGTTGCCCGTGCCCGTGACGGCATCGGTATGGGCGAGCGCGTGCAGCCGGTTCTCGGCGTTGCGCACGGCCGCCCGGCTGCGCAGCACCATGGCGGTTGCCATGGCCATCACACACCCGGCAATCAGCAACGCGCTGACAAAACGAATGGCCAGGCGCGAGTACACCGCACGCATGGACTTGCGAAAGTACAGCGTTCCCTCTGCCACGCCCGCCGTTTCAACCGGCCGGGCAATCTCCAGCACGCTTAGCCCCGCACGCTCGGTCAAACCGCCCATGCCTGCGGCCGCCAGCGTGGCGGGGAAGTTGTCGTCTGGCCCGCGTGTGTAGTGCGCCAGCAGCAGGCCCTGCGCGTCGTACACCCCGGCGCCCAGCACCATGGGCGACGACTTCAGCGCCGCCAGCATCTCGTTGGCCGTGCGCGCATCTCGGAACATGACAGCGGCCGCAATGTTGTCCGCGACGATGGCGGCCTCCACCCGGCTGTCCTGCAGCATGGACTGGCGCGTGCTCCAGTAGTCCAACCCCGTGAGTGCCAGCACCACCGTCAAAAGCGCCAGGCCCGCCGCCAGGATGCCCGTTACCACCAGCCTGGAAGACAGCAGCACGGGCGGCAGCGGTGGCGCCGGGATGGCAATCTGGGGTTCGGGGGCCTGGGTTCTCATCGGTTCACCTTGGCCAGCCGCAGCAGTCTGGAGCTGATCGTGAGACCCGCCTTGGCGGCGGCGTCGGGGCTGATGCCGAACACGATACGCCCTTCCTGCTGGGTGAGAGCGATGACGATCTCCGGGTTGACGAAGGTCAGCTCATCCGAGACCGTCAGCACGCCATGGCCCTGAGAAAGGGTTCGAAGCGCTCGCAATGCCTGCTCCACGTCTGCGTTTTGCAGGATGAGCACCCGGCAGTCGCGCAGGCTCGCCATCTCCAGCAGCCTGATCCGCACGGTACGGCCTTTGGCGGCCTGTTTGCCTTCCAGGGCGGTCAGGGGGCGCTTGAGTGGACTGAAGGGCGAGACGCAGACGGTCAGTTCGCTGCCCATGGCGCTGTCGTTGTCAGGCCATTCGATGAACTGGATGAAGTTGAAGATATAGGCGGCCTTGAGGTCGGGTTCTTCCACGGGGTTGGTGGCATGCGCCAGGCCGACCAACCCGCCCAGCAAACACAGGCCGAACCACAGTATCTTGCCCAGGTGGATGGCGTTGTACATGGCTCAGAACGCGTAGGTGAGCTTGAGCCGGTAGGTCCGTCCATCCTGCCGGATCGATTCTTCGCGGATCTCGTACGAGGCGGGGTCTGCATGCCGGTGGTTGAACAGGTTGTAGACGCCCATCGACACGTCCACATCCGCAAAGCGTTGTGTGTAGACGAGGGTGGTGACGATGGTCCCCGGCAAGCGTGCGCCCGAACGGGTTGCGCGCGCGCCCACGCCAATGGCCTCCACGGCATATTGGCCCGGCCTGCCGGCGCCTTGCGTTCCCCACGCGCCCAGCGCCAGGGTGTCCGACCACTGGACCTTGAGCAAGTGGCGGGGAGAGTTCGTCAGCGGCTGGGGGGTGCTGGTGTTGCGTGCCTTTTGCCAGCCATAGGCCACACGCAGGCGCGAGCCGCCTTGCCAGCGCTGTTCCACCTCGGCTTCCAGCCCGTGAACGCGCACGCTGCCGGTGTTGCCGAAGTTCAGTCTTTCCGCTGCGTTCGCATCGCCCAGCGCGATCAGGTCGGTCACCTGCGACCGGAACGCCGTCAGCAGCATGCGGGTGGCGCCGGTGGGGGCATGTTCGAGGGCCAGCTCTGTGGTGCGCACCTTTTCCGACCGAAGCCCCTCCGAGCTGACGATGCCGCCGGGCAGGTCCACGCGGTAGTCGCGTTCGTAGGCATTGGGGGGCCGGTAGGCCGTGCCGTGCAGCAGCTTGAGGGCGGTGGAGGGGTTCCACCAATACACCAGGCCCAGCCGGGGATGGAGGCTGCCCGCACTGCCGGACTGCTTGCCCCAGCGCAGCCCGGTGTGCAGCGTGAGTGTGGGCGCCAGCGCAAATTCATCCTGCATGTAGATGCCCAGCGCATCGCCCGAGCGGCGGGTGTCCAGGTACTGGGCGGGTGGGTCCAGATCGACGTTGAGCTGCTGGATGCGGGTGTCGCGCCGGTAGTCGATGCCCCAGGCGAGCTTGTGGCGTGCAAACGCCGTGCTGACCCACTGCCAGTCGGTGCCCCACCACTGCCCGGTGCCGACGTCGCGGTTGACCGTGAGGGGTGGGTAGTCGTACACATAGTCGCCCACGAAGCGGTAGCGCCCGGCGTGTACGCGGCCGGTGAGCGCCAGTGAGGGCGAAATCTGGTGCGTGGTTTCGGCCGCCAGGCGGGTGGTGGTGTCGATGTAGCGCGAGCGTGGGTCGTTGAAGGCCTGCGAGAACGAAGCCGTGGGCGTGCCCTTGGTGCGCTCGCCATGGGCCAGGGTGAGCGTGAGCCCCTCCCGCTGCATGCGGGCAAACAGCTGCGTGCTGCGGTCGAAATCCAGGCGGTGTGCCACACCATGGTGGGTCTCGGGCGCGTCGAACGCCGAAAAGTACTGGTCTGCCCCCCGGCTGCTGGAGCGCGTCACCGCGATGAGCCAGTCGCTGCCCTGGGCATCCACCGTGCCCAGCGAGAAGCGTGCCTTGGCGCTGCCTTGGCTGCCCGCCTCCACGCTGATCTGCGGCCCGGCCAGCTGGCGGCCGTTGCGCGTGATGACGTTGACCACGCCAAAGAACGCATTGGCGCCATACACCGCAGAGCCCGGCCCGGGAACGAACTCCACGCGGTCCACCAGGTCCAGATCGAGCGGGAAATCCGTGCCGATGGTGGCCTGGTCGTAGAGGTTGTCGTTAAAGCGCACGCCGTTGACCAGCAGCAGCACCCGGGTGTTGTAGTCGCCCGGTGTGGCAAAGCCGCGTGTGCCAAGGTAGTGGTAAGAGCGGTCGTACGAGACATACAGCCCGCGCATGCTGCCCAGCACTTCCGCCAGCGTGCGATAGCCAAAAAGCCGGATGTCGTCTGCAGTCACCACGCTCACCACGGCGGGCGCTTCCAGGGCGGTTTGCGCATACCGGCTGGCCGTCCGGACCTCCATCTGCATGAGCTGTTCCAGCGGCAGCTGGGCAATGTCCGCCTGCGCGGCAGCGTGGGATGCAAAGCCACACAGCAGCGCCAGCACCAGCTGCTGTGTCCGCTGGTTTGTATTGGGTTCCGATCCTCTTTGCATGGGTGGTGCACCCGCTGTGGTGAAGGCCCGCGCATGCAGGCCAAGGCGTTCTCGAGGTTCGTGAATCAGTGGGGCGAAAGGTTTACAAAGTGTATCCATCGCCGGGACCGAACAGTCCCTCCGGGGATCGGTGATGACCCCTAGAAAACTGTAAAAAATGCAGCGGCCGGCCCGTGAACCCTTGCCGGAGCTCACTCGACGGGCGTGATGCCCTCACGTGCCGCGTAGGCCAGCCCCACGCGGCGGTACAGGCGGCGCCAGCCGAACACGTACACCACCACCAGGGTTGCTGCAAGCGCCAGCCATGGGCTCCAGGGGCTGGACGCTACAAAACGCCACGCCCAGTACAGCTCCGCAAAGCCCATCAGTGCGAAGGTGCCCAGCCCGATCCACGGGCCCTCGGCCCGCCAGGCCGCGACCGAGACGAATGCATGGCCCACCAAGGCTGCGAGGCCCAGCAGCAGGTGGGCCGCCAGCGCCAGCACTGGCCGCTGCTCGAACCACCCCGCCATCCCCCGGAGGGTGGGGGGCGTGTCTGACTTGGCGGTCAGTGCTGCCTGCATCACAAACGCTGCCAAAAATCCCTTGTGCTGGAGCCTGCGTGCCGTGGTGTCCTGGCCTCGCAGGGCCGAGCCCACCACGCGCCGCGACAACCAGTCGCCCAGGTCGCCACCCGCGCGTGGCGGGTCTTCTTCCTGTGCATCCGGGGGTAGCTGGGCCATCGCTTCGCGCGCCTGCGCACGCAGGGATTCGGGCACGTGTTCCAGCGCACTGGGGCTGCGGCGCAGCGCGTGCGCACAGACAGCGACGGTGCGCAAGGTCTCGGGCACCTGTTCCAGGTGCCAGCCACCGTCCTGCACGTGGGCGATGCAGGCGTCCTCGCTGAGCATCCCGGCCGGTATTTGCGCAAAGCTTTTCACACCCTGCCGCAGTGTGGTGGCGTAGCGTGCGGGTGTCATGAGCCGCCTGGGCACAAAGCGCACGGTGTCTTCATCGGTGGCCAGCGCGGCGTCCACCATGGCGTGGGTGATGTGTTCACGCGGCACATCGGCCAGCGTACGTGGGTGCGACTGCAGCTGTGCCATCAGCGTGGTCTCGTCGGCGGCTTGGGCCTGGGGTGCTGGCTGTGCAGAACGCGCACGTTGCGCCAGCTGCAGCGCATCCACGCTGGGCGCTGCCATCAGCCACAGCTCCCACCATGCGTCGCCATCGCCGGAATCCGCGTGTTGGTACAGCGTGAGCCACTGCTCGCGCGATTCGCGCAGCACTCCGCCATCACCGGGCAGGGGTCTGGCCAGCGGCGAGGCCCAGGCCTGGGTGTGGTCGCCGCTGCGGTGCCAGGGGGCGGCGTGTTCGGGGTCCGGGTCGGCCGGGCCAAAGCGCGCTGACAGGCGCTGCACCATGGCCTCGCGGGCTTCGTTCACCGCGCGGTGGAGGTCGGCAGACAGGAATTCATACGGGCCGTTGTGCGAATCGCTCAGGTAGGCGCGCATGACCCGGCGCACGACCACGGTGCGGTCGGCCTGCACCTGGTCTGGGTCGTCCGCATCTTCCTCATCGTAGGTGCCGTCATCGTCCTTTTCCGTGCCCGCGCGGTCAGCTTGCAGCATGTCGCCCGCAGCCAGTTGGTGCAGGCGTGTCTCGGCCTGGGCCAGCAGGCGGCTGGCCAGGGGCACGATGCCGTCGAGCGTGTCCAGGCCTTCCAGGTGGTCGGTCAGGGGGGCATGGAAAAAGGGCCGGGGCGGCCAGCAGTTCTCGCGCACGCCGCTGCGCCACAGGGGCGCACCTTCGGCGCCGAGCAAGGCCACCTGCTGGCCGTCATAGTGCGCGCGCCAGACCACAACCCCTTCGCCGTCGATGTACGCCAGCTGACCATCGCGGGTGAGGAACGGCACCAGCGGGGTATCGGGCGTATTGCCCACCAGCCAGCCATCGCCGTTGGTCAGCGGCTCCAGCAGATGCGCCGGTGCCGGCACGAAACGGCCATCGGGATGCAGCAGGCCCCAGGTGGCGCAGGCCGACGGACCTTGCGCGGCGGTGCGCACCACGGCAAAGCCGCTCTCGGCAGAAAAGTCCGAGCCATAGCTCAGGCGCGGGCCGGGCAAGGGCTTGCCTTCTGCCGTGAGAAAACCCGTGCCGTCGTAGCTGTTGGCCACCACGCCGCAGACCATGCGCCGAGACAGGTGGCGGCCACCCTTGACCACCACCTTGCCCCGGGCGTCGAGATAGCCGTGGCCGTTGTCCCAGGCGTTGGGTTCGTCAAAGTAGGCCAGGCCATCGCTGTTGAAGGCGTCGATGCTGGGGTAATGCGGCTTCAGCACCCAATCGCCCCGGGCATTGATCAGCCCGTAGCGTTCTCCATCGAGCGATGCGGCCGTGGTGGGGGACTCGCCAAACGGCTTGGCATCGCGAAAGCGGGGTTCAACCACCCAGCGGCCCGCGCGGTCCACAAAGCCCTGGGTGCGCTGGTTGCTATCCTTTTTCCACAGCGTGGCGCGGGCCAGGCCGTTCGCGCCGAACAGGCCCAGTTCATGAAAAACTTCGTCGCTGGTGGGCTGGCCCTCGCGGTTGATGGGGCGCCATGCATCCTGGCCCACCTGCACGGCACTCACCCCGTTGCGGAATGGGTGGGCGTTGTCGAAGGTCGGGGGGATGACCACCGCACCCGCCAGGTCCACAAAGCCCCAGCGGCCCCTGTCGCAAAAGCGCGCCAGTCCGTCTTCTGAAAAGTTGCGTGCGTTCTGCAGCGCGGGCGGCACGCGCCAGCAGCCTTCACCATCGATATAGCCCCACAGCGAGTTGTCGGCCTGGGCGGCGCTGACCCAGCCGCCGCGCCCGTCGGCGTTGAAGCGCAATACCGCCTTCAAGCCTTCTGGTGGCACCACGGCCCGCCCGGGGTGGACGATGACCAGGGCCGGGCTCTGGCAACTGGGTTCCAGCGGAATGCTGGCCAGCCAAGGAGGGGCCGGTTCGGTGGTGATGTCGCTGTCTTCGTTCATTGTGCTCGGGGGCTCTCCGCGCGGCATCCTACCGAGGGTGTCTGGCCGGGCGCGTAACCATTTGCACGCCTTGGCAAATGCCCCACACCTTGGGCTACACCTGACACCTTGGCGACTTTTTTCTACGTAGTTACCCTGATTTTTGAACCGTCCTGTCGATCTGCCCGGCCTTCGTTCGTCGTGCAGGTGAAGGTCCACCCATGGGCCCTCAACCATCACTTTCTGGAGAACCCCATGCGATTCATGATCATCGTCAAAGCCACTGCCGAATCCGAACAAGGCTGCATGCCCAGCGCTGCCCTGATGGCCGAGATGGCCCGCTACCACGAAGAACTGGCCCGTGCGGGCGTGCTGCTGGACGGCAGCGGCCTCAAGCCCAGCGCGCAGGGCTGGCGCGTGCGCTACACCGCCAGCGGCCGCACCGTGACCGACGGACCGTTCACCGAAACCAAGGAACTCATCGCCGGCTACACCCTGATCCAGGTGCGCAGCAAGGGCGAGGCGCTGGAATGGACGCGCCGCTTTCCCAATCCGCGGGGTGAGGGGCTCGATGCCGAGATCGAAGTGCGCCAGCTCTTTGAGATGGAGGACTTTGCCGGCGTCGAAGGCGTGGAGAAATTCCACGACCTCGAAGCGATGCGCGGCTGAAACCAACCGGGAGGACCCTCTACCATGATCAAGACCATTGCCCTTGTGCTGCTGGCGGCGCTGGGACTTTTCCTGGCGTTTGCTGCCACCCGCCCCGACACCTTCCGCGTGGAGCGCAGCCGCGTCATCTCCGCCCCGCCCGAGCGTGTGTACGGCCTCATCCACGACCTGCGCCAGTTCAATACCTGGAACCCGTACGAACGCAAGGACCCCGCCGCCAAGGGCGAGTACAGCGCCAACACCATCGGCCCCGGCGCGCGCTATGCGTGGCAGGGCGACAAGGTGGGCACCGGCAGCATGGAGATCGTCGATGCCACGGCCCCGGCGCGCGTGGCAATGAAGCTCGACTTTGTGGCCCCGTTCGAAGCCCACAACCAGGTCGAGTTCACGCTGCAGCCCGAAGGGGCAGGCACCACCCGCGTCACCTGGGCCATGCACGGCCCTGTGCCCTACCTGACCAAGATTGCGCACCTGGTTTTCAACATGGACCGCATGGTGGGCCAGGACTTTGAAGACGGCCTGGTCAACCTGCAGGCTGTGGCGCAAAAGCCTGCCGGCTGAGCCCCATCCCCTGTTGCGCTTTGCAAAACCTTTCGTTTCGCTTTACCTTCCTTACTCCTCAGGAGCACCTCATGCACCCACAAATCTTCGTGAACCTGCCCATCGAGAACATGGCCCGCTCGCAAGCGTTCTTCCGCGCACTGGGCTATGACTTCAACCCCCAGTTCACCAACGACCAGGGCGCCTGCCTGGTGGTGGGCGAAAACCTCTTCGTGATGCTGCTGGTCAAGGACTTCTACCAGACCTTCACCAGCAAGACGATTGCCGATGCGCGCACCACCTCCGAGGTGCTGGTGTGCTTCTCTTGCCAAAGCCGTGCAGAAGTCGATGCGCTGGTGGACAAGGCCGTGGCTGCGGGCGGCACCACACCCCGCCCTGCGCAGGACCTGGGCTTCATGTACTCGCGCAGCTTTGACGACCTGGATGGCCACACCTGGGAGTTTGTGCACATGGTGGACGCCAGCAAGGCGCTGGGATGAGAACGTGTGAATGAATGCGCCGGATTCATTCACACCTTTTGATCGCGTGAAACACTCTACCCTTCCCGACCGCGATGCCCTGCACCGCACCATCGACTCGGTGTGGCGTATCGAGGCCGCGCGCATCATCGCCAGCGTTGCGCGCATGACGCGGGACGTGGGCCGGGCCGAGGAGCTGGCGCAGGACGCCCTGGTGGCCGCGCTGGAGCATTGGCCTGCCACCGGCCTGCCCGCCAATCCGGCGGCGTGGCTGATGACCACGGCCAAGCGCCGCGCCATCGACCACCTTCGCCAGCAGGCGCTGCACACGCGCGAGAACGAAGCCCTGGGCCACGACCTCGAAGCGCTCGAAGCCCAGTTCGCGCCCGACGTGGTGGACACTCTGATGCACGCAGAGCAGGACGACATTGGTGACGACCTGCTGCGCCTCATCTTCACCGCCTGCCACCCCGTGCTGCCCACCGAGGCGCGTGTGGCGCTCACCTTGCGGCTGTTGGGCGGGCTCACCACGGCTGAGATCGCACGCGCGTTTCTCGTGCCCGAGCCCACCGTGGCCCAGCGCATTGTTCGCGCCAAGCGAAGCCTGTCTGCGGCCCACGTTCCGTTTGAAGTGCCCGGCCCCGCGGAGCGCGCGCCGCGACTGGCCTCGGTGCTGGAGGTGATCTACCTCATCTTCAACGAAGGTTATGCCGCCACGGCGGGGGATGACTGGATGCGCCCCGCTTTGTGTGGCGAGGCCCAGCGCCTGGTGCGCGTGCTGGCCAGCCTGGTGCCCGATGAGCCCGAGGTGCAGGGGCTGGTGGCACTGCTCGAAATCCAGGCCTCGCGCTTGCCCGCACGCACCAACGCACAAGGCCAGCCCGTGTTGCTGATGGACCAGGACCGCGCGCGCTGGGACCACCTGCTGGTGCGCCGGGGGCTGGCGGCCCTCGACAAGGCCGAGCAGCTGGCACGCGTGGGCCATGCCTGGGGGCCCTATGCGCTGCAGGGTGCGATTGCGGCCTGCCATGCGCGCGCGCACCGCGCCCAAGACACCGACTGGCACCACATCGTGGCGCTGTATGACGCATTGCTGCAGGTGGCGCCCTCGCCTGTGGTCGCTCTCAATCGCGCCGTGTCGGTGGGCATGGCCCTGGGTCCGGCCGCAGCACTGGCCCTGGTGGATGAACTGGCCGCAGAACCCAGCCTGCGCCACTACCACTGGCTGCCCAGTGTGCGGGGCGACCTGCTGGCCAAGCTGGGGCGCCAGACGGAAGCTTGTGCAGAGTTTGAACGGGCCGCCAGCCTGACGCGCAATGCGCAGGAGAAGGCCTTGCTGCTGGCGCGAGCGCGAGCGTGATGGACATGCACTGCAGCCGGCGCGCTGCGTGAAGCAGGTCGGAGCAGGGCAGGATCAGCGTCGACGCTTCTGGGTGCGGCCGTGTGGCGTGGCCACCTTGGGCGCCAGACCCAGCGCGGCACGCGCCAGCGCATCGGCCGCCCCATTGCGGTGGCGGGGAACCCATTGCAGGTCCACCTGTGCAAACCGCTGCAGCACACGGCGCGCCTCGTCAAACAGCGGTGCCAGCCGCTCGATAGGCGCTACGGCCTGCTCGCCCAGTTGCTCCACCAGCACGCTGCTGTCGCTGAGCACCTGCACGGTGGTTGCAGTGGCCACCACCTGGGGTTCCAGCCACTGCAGCGCCCGCAGCAGCGCGCGCAGTTCGGCCTCGTTGTTGCAACCGGTGAAGGTCGTGGCTTCAGAAATGGTGTGTTGCGTGGCCCCACCGGGCCCCACCAGCACTGCCCCCAGCCCCATGCGCCCGGGGTTGGGCACGGCGCTGCCGTCGCAGTGCACCACCCAATGGGCGGGTTCGGTGGCCACGGCCTATTTGTAGAACGCTTCGACTTTGCCCTTGAGCTTGATCATCAATGGCTGGCCCTTGCGGTCCACCGTCTTGCCTGCGGGCACTTTCACCCAGCCTTCGCTGACGCAGTATTCCTCGACATCGCTGCGGTCCTTGCCGTTGAAGCGGATGCCGATGTCGTGCTTGAACACCTCCGCCACATGGTGCGGGCTGCGGGGGTCCACCGACAGGTGATCGGGCAAGGGGGGTGGCGTGGTGGAGGTGGTTGCGTCGGTCATGCAGAAGGCTCAGTGTGAAAAGGCAATGGGAAAGAAAACAAAAACGGAAAGCGCGGATTCTCCGGGATTTGGTCCTGCAGTGCTGCGCCAAGCCCCTGCCGCCCTACCGCGCGAGAGGCGCAACGCCGATCAGCCAGGCATGCGCCCAGAACGCAAAGCCCACCCAGGCCACAGCGCCCACCACCACGGCCACGCCCGTGCCCGCCGCAGTGCCGGGCGCGTAGCCGGTGTTCATCGCCCGGTCGCGCTGCCGTGCGGCCCGAAAGCTCAGCACGGCCCACAGCAAAAAGCTGCCAAACAGCAATACATCGGCCAGGTTGCCGTTGGACAGCAAATGTGCCAGCGCCCACACCTTCACGCCCAGCACCATGGGGTGGTGCAGCCGGGCCTTGATGGCATTGCGCGGCACGTAGGTGGCGGCCAGCAGGATGAAGGCAATGAGCGTCAGCAGCGACGCAGCGTGCCGCATGCCAATGGGCGGCACCCACAGCACCACCGGCTGCTGCCGCGCCAAGCCATAGCCCCACACGATGAGTGCCAGGCCCACGGCGGAGACCAGTGAATACAACCCCTTCCACGGCATCTCACCCATGCGTGCCAGCGTCTGCGTGCGCCAGCCATCGGCCACGATGCGCACCGAATGCACGCCCAGAAACAGCACCAGTCCAAGAACCAGGTACGCCATGGAAAAGCCTTTCATGTCATCGTGAATCTGCGTGCAGGTAGTGCGATGTCAGCAGGCTGCATCGCCCCCGCATTTGTTGCTGCGGATTATGGGCAGGGCGCCCGATGTACTCGCTGTGTGGGGGCTTGCGATGATTGCCACGCGCCGCCATCATGCCGCCCATGACCGCCAGCCCACCCGAAGATCCACCGCTGCGAGCCTTGCCCAACCTGGGCCCAGCGTCTGAGCGCATGCTCCACGCGGCGGGCATTTGCACCCCCGCAGCATTGCGTGCGCTGGGCGCCGTGCCCGCCTTTGTGGCCGTGCGCCAGGCCGGGCAGCAACCCAGCCTCAACCTGCTTTGGGCCCTGGAAGGTGCGCTCAGCGGACGCGACTGGAAAGCCGTGGCACTGCATGAACGCACCGCACTGCTCATGCAGCTGGACGACCTCAGCACACGGAATTTGCCCGGGTTTTACAAGTAAAAAGTGACCCTGGCGCTTTCCCATAAAGCGCTTGCAGCTATAAATTAGATAGCAAATTGGTGCGCGGGCCACGCCCCATCATTCCACCGCATGCTGCGCCAGCAGCGCCCCCACCTTGGGTTTGGCGCAGCGCTGCAGCGTTTGCAGCAGCGTGTAGCTGGGCTCCGCCACCCTCCAACGCGTGCGCAGGTCGTGCTGCATGCGCGCCAGCAGCGCAGCGGCCATCTCGGCATCGGCCAGCGCCCGGTGCGCCTGGCCCGTGCGCGGCAGGCCGTGGTAGTCCACCAGCGAGCCCAGCTTGTGGCTGGGCGCCTGCGGGTACAGCCGCCGCGACAGCAGCACCGTGCACGCAAACGGCTGCGGCGCGGGCAGCCCGGCCAGGGCCAGCTCGGCCTGCCAGAACTTGCTGTCAAACGAAGCGTTGTGCGCCACCATGGGCGCATCGCCCACAAAACGCGCCGCGTCCTGCATCACCCCCGCCGCATCGGGCGCGGCGTTCACCATCGCGTTGGTAATGCCGGTGAGCTGGGTGATGAACGACGGTATCCACACCCCCGTTTTCATCAGGCTTTGAAAACGGTCCACCACCTGCCCTTTTTCCAGCAGCACGATCGCCACCTCGGTCGCACGCGCGCCCTGGCCGGGCGAGATGCCGGTGGTTTCAAAGTCGATGACGGCGATGGGGGGCATGGGGCGGCTGGAAGGTGAGAGTGAACCAGGAAGGCAGTATCGCTGGCACAGCGTGTGCTGCCTGCGTTGCCTCGGCCTTGAGTCACACGGCGGCGGAACTTGCCAGCCACCCAGTCAAAGCCCCCGTCTATTGGTATTGAATCCCGACAACGGCAATCCAGCGATCATTTTTTTTCGCGAAGGCGCAGTTAACTTTTGTTACAACCCTCCGACTTCTTCAAAGCAAAGATGCGCTGGCGCTCACCAGCTCTGCCACCTGCCTCGAAACTGC
This sequence comes from Acidovorax facilis, assembly GCF_023913775.1. Taxonomy (GTDB): domain Bacteria; phylum Pseudomonadota; class Gammaproteobacteria; order Burkholderiales; family Burkholderiaceae_C; genus Acidovorax; species Acidovorax facilis. The sequence goes on from NZ_JAMXAX010000028.1 coordinate 42,396, forward strand.
CAGACAAAATCCCCCGTTCAGAACCCAGAACCACACCCGGCCATGCACTCTCAACCTGTGCTTTCAACTGCTCCTTTAGCTGCTCCTTCATCTGCCCCTTTATCTGCGTTGTTACCCACCACAGCCAGCGCCCTGCCCTGTGTAGCCTTGGCGCGCATGCTGCAAGCGTGGCGCTCCAAGCCCTGGAGGCTGTTGTGGGTCATCTTGTTGGCGCTGGTGCTGTTGCTGCTGTGGGCGCCCCAGCCCGCAGCGGCGCAAAGCGCGCTCGATGGGTTTGACCCCAATGCCAACGATGTGGTCTTGAGCGTAGTGGTGCAGACCGATGGAAAAGTGTTGCTGGGAGGGGGGTTCACCCTTTTGGGGAGCCAGACGCGCAACCGCATAGCCCGACTCAACGCCGATGGCTCAGTGGATGCCAGCTTTGACCCGAATGCTGACGGCGCAGTCAACACGCTGGCATTGCAGCCAGACGGCAAGATCCTGGTGGGTGGCAACTTCACCAGCATTGGTGGTCAATCACGCAACAACATTGCCCGGCTCCATGCCAACGGCACGCTCGACACCACGTTCGACCCCGGTGCGGGGGCAGACGCCCCCGTCCAGAGCCTTGCGGTGCAGTCCGACGGCAGGGTGGTGATCGGTGGTGATTTCAGAGCAGTGGATGGGCAAACCCGCAGTTTCATTGCCCGACTGAATGCCAACGGCACGCTGGATACCACATTCAATCCTGGAGCCAACGACCCGGTTTACAGCTTGGTGGTGCAGCCGGATGGCAAGGTGCTGGCTGGGGGATTTTTCAGCAACATGGGCGGAGCGCCGCGCAACTATGTGGCCCGGCTGAATGCCGATGGCACGCTCGATGCCAGCTTTTCTCCCAGCCCTGATGATGTAGTCCGCAGCCTGGCCGTGCTGGCGGACGGCAAGGTGTTGATGGGGGGCACCTTCAATTCGGTGGATGGCCAAACACGCCGAAATATCGCGCGGCTTAACGCAGACGGCACGCTGGACACCGCCTTCCAGAATTTGGAGGGCGACAACGATGTCCTCAGCCTGGCTGTTCAGCCCGATGGCAAAGTGCTGGTGGGCGGGCGTTTTAGCACCCTGGGCGGTCAACCACGCAACAACATAGCGCGCATCAACGCCGATGGCACGGTCGATGCAGGCTTTGACATCGGGGCGGATGGCACTACGGTCTTTAGCGTGGCAGTGCAGCCCGATGGCAGGGCGCTGGTCGCAGGTGAGTTCGCCACCGTCGGCGGGCAGGCGCGCAATCGCATTGCTCGACTCAGCGCCGATGGCACGCTGGATGCGGACTTCAATCCGGATGCCAACCATTCTGTCTTTAGCGTGGCAGTGCAGCCCGATGGCAAGGTGCTGGTGGGGGGGCACTTCACCGCCCTGGTCGGGCAACCGCGCAACCGCATCGCTCGGCTCAACGCCGATGGCACGCTGGATGCGGCCTTCAATCCGGATGCCAACAATGCTGTCTTCAGCCTGGCAGTGCAGCCCGATGGCAAGGTGTTGGTGGGGGGCTCTTTCACCAGCGTGGGCGGGCAAATGCGCAACCGCATTGCTCGACTCAACGCCGATGGCACGCTGGATGCGGGCTTCAATCCGGATGCCCCCAATGGTCTTGTCTACAGCCTTGCAGTGCAGCCCGATGGCAAGGTGCTGGTGGGGGGGGCTTTCACCACCCTGGTCGGGCAAACGCGCAACCGCATCGCCCGGCTCAACGCCGATGGCACGCTGGATGCGGGCTTCAATCCGGGTGCCAACAATGCTGTCTTCAGCCTGGCAGTGCAGCCCGATGGCAAGGTGTTGGTGGGGGGCTCTTTCACCAGCGTGGGCGGGCAAATGCGCAACCGCATCGCCCGGCTCAACGCCGATGGCACGCTGGATGCGGGCTTCAATCCGGATGCCAACAATTTTGTCTCTAGCGTGGCAGTGCAGCCCGATGGCAAGGTGTTGGTGGGGGGCTCTTTCACCAGCATGGGCGGGCAAATGCGCAACCGCATCGCCCGGCTCAACGCCGATGGCACGCTGGATGAGGGCTTCAATCCGGATGTCCCCAATGGTCTTGTCTTTAGCGTGGCAGTGCAGCCCGATGGCAAGGTGCTGGTGGGGGGCTCTTTCACCAACGTGGGCGGGCAAACGCGCAACCGCATCGCCCGGCTCAACGCCGATGGCACGCTGGATGCGGACTTCAATCCGGATGCCAATAGCGACGTGAGCAGCCTGGCAGTGCAGCCCGATGGCAAGGTGCTGGTGGGGGGCTCTTTCACCAGCATGGGCGGGCTAATGCGCAACCGCATTGCCCGCCTGAGCGTGCCAGAGGCGGCCCTGCAGTCCCTGGAGGCCACCGCTTCTGGCGACGGCCTGCGCTGGATGCGCAGCGGTGCGGGGCCCGAAGTCAGCCTGGTGCGCTTTGCGATATCGAATGTGGAGGACGCCCCCGAGGCTGGCTGGACGGACTTGGGCGCTGTCACACGGGTAGCGGGTGGCTGGGCGCTGGATGGATTGACCTTCCCACGCGGCACCCCCGTGTGGGTGCGGGCCCAGGGCATTGCCACAGGTGGGTATCAGAACGGCTCGTCATCCCTCGTGCGTTCGGTGCGCGCGCTGTACTTTGCGGCGGCTGTAGCCCCCGACGCCCCCACGGGCCTCACTGCTGTTGCAGGCAACGGCGCAGCGACCCTGTCGTGGACAGCGCCCGCCAACCACGGCGGCAGCGCCATCTTGAGCTACACAGTCACCGGCACTCCCGCAGGCGGCGGCACCGCTGCGGGTTGCCTCGCCACAGCCCCCGCCACCACCTGCACGGTATCTGGCCTGTCCAACGGCGTGGCCTACAACTTCACCGTCACCGCCACCAACGCAGTGGGCACCAGCAGCGCCTCAACGTCGGCAAGCGCCACACCCCAAGGGGTTCCGGATGCTCCCACGGGCCTCACTGCTGTTGCAGGCAACGGCGCAGTGACCCTGTCGTGGACAGCGCCCGCCAACAACGGCGGCAGCGCCATCTTGAGCTACACAGTCACCGGCGCCCCCGCAGGCGGCGGAGCCACGGTGGGCTGCCCCGCCACCGCCCCCGCCACCAGCTGCACGGTGTCTGGGCTGACCAACGGCGTGGCTTACACCTTCACCGTCACCGCCACCAACGCAGCGGGCACCAGCAGCCCCTCCACATCGGCAACGGCAACTCCCCAGTGGAGCCAGTCCGGCGTGACCCTGCCGGGCGGCGGCAGCGCCGATGTCCAAGTGGGCGCCCCACCGGGCTGCACCATCGCGAACGCGCAGTTTGGCACCACCGTGCCAGCAGGCGCACCAGCGAGGGCCAGCTTCCCGGTGGGCGTATTCAGCTTCACGGCCAGCGGCGCAGGCTGCACCAACGCCACCCTGTCGGTGCGCGTGGACTACCCGGCCGGCAGCCTGAGGGGACTGCAACCCTACAAATACGGCCCCGCCACGGGCGGCGCTGCAGCCACTTGGTTCCCGCACGGCACGATCACGGGAGACACGGTGACCTACAGCGTCGCAGACAACGGAGTAGGAGACAACAACCCCACGCTGGGCGCCATAGCAGACCCCTTCGCACCCGTGTTGCTGGCGCCAGGGCCTGGGGGAGCGACAGCGATTCCGACGCTGGGCGAATGGGGGCTGATCGTGCTGTCGCTGCTGGCAGCGGCGGTCGGTGCGGCAGGGGTGGGCGGCATGCGCCGCCAGGCTGTGGGGTGAAGGGAGACCGCGGGTTACTTTTCGGACCTTGCAGGGCCCCCAAAGTACCCGTGGCCGCAGAGCACGCGGCCTGGCGCAACGCAGGCTATCCCGCGCTGATGGTGACGGACACGGCGCACTGCCACTGTCCGCGCCATTGCACCCGCCCGGACATCCCCGACAAGGTGGATTTCGACCGGCTGGCCCGCGTGGTTCAAGGGTTTGAGGGTGAGGTGCGCGATCTCGCTCACTAGCCGCCCCCCGCAACATAGATCGCGGCAATTCCAGCGGCATGAGCATTGCGGCTGCAGCTGCAGCTGCAGCTGCCAAGGCCAGCGTGCACGTTGACTATGAAAACCCTGTCGGCTACGGACGCTGCAGCAGCGCGATCGAGGGATCGGCTGGCTATGGCAATCCCTTCACCGTGGCCGTTGGTGGAACCAAGGTTGCTCTCAAGACGGATCTTGAATCGGAGCATGTGCGCGTCGGCGCCAGGGATGCCGGCATCACCGTCACCTATTGAACGTTGTGCGCGATCTTGCGCGGGTGTTTATCAATCCCTCGCAGCGCGCGGATGCTCCAGAAAAAACCGCAGCATCTCCTGCGTGGCAGCCACGCCGCGCGGGTCGGTGTGGCTGCCGCCCGCGTGCCCGCCAGCCCACGCGTGCCCTGCGCCGTGCAGCACCCATTGTTCTGCCACGACCGTGCTGTGCAGTGTGCTGGCCGACAGGGCGCTACCCGCCACGGTGTACACCTTGCGGGTATAGCTCTGGCCACCACGGGACTGGCCCTGGTGCACCGTCTCCACCGTCGTCTGGCCGCCATCTGGGGCCGTGGCCAGTGCTGACAGCGTTGCCTCGATGAGTTGTTCACCGTTGTGCGCATGCACGGTGGTGTCGGCGTCGCCATGGAACACGATCATCGGCGGGGGCGCCAGGGATGGTGCATCAGCGGCGTGGTGGGTCACCGCACTGGGTTTGGCCCCGTTCTTCATCGCCGACAGCGCACCCATCACGTTGTGCGCTGCACCCGCCTGCAGGCCGGAGTGCACGCCCACGGCGGCAAACAGCTCGGGGTATTCGCGGCCCAGCAGTGCGGCCATGGCGCCGCCAGCCGACAGGCCCGCCACGTAGACGCGTTGCGCATCCACCGGGTGGCGCGCCATCACGTCCTGCAGCATGGCGACGAGCAGCGCGGGCTCGCCGCTGCCCCGGTGCTGGTCGCCAGGGCGGAACCAGTTCCAGCAGCCGTTGGGGTTGGCGCTGTGGGGTTGCTCGGGATACAGCACCAGGGCGTTGGCGGGGGCGGCTGCGTCGTTCATGCCTGTGCCGGTGGCAAAGTCCACGGGGTTCTGCGTGCAGCCGTGCAGCATCAGCACCAGCGGCATGGGGGTGCCTGCCGTGGCGCCCGGGGGCACGTACAGGTGGTAGTGGTGCGGGTGGCGCCGTGCATCGGCGTGGGTGAAGACCACGCGGGTGAAGCTGCCGGGCGGCTCAGCCAGCGGGTGATTGTTGGCGGCGGGGCGTGGTGCTGTGGGGGC
>NZ_JAMXAX010000290.1 GCF_023913775.1 Acidovorax facilis
CCCTGCTGCAAGGCGGCGAGCTGAGCTTGCAGGCTGGCCTGGTCGGCGGCCAGCGTCTCCTCGAAGATGTCGCGCTGCTCGGCGTTCATGGCTTCGGTCTTGGCACCGAACTTCCAGGCCTTCAGGCGGGCCAGTTGGAACGTGATGCTCTCGATCTTGGCGTCCTTGAACTTGATCGCCTGTGCCTGCGATTGGATGCGCTGGCTTTGCTCAGCGATGTGCTGGAGCATTTGTTCGGCCACAGCGGCCAATGCATCGGGGCTCAGAGCGCGCAGGTCCTGGGCTTGGAGAGCTCGCATGTCAAGCATGTGCACAGTGTGCCAAGACCAGCGCAATGAGGCCATTGGCAGTTATGCCAATTGCCTCGTGCCCGCCTTGCGATGCGCAATGACGGGTAGCGCAATTACATCCGCGTGATGACCTGCATTTGCGCGAGCCGCTGCCACGGCAGGCCCAGCACCAGCGCATCAAACTGCTGCTGCGTCAGAGTCATCGGCACTGCCCCGGCGTGCGCCTGCCGTGGCCAGTCGAAGCGCCCGGCGTTCAGGCGGCGCGCAGCACACCACACGCCAAAGCCATCGTGCACCAGCAGCTTGATGCGGGTGGCGCGCGCATTGGTGAACAAGTAACCGTGATGGGCCTGGGCACAACCGAAGACCTGCACGACACTGGCCAGCAGCCGATCGGCGCCGGCGCGCATGTCGGTGGGCTGAGCGGCCAGCCACAGGCGGTCGATGCGGATCATCGAAGCAACTCGCGCATCCAGGCCGCGCAGTCTGCCGCAGCTGTGATGGGCCAGGTCATCTCCATGGTCGTGGCGCCTCGGCGCAGTTCAACCCTGATCACAGGGGGCGTCTGCCCAGTGGCCTGCACAGGCGACTGCGGGGGCAGCTGCACGGGCAGGAATGCGGGTGTCGGCGTGCTTGTTGGCGCAGCGTCTGAAGTGTCGCGCAGCGTCATCTGATGACAGCCGCTGCGCGCATGCTCCTTGAGCCAGCGATGCAATACATTGGCGTTCATCCCATGGTGCATGGCCAGCGCCGCAATGGATGCCCCAGGCAGCTGGCAGGCCGCGACCAATTGGGCCTTGAACTGGCGGGTATAGGTCCGGTGGGTACGCCGCGTCGCATATCTCGGTGTCTCTGAATCTTTGAGCATGGTGTCCACGATGGTTTACGTGCACACGATCTTGCGAGATGTCGCGGGACTGTTCAAGGTGGTACGGCTGGTCGCTTAC
>NZ_JAMXAX010000291.1 GCF_023913775.1 Acidovorax facilis
TCGGGTGGGTTTGCGCGAATGCTCGAATCCGTTGTCTTGATCTGCGGCCATTGCCAAGGTCTGCTGCTTCATCTGCGGATAACGTTTGACCCCTCTCAATGGTGGACCTTAATCAGCGTTGCCCTAAACCTTGACCTCTGAGGTAATCGCCAAGCGGAGCGCCTTTTTCTACAGTGGTCCTCGCGGGTCGGTTGCCAGCGTAAAGCGGCATTCAAGACGCGCGCTGCGTCTGTGCATACACACCGAAACCGCAGCCAACCAACTCACTGAGAGACCAGAAAGGAGCCCCAGTTATGTCTGCCTATGCCGTTGGCCTGTTGAGCAATCTGCAATTCGGCCCCGATATCGTCACCTACCTGCAGCGCATCGACGCGACCCTCACGCCTTATGGCGGGGCCTTCCTCGTGCATGGCACCCGGGCAGAGGTCAAGGAAGGCGTGTTCGATGGGGACTGCATCATCATCAGCTTCCCGGCCATGGAGCAGGCGCGCGCCTGGTACGAATCGCCAGCCTATGCCGAGCTGATTCCACTGCGTGCGCAGCACGCGCAATCCACGGTGTTTCTGCTGGATGGGGTGGCGGAACCGAACTACCGCGCAGAGTCCTTGCTGGCCAAGCTGGGGGTCAAGGCCTGAATACTCCTCCGGGCACAGACACGGGCCCCGGGGCTACACCGTCACCGACGCCCCCGTCGCATAAAACTGCCCACCCGCCACGTAGTGCAGCGTGCGCAGCGCATCGGGCGCGGTGTCGAACTCCCAGTGCCCGTGGCGGAACACGCGCTCGTCCGCCCAGGCGGCCACTACTTCGCCGATAAACAGGTCGTAGGTCTGCTGGTTGTGGGGCTCGGGGATGACGCGGCACAGCAGCCAGGCGGCGCAGCCCTGTACCAGCGGGGTGGCATGGCCAGGGGCGTGGAACAGCTCCACGCCGTGCTGCTGCAGTTTGTGGGGGTGGGTCTTGGCGCTGTCGGTGCCAAGGGCTACGGTCATCGCCGCCATGGGCAGGGTGGGCAACTGCAATGCGAACTCGCCACTGGCTTCGACCAGCTCGCGCGTGCGTGTCGCTTTGTCGAGCACCACCGTCACCTTGGGCGGTGCAAAGTCCAGCGCACAGGCCCACGATGCAGCCATCACGTTGTGCTGGCCCGCATGCTCTGCCGACACCAGCACCGTGGGGCCGTGGTTGAGCAGGCGGTAGGCCTTGTCGAGGGGGACAGGGGCGATGTGGG
>NZ_JAMXAX010000292.1 GCF_023913775.1 Acidovorax facilis
TGGGTACGCCGCGTCGCATATCTCGGTGTCTCTGAATCTTTGAGCATGGTGTCCACGATGGTTTACGTGCACACGATCTTGCGAGATGTCGCGGGACTGTTCAAGGTGGTACGGCTGGTCGCTTACGGAGCAAGAGCTCTCCAAGCAGCTGGACCACTATCGCAGTATCGCGAAGCAATACGAATCTGGTTTTCGTCTGCCTCAAGCCGTGGAAGCTAGCCGACTCTTGGCCGACATGCAGCTAGACAGTGGTGCCATGGCCGCCTACGCACGGGAGCGATTCAACGGCGCCATGTCGATGCAAGAGCTTGTCACATCAATCTCGCGCCCGTGGATGAGAGAGATGGATACGGCACGCTCCGTGACAGCTCTCATGGAGTTACAAGGCTTGGGCTCGGCGTTGCGATCGATCCAAGGCTTTGATAACGCGCTGACGACAGCACTGCGAGCCGACTTTGGCGATTGGCGTGACCGCATCGCTTTCCCGCAGGTGATATTCGAGAACCCGGTCGCGCGAACCGAGTTCTATGTAGAGCGTGGATTTAACTCCTCGCTGACCGATTTTCCAGAAGAAGCCTTCCAGCAGAGCCTCGTTCTTGTTGGGCTGGATACCGATTCTCAGGATTCAACCGAATGGCCCGAGACGCTCCGAGCGACGGACACGATTGAGGAAATGGCTTTCCGACGGACCAATAAGTGCCACAACTACCTCCAAAGGCTGGAGCGGAGACTCCGACAATTCATCGATGCAGCTATGACCGCACAGTATGGCGCCGATTGGCCAAAGAAGCGGCTAACGCCGCAGATGTTGGAATCCTGGGAGACCAAGAAATCTCGGGCTGAGAGTTCAGGAGTCCGCCTAACTCACCGTCCCACAGCATCCCAGTTCGTTTCTAAATAGTTGTTTAAAAACAGATATTTAGGATTCCATTCGTCCCACGTCATTTCAAGAAATTCCAGTCAATTTCGACTGCCTGCGGGGGACGGATCGTGGGACAATATTGCCAGTCCCCCGCAGATGAAAGTTAAGGCAACTTTCTATTGACTTAAGTCTATCATGGGTATAGCAATCAATCGACTGACCGCACTGCAAGTACAGCGCCTCAAACAGCCCGGCTACCACGCCGACGGCGCAGGTCTGTACCTCTGCGTCAAGCCCAGCGGTGCCAAGAGCTGGATCTTTCGCTACCGCTTTGCCGGGCGCGAACGCGAGATGGGCCTTGGCAGTC
>NZ_JAMXAX010000293.1 GCF_023913775.1 Acidovorax facilis
CTGCTTCGGATGCACCCAACCGAGCCTTTAAATTAGCGCTGCTTTCTTCATCGATGGAAATCTACATAAGCACTGACGTGGAGACAGATGGGCCGATACCAGGTCCCAATTCGATGCTCAGCTTTGGCTCCGCCGCTTTTACAGCGAATAAGAAGCTGCTCGGGACGTTCCAAGCCAATCTCGAAACGCTAGCCGATGCTAAAGGCGACCCTGACACGATGGAGTGGTGGGCGAAGCATCCGGAAGCATGGGCAGCATGCCGCAGCAATCTTGAGGCTCCAAGTGCAGCGATGATTCGGTACGTTGAATGGATTGAGGGTCTAGACGGCAGGCCTGTGTTTGTCGCCTATCCGGCAGGCTTCGACTTTCTATTTGTGTACTGGTATCTCATCAGGTTTGCCGGAACAAGCCCGTTTGGCTTCTCAGCGCTCGATGTCAGGTCTTTTGCGATGGCGGAGCTAGGCGTTGACTACGCAGCCAGTAGCAAAAAGCACATGCCAAAGAGCTGGTTCGACAACTTGCCTCACGTGCATGTGGCATTGAGTGATGCGCTAGAGCAAGGAGCTATGTTCTGCAACATGCTTCAGCAGAATCGCAAAACCCGGTCTTGACTGGGCCAACAAGCACTCATCGGCTTGCCTCGAGCGTAAGTTGTCTCAGCGACTTTTGGTCGTGAAACCAAACCCCAATTCCTCTGGGGAACGGCTTGGTTCCCAAGATGACAAACACAACACCCGGCAAATCTTTAGCTGCAGCGCGCGCATAGTTCGCTGCCAACAGTTCATCTTTCATTGAAGGCTTAGGCGTCGACACTGGGTGTGTGTGCCAAAGACCGACACAGTGCAAGCCTATCTCAAAAAGTTTCGCCCGCTCATCAAAGGCCTGGTAGGTGCTAAAACGCACGCCTGTGGGGCTTGCAGAGACGGGTGGCAGCACAGTCGCATGTTCGATGACTATGTCAGTCGTTGTCAGTTCCCTGGCGTATAGCTGGCCCACTGTTTCGTTGCGGCCGTAACCCCTTTGAACATTTTCCTCAAAGAGGCTTAGGACGTTCGAAGCAAATTTCAAGCAACCTGCTCCGGGGACCAGTCTGAAATTAAGCACTTTAGCCTTCTCGTGCGGCTCGGGCTACATACGCGAAGTCGCGTTGGAAGGTGCAGCTGTCATGCTTGTATTGGGTCACTGGTACCAACGGGCCTGGAACAGCTAGGTTAC
>NZ_JAMXAX010000294.1 GCF_023913775.1 Acidovorax facilis
GCCTATGTCATTTACACCTCGGGTTCCACGGGGCAGCCCAAGGGCGTGGTCATTAGTCGTGGTGCGCTTGCAAACTACGTGCAGGCGGTGCTGGAGCGGGTCGATCTGCCGGCAGATGCGAGCCAGGTCGCGATGGTGTCCACCGTAGCTGCGGACCTCGGGCACACCAGCTTTTTCGGTGCGTTATGCAGCGGCCGCACCCTGCACTTGATCCCGGCAGAGCGTGTCTTCGATCCGGACGCCTTCGCCGAGTACATGAGCCGCCATAGGGTGGACGCGCTCAAGATCGTGCCCAGCCATCTTCAGGCCTTGCTGAATGCGGCCACGCCGGCCGACGTGCTGCCTGCCCGTCGGCTGGTGGTGGGGGGCGAAGCGACACGGTGGCCGCTGCTGGAGCGAATCGAGGCACTGAAGCCCAGCTGCCGGGTGCTCAACCACTACGGCCCGACTGAGACCACGGTGGGCATTCTCACGCAGGAGGCGGACGAGGCGCTTCGGACGGCCGGCACTTTGTCGGTGGGGAAGCCGCTCGCCAACAGCAGCGCTCATGTGCTCGATGCCGACCTCAACCCTGTGCCCGTTGGGGTGGTCGGCGAACTGTACCTGGGCGGTGCCGGCGTGGCGCGGGGCTACCAGGCTCGTGCTGCGCAGACTGCAGAGCGCTTCGTCGCGAATCCCTTCTCGGCGGCCGAGCGGCTCTACCGCACCGGAGACCGGGTGAAGATGCTGGAGGACGGCAGCCTCGAATTCCTGGGGCGGGTGGACGACCAGGTGAAGGTGCGCGGCTACCGGGTGGAACTGCGGGAAGTAGTGCAGGCGCTGCAGGGACAACTCGGCATCGCAGAAGCTGAGGTTGTCGCCCGCGAGGACGAAGACGGGCGCACCCAACTCTACGGCTACGTCGTGGCGCAGGCCGGTGAGCGGATCGATATCGACGGGCTACGGGAAGCGCTCGCGCGGACGCTGCCCGAATACATGGTGCCCCCTGCAATCATGCAGCTGGATGCCTTGCCGCTCACTGCCAACGGCAAGGTTGATCGCAAGGCCTTGCCCGAGCCTGAGGAGCGCGAGGCGAAGCGCTACGAGGCGCCGCGAGGCGAAGTCGAGCGGGCGCTGGCTGAAGTCTGGGAGCAGGTGCTTCGAGTCGATCGGGTCGGCCGCCACGACAACTTCTTCGAGCTCGGCGGCGACTCCATCCTTACCTTGCAGATC
>NZ_JAMXAX010000295.1 GCF_023913775.1 Acidovorax facilis
AGCCGCACCCAGTACGCGAGGACTTCGCGCAGGTTGGTCGGATCGGGCAGCCGTGTGGGTGGTGTGGGTCTGGCAGGCACCGCGCAAGGATGCGGTTCTGCTTTATTTGCATCTACGGAGTTTGCTTCTCAATTGCAAACGACTCTGTGGGTGTTTTTGTTTTAACCAAGGGACGCAGGGCGTTCCATTTTGAGGGAGTTGTTGCAATGAAGCTGGGTCGTATCTTGATCGCGGGGTATTTCTTGATCGGACTGCTGTACGCGGTCTATGCGCATTTCTGGGGGCCGGAGCCGTTTCGCAGCTTTGCGTTCCATCTGGGGCAAGGCGTGTTGTGGCCGGTTGCCTTGTTTCCGAGTCTGGGCCCGGTGATCGCGGGGATTGTGGTTTTGGTCTTTGTGGCGGTGCTGATGAGCTCGTAGTGCCTGGCGTACTTGCCAGCCTCCCGAGGACCGCCAATGGCTTTCATCGCCCGCGTGATCCTGACGCTGTTCGGGATCTATCTGTTTTTCTTGATCTTCAGCTCCTGGGAAATGGTCGGTTTCCTGGTGCTGTGGATTCTGGTGCGCCTTGCCCGCGGCAAGGGGTAGATCACACCGTAGGTGCAGGGGAAGGACGAAGTGGCCCTGCAGGCCTTCCCTCCCCTGCCCGCTCTTTAAGAAAGCGTCTTATGAGATTTGAAGCAATGGCCAGGACCACTGCCGTGGCAGTCCTGCTCGCGGCATCGCTGTCAGCCTGCAGTTCCAAGAACGAGCGGGCGTTTGTAGGGGGCTGCGTGAGCATGGGCGCCAGCCGCGAGAACTGCTCTTGTGCCTACAAAAAGGTGAACGCGACCCACAAGATCGATGGCATCGATTTTGGAGAAATCCTGGGTACGGAGCAGCACCGAAAGATCCAGATGGCGTTCGCAGCCGCTGTGATTCAGTGCATCAAGGACAACGGGCTGTGATGCCTGCCCCCGCCCTTCCCTTTCATTCATAAAACCGCCCACTTCACTTTTTATCCCATCCAATCACCATGAAAACAAAACTATCTCTCTGTGGTCTGGCCTGCTTGCTGGCGGCATGTTCCAACAGCCCGTCGGGGTCTGAGCTTGCAAGCTCGATGACGAGCGAGCTGCAAAAGTCCTGCGAATACGCCAGCGTGGACAGCGCGACGATCACGAACACGTTTTTTCCGAACTCGGACAACAAGAA
>NZ_JAMXAX010000296.1 GCF_023913775.1 Acidovorax facilis
ACCTCCCTGACCTCCCCCGCCCCTCGCTCTACGGTCATACCGCTTCGCAACCGCTGGAAGGGCCAGTGGATGCTGGCCGTGGCGGTGCTGCACACGCTGTATGCCGCCGTCGTGTTTCCGACCCAGCTGCAAGAGATCGTGCGGCGCGGCGTTTTCAACAGCGTACAAAAAGACCCGGCCGTCGGCGCCGTGGTCTGGTTTGTACTGTTCGGCGTGTTGTTCGCGTTGCTGGGCTGGGCCATCCTGCTGGCAGAACGCAACGCTGCCCTGGCGCCCGTTCCTTTGCGCGGGCTGGGTGCCGGGTTGCTGGCACTCACGGTGCTGGGCATTGTGCTCATGCCTTCCTCCGGTTTCTGGCTGGCGCTGCCGCCCGCGCTGGCGCTGTGCTGGCCCCAAAGCGCTGAAGGCGAAAAAGGCGGTTGATGCGCTGCGTCTGCACCTTCCACGGCCATCCTGATTGAACTAGAAACTGTCCATGAATACTGCGCTGGTACTGGCAGCCGGGGGCCTCGCCCTGGTGGGTGTTGCGCACTCGGTGCTGGGTGAATTGCTAGTGTTTCGCGCCCTGCGCACAGAGGGCATCGTGCCCACCGGTGGACGGCCCGTGCTGCGGGAGTGGCAGGTGCGCATTCTGTGGGGCACCTGGCACCTGGCAACCGTGCTGGACTGGGCCCTGAGCGCCTTGATGTGGCGCCTGGGGACCGCGCCCCTGGACGCGGACCTGGGAGCCTGGGTGGCCGATGTGGCCGGGGTCGCAACGCTGGCCAGCGGCGTGCTGGTGTTCTATGCCACTGAGGGCCGACACCCTGCCTGGTTTGCCCTGCTCGTGGTGGCGGCGCTGGTGTGGTGGCGCTGAAGGGCCGCACTACGTTCACGTGGGTGGGCAGCTTGCCGGAAGTGTGAGAAAAATCACGGAAACCGCTGCTGCTCCTGCTGCAGGAAACACAACTTCACAAGACTTCGCAATTCGCCTACACCGGCTTGACGCAGCATCTGCACCATGAAGTCTCCGGTTCCGCAAGGAATCATTCTGAGGAGTTCACCATGGCCCGCAATGCACTCGCCGCTGTTTCCATCGCCTTGCTGTCTCTGGGCGCCGCAACGGTGGCGCAGGCACAGACCAGCGCCACTGTTGTCATCCAGTCGGGGCAGCCCCACCACTACCAGGCGCCAG
>NZ_JAMXAX010000297.1 GCF_023913775.1 Acidovorax facilis
ATTAAGCAATGATCTTGGCCACGACGCCAGCGCCCACGGTACGGCCGCCTTCGCGGATAGCGAAGCGCAGACCTTCTTCCATGGCGATGGGGTTGATCAGCTTCACAGTGATCGACACGTTGTCACCAGGCATGACCATTTCCTTGTCTGCTGGCAGCTCGATGGCGCCGGTCACGTCGGTCGTGCGGAAGTAGAACTGAGGGCGGTAGTTGTTGAAGAAGGGCGTGTGACGGCCGCCTTCGTCCTTGCTCAGAACATACACTTCAGCGGTGAAGTGGGTGTGAGGCTTGATCGAGCCGGGCTTGCACAGCACTTGGCCGCGCTCCACGTCTTCGCGCTTGGTGCCGCGCAGCAGCAGGCCGACGTTGTCGCCAGCTTGACCTTGGTCCAGCAGCTTGCGGAACATTTCCACGCCGGTGCAGATGGTTTTTTGCGTGTCGCGGATACCGACGATTTCGATTTCTTCGCCGACCTTGATGATGCCGCGCTCAACGCGACCGGTCACCACGGTGCCACGACCGGAGATGGAGAACACGTCTTCCACGGGCATCAGGAAGGCACCGTCCACAGCGCGCTCTGGCGTGGGGATGTAGGTGTCCAGCGCTTCAGCCAGCTTCATGATGGCTTCTTCACCCAGCTTGCCCTTGTCGCCTTCCAGGGCGAGCTTGGCGGAACCACGGATGATGGGGGTGTCGTCGCCTGGGAAGTCGTACTTGTCCAGGAGTTCGCGCACTTCCATTTCGACGAGTTCGAGCAGTTCTTCGTCGTCCACCATGTCGCACTTGTTCAGGAACACGATGATGTAAGGCACGCCCACTTGGCGAGCCAGCAGGATGTGCTCGCGGGTCTGGGGCATTGGGCCGTCAGCGGCCGAGCACACCAGGATAGCGCCGTCCATCTGAGCTGCGCCGGTGATCATGTTCTTCACATAGTCGGCGTGGCCAGGGCAGTCCACGTGGGCGTAGTGGCGGTTGGCCGTTTCGTATTCCACGTGAGCGGTGTTGATCGTGATACCGCGGGCCTTTTCTTCGGGCGCTGCGTCGATCTGGTCGTATGCCTTGGCTTCACCGCCGAACTTGGCAGACAGCACGGTAGCGATGGCTGCCGTCAGCGTCGTCTTGCCATGGTCCACGTGGCCGATTGTGCCCACGTTGACGTG
>NZ_JAMXAX010000298.1 GCF_023913775.1 Acidovorax facilis
CGTTGCTCAAGAGGCTGGACAAAGCCATCGGTAAGTTCTACGACGGCGGGGACGCGGTTGACGAGATCAACGGCTGCTGAAGGGAGCCGACATCGCCGTCAAGGTGGCATGGCTGGCCGCTTACGCTGCGATCGATAGCAGACAGTGAAGAACATCACTGGGCGTTTTTCTGCACCGCAAGAACTGACACAGCTACCGCGGTCACTCTTGGACAACATCAATGATCAGTCGAGAGATCAAACGAAACGGCGGCGGTCACGCATATTGCGCAAGCCAGGCTGATGGGGCCACATGGAACCGAGCGCTTCCCTAAACGTCCGGCGTTCTATCTCCGTTCCGCGAACTTGTATTGAGATGCCCTTGTTCGCGAAAAATCAAGCGGCGTGCGCTCTGCTGACGTCCCGTGAAGATCAGTGCGGTGAAGTCTGGGTTTCATAGGCCCGGATGTACCGAATCGCATCGATCCAAGACGCCTGCTCCTCTTTCATCGGGATCATCGTGGAGTCCACGAAATGGCGTGTGTCTCCCAGAGCATCGCTGCGGCCAAGTGCAGCGGGTCCGTATCCTTGGTGCTGACTATTTCCGCGAAGACTGACTGTGTCAGCAAGTCACGCTGCAACACTGACGCTCTCGGCCAGCGCTGGAAGCCGCCGTCGTTCGGCCTAGTTGGCATCGTACCCGGCACCAAGATCGATCGAATTATCCAAAAAACGTTGGTAGTGAATCGCCCCGGTTTCCGCGGAGGCTGTTCACGTTTCTTTGTTCGTCTGCGGGCTCGTCACAATCACCGCCACTTCGTCAAGCTCTCCCGCCTCCCTGGAGAAATCCAGCCGCAAATCTTCATCGCTCAGCTGCGCCATGCCAATGGGTGGCGACGCTACTATGTAGTACAGACTCGTTGGCGCGTGTGCCCACAAGGCCTGGCCGTTGGAAAGCAGGAAATTGAATGTGCGTGGGGCGCTATGCGCGCCGCCAACTCCTTGAGCGTTAGTGTCAACTCGGGAACCGAAGGCACGCATTTGATTGTTCTTTAAAAACTGTGCTAGAATTCAAGGCTCAGCTGATCGCAGCTAAGTCGGGAAAGCAAAGAAAACTTCGGTTGGATTTGCGATCCGGTTCATTAAAAATATACAGCCGATAAGCGTGGGCGTTTGATGGC
>NZ_JAMXAX010000299.1 GCF_023913775.1 Acidovorax facilis
GATGCCTGAACTAAAACAGCACTCGCTTTGAGTAATGAGGCTTGCGCAGCGCACCCAGCAGGCGTTTGGCGAGGGCCATTGCCCCTATATCGGAGGCTTTACGCCCCCTGCACGCGCACCTGCCCCATGCAGGCCAGCAACTTGTGCCTTGCCATCCACAGATTGCCCAGCGCAAACAGCGTGACGATCTGCGCCGTGTTCTTCTTGAGCCCACGATAGCGCACCTTCACGTACCCAAACTGCTGCTTGAGCACCCTGAAGGGGTGCTCCACCTTGGCCCGGATGCTGGCCTTGGTGCGCTCAAGTTGATCGATCAGCACATCCACAGGCTTGTCCTTGTCCAAAGCCCGGCGCAATCCTGGACGCATGGCCACATGCCAGCGCACCGCAGCTTTGGCATCGGGCCGCTTGTCTACACCTTGATAGCCCGCATCGCCAAATGCATCAGTTTCTTGCCCGTGCAGCAAGCTGTTGGCTTCTATCACGTCGTTCACATTGCCACTGGTGCCGCGCACGCTGTGCACCAGGCCTGAATCCGCATCCACGCCAATGTGAGCCTTCATGCCAAAGTACCACTCGTTGCCCTTCTTGCTTTGATGCATCTCGGGGTCTCGTGCCTTGCCTTCGTTCTTGGTGGACGTTGGTGCCGCAATGAGCGTGGCATCCACCACAGTGCCTGCTTTGAGTTGTAGCCCTTTGGCCTGCAGCAGGGCATTGACGGTGGCTAGGATCTGATCAGCCAACTTGTGGCGCTCCAGCAGATGCCGAAAACGCAGGATGCTCGATTCACTGGGAATGTGTTCGTCCCAGTGAGACAGGCCGGCAAAGTCCCGAAAGGCTGGCACGTCGTGCAGCGCCTCTTCCATGGCTGGGTCGCTTAGCTTGAACCAATGCTGCATGAAATGGATACGCAGCAGGGTCTGCACTGCAAAGGGCTGCTGGCCCCGGCGTCCTATCTCTGGGGCGTAGGGCTCAATGAGCGAGACCAACTCGGCCCAGGGCACCACCAACTCCATCGCATCAAGGAACTCGCGCTTGCGGGTGCGCTTGGTGGTATTGCTCAGGCCCAGGCTGCTTTGCTTCATGGCCTTATTGTCTCGGCTTCAAGCCTTCGTAAGCACATTACGCAGGGATTTGTGCAGAGGGTCCCTAG
>NZ_JAMXAX010000029.1:0-23479 GCF_023913775.1 Acidovorax facilis
GTGGGGACGAAGGCGCCCGCAGGGCTGTAACTGGAAAGCCGCGATTATCCCACCGACCTCGCGGCCAGCACCAGCGTGTGGTTTTGAATAGAAATGGGTGCTAGCGCTTATCTAGCAAGCGCCAATTGCTATCAAAAACAGAGCTTTCGAATGGCTTGCAACAAAACGCTGTGCGGTTGCGCCCTTCGGCGTGCTAGCCCGCCGGCTGCGCCCCTTCGCGCAGCCCATAGCGGCGCACCACCTGGGCGCGTTGGCGCGGGTCGATGTTGATGTGGGTTGCATCGCGCCCCGCCATGGCCAGCAGGCGTGGGTCCATCACGCGGCGCCACAGGGGCGGCACGTAGGCCAGGGTGAACATGCCGAAGTAGCCAATCGGTAGCTGCGGCACATGGTCGAAATGCCGCAGCGACTGGTAGCGCCGCAGCGGATGCGCGTGGTGGTCGGAATGCCGTTGCAGGTGAAACAGCGCCCAGTTGGAGAACAGGTGGTTGCTGTTCCACGAGTGGTGTGGCTGGCAGGGCTCGTAGCGGCCGCTGGCGTCTTGCGTGCGCAGCAGGCCGTAGTGCTCTACGTAGTTGGCCGAGGTGAGCTGAAAGTTGGCCCAGAACGAGGCCACTACCAGAAACGGCAGCACGAAAAGGCCCAGCCACAGGGCCAGGGCGGTCCATAGCAGCAGGGTAATCAGCGCGGGCTGCAGGATTTCGTTGTGCCAGGAAAACTGCGGTTGTTGCTGGCGCGCCAGCCGGTCTTTCTCCAGCGCCCAGGCCCGCCGCAGGGCGCCGGGCATTTCGCGCAGCGCGAAGCGGTAGATCGACTCGCCCATGCGCGACGACGCCGGGTCGGCCGGGGTTGCCACGTCGCGGTGGTGGCCCCGGTTGTGTTCGATGAAGAAGTGCCCGTAGGCCGTGGGTGCCAGTACCAGCTTGGCCAGCCAGCGTTCGAGCTTGGAGTTCTTGTGGCCCAGCTCATGCCCCAGGTTGATGCAGAAGCCGCCCACCGTGCCCGTGGTCAGCACCATGGCCAGCACACCATGCCAGGGCAGGGGCTGAGTGGCCACAAACCAGGTGCTGAAGATGAATGCCGCCCACAGCACCGGCACCAGCAGGTAGGTGATGCGGCGGTAGTAGCGGTCTCGCTCCAGCGCCGGGACGGCGGATTCGGGTGGGTTGCTTTGGTCCACGCCCAGCAGCCAATCCAGCAACGGCGCTACCAAGTAGAAAAACACCACCGGCGTCCACAGCGCCAGCGTCTCACCGGTCCAGAGCATCAGCGCGGGGCCGACGCCCACGGTGCACGGCACCACCAGCGACAACAGCCATGCGTACCGCTTGCGGTCGCGGTAGGTGGTGTCGTCGTAGCGGGTGGCTTGCAGCATGGTCCAGGGCGTGGCGTGGTGGGTCGGCTCCGGGGAAGGAGAGCCATGCCAGTCATTCTGGTCAAGCGCCTTCGAAATGCCAGATCTTTTTGACCAAAGTGAGGCCGGGAGAAGATTGTTGACAATGCCGCCAACGGAGATTCTCCGCGGGCAGGTTGCCCTGCCTCAAAACCGGGCATAGGGGCTATCGGCGATACTCCCGGCGCTTGCGATTGACGGTGGCACGACAGCCGCTGCCTTGTTTTCTGCCTCCCCCTCATGCACCACACCATTTTTGACACTCCGGTTGTCAACACGCTCCTGCGCGCTTTTTCCCGTTTCACACTGCGCATCACCGGCTGGAAGATTGAGGGCGCCTTGCCCGCCCACGCAGCCAAAAGTGTGCTGATTGCCGCGCCCCACACCAGCAACTGGGACTTGCCTTACACGCTAATGCTGGCGTTCTCGCTGCGCTTGCGGGTGTACTGGATGGGCAAGCAAAGCCTTTTCAAGGCGCCGTTTGGTGGCGTGATGCGCTGGCTGGGCGGCATTCCGGTGAACCGGGAGCAGTCCAGCAACCTGGTCGCCACGTCGGCCCAGGCTATGCGGGAGGCCGAGGGCCCCATGCAGCTCATCGTGCCGCCCGAGGGCACCCGCGGCAAAACGCGGCACTGGAAAACGGGCTTTTATTTCATCGCCCAGCAGGCCGGCGTGCCCATCGTGCTCGCGTTTGTGGACTACGGCCGCAAGGTGGGCGGACTGGGGCCAGTGTTCGAGCCTACGGGCGACCTGGACGGCGACATGGCGCGCATCAAGGCGTTTTATGCGCCGATCCAGGGGAAGAACCCGAAGCAATTCGAGACCTGATGCAGGTCATTGAATTTTGGTGAAATTTGGCTCCATCGCTTATCTATAAAGCGGAAGCAGCTATCAAAAATGAAGTTATTGCGGGCGTTAATGGTGCTCACGCCCCCACGCTGCGGCGATCAATCTTGCGGCTGAGCACGATGCTGGTCTGCGTCTGGTGCACGCCGTCCAGTTGGCCCACCTTGTCGAGCAGGGCATCGAGCTGCTCATGGCTGGTGCAGCGCAAGAACACCAGATAGTCAAACGGCCCGCTCACGGCCGATACTTCTTCGACCTCGGCCATGGCCTCCAGCGCGCGCAGCACGGTGGGCGCGGTTTTGGGCAGCACGCTGATGCTGCACCAGGCCCGCACGGTGGTGGCATCGAGCTGGGTGCCCAGTCGCACCCCATAACCCGCGACCACCCCCGAGCGCTCCAGCCGCGCGATGCGCGCCACCACGGTGGTGCGGGCCAGCCCCAGCTTGCGTGCCAGCGTGGCCGTGCCCTCGCGGGCATTGGCCTGCAGCAGGCTCAGCAGCTGACGGTCGGTGTCGTCCAGGGGTTGTGTCATGGGCTCCTACCCAAAAAGTCATAACGTCCATCATATTCGCCGTTATGGCAAAACAAAGAGCATTTTTCGACGTTATTGGCGCTACACATTGTCAGCACCCTTGCCTAGCATCAAGGCATCTTCAACACCGCTCACTGCTTCACGCAGTGACCACCACCGGGAGTGCCGCCATGACCACCCTTTCCAACACCTCCACCGCCACCCACACCGCCACTCACCGCGCCATCACCATCCTGGGCGCGGGCCACATCGGCTTTGCCATGGCGCTGCTGCTGCAGCAGGCCGGCGACTACGACATCCTGGTGGTGGACCGCGACCCGGCGCGACTGGCCGAGGTGGCTGCGCTAGGCGTCTCGACCCAGTTGGCGACAGACGACGCAAGCCTGCAGACCGCCATCGATGGCCGTTTTGCCGTGCTGAACGCGCTGCCGTTTCACCGCGCCGTGCCGGTGGCGACGCTTTGTGCCGCAGCCGGAGTGCACTACTTTGACCTGACCGAAGACGTGGCAAGCACCCGGGCCATCCGGGCACTGGCGGCCAACGCCCGCAGCGTGCTCATGCCCCAATGTGGCCTGGCCCCGGGTTTCATCGGCATCGTGGGCAACGATTTGGCGCGCCGTTTTGACACCCTGCACACGCTGCGCATGCGCGTGGGCGCGCTTCCGCGCTACCCCCAGGGCGCCCTGCGCTACAACCTGACCTGGAGCACCGAAGGGCTCATCAACGAATACTGCAACCCCTGCGAGGCCATTGTGGACGGCGTGCGTACCACGGTGCCCGCGCTGGAGGGGCTGGAAACCTTTGCGCTCGACGGCGTGGAATACGAGGCCTTCAACACCTCGGGTGGGCTGGGCACATTGACGGAAACGCTGGCAGGGAAGGCGCGCCAGGTGG
Organism: Acidovorax facilis; assembly: GCF_023913775.1. Lineage (GTDB taxonomy): Bacteria > Pseudomonadota > Gammaproteobacteria > Burkholderiales > Burkholderiaceae_C > Acidovorax > Acidovorax facilis. Next base: position 3,666 of record NZ_JAMXAX010000029.1, read on the forward strand.
ACTACCAGTCCATCCGCTACCCCGGCCACAACGCCATCCTGAAGCTGCTGCTCAACGACTTGCGCCTGCGCGACCGGCGCGATCTGCTCAAGGACATTCTGGAGACGGCCATTCCGACCACCGACCAGGATGTGATCGTGGTGTTTGCCACCGCATCCGGCCTGAAGGGCGGGCGGCTGGTGCAGGACTCGTACTCCGCCCGCATCGTGGGCACCCTGGTGGGGGGGCACACAATTAGCGCTATCCAGCTCACCACGGCGGCGGGCATCTGCACAGCACTGGACCTGGTGGCCCAGGGCCGGTTGCCTCAGCGGGCTTTTATAGGTCAGGAAGCGGTGGGGCTGGGGGATTTTCTGGCTAACCGGTTTGGGATGGCGTATGCGGGGGAGCGCCTGAAAGCAGATTTGGCCGTATAAAATGAAAAATTGAAATTTGTACGGCTAATGGACTATCTCCCCCTTCCGGACAGTGCTGCGCGGCAGTTCATCGACTCGATCACCATCTTCGAGGAGTACCAGCGCACCCGCAAACAGGCATCGCAATATGCGGGCGGCATGTACTGGAAGGCACAAGGCCCGTACGAATACCTTGTAAAGACCCAGCGCGACAACAGCCAAGAGCGCATCGGACCGCGCAATGAACAAACGGAGTGGGTCTACAAAGAGTTCACAAGTCGCAAGACAGCCGTGGAGGACCGTCTCAAGACTCTGCGCGCTGCGCTCACTGACGCTCAGCGGCTGAACAAGGCCTTGAAAGTCGGCCGTACCCCTGCGATGGTGATCGACATTCTGCAGGCGCTCGAAGACGCGGGCCTGGCGGAGCACTTCACCGTAGTTGGGACGCATTCGCTGTATGCGTACGAAAGCGCAGCGGGTGTGCGCATCGTGCAAGGCGCATTGGCTACGCAGGATGTGGATCTGCTGTGGGATGCCCGCCGCAGGGTGCGGTTCATCACCGAGATGGAGCGTTCGGACGTGTCGATGCTTCAGGTGCTGCAACGCGCAGACTCCACCTTCCAGCGCAAGGAAGGTCAAAACGAGACTGCCATCAACGCCAAAGGCTTTGAGGTGGACTTCCTGCGCAGGATGGCCGAGGGCGACGACCCGCCCCCCCTTCCGCTTCTCTTCCGACGAGGATGATCTGTGGCCTGTGCAGGCCGTCCGCGCTTCGGTACTGACCACCTCGCCGCGCTTCGAGCACGTTGTGGCATCGGCCACCGGACACATGGCGATGATGCGCACCATCGCTCCGGCAACCTTCGTGAAATTCAAGCGTTGGATGGCAGAAAAAGCCCCCGCGCGCGAACCACTCAAGCGCAACCGGGACCGCCGCCAGGCCGACATCGTTCAAGGTCTGCTCGACCAAAGAATGCTGGTGTCCTGACGGTGAACTTCCGAGGGGTTAGCGTCCGCCAGGCTTCTGGTACATCCCCTCAATCGCCTCGGCAAAGTGCGCCATCAGGTTGTTGCGCTTGAGCTTGAGCGTGGGCGTCATGAAGGTGTTTTCAATCGTCCAAGGCGTGAGCGTCAGGTGCACCGTGCGCGGCACGGCATAGCGGGCAAAGCTGGCGGTGTTCTTTTCGATGCGGGCCAGCACGGCGCGGTGCACGCTGGGGTGGTTCAGGCTGTCGGCGTCTTGGGTCGAAAGACCCAGATCGCCCGCCAGCCGCTGCCATTCATCACGCTTGAGCACGGCCACGCAGGCGATGAAGGGGCGGTTTTCGCCCACTACAAAGGCCTGCTCCAACAAAGGGTCGGCCAGCAAGGCCAGCTCCAGGTCGCCCGGCGGGATCTTTTCGCCGGTGGAGGTGACGATGATTTCCTTGATGCGGCCCTTGATGTAGATGCGGCCGTTCACGATCTCGGCCTGGTCGCCCGTGCCCAGCCAACCGTCGGCGCTCAATATCTTTGCCGTGTCTTCAGGGCGCTTCCAGTAGCCCTTCATCACGATGGGGCCACGCACCTGCAGCTCGCGGTTGTCGCCGATGCGCACGTCCACACCGGGCAGGGCCTTGCCCACGCAGGCGGGGTCGTTATCCTCCAGAGAATTCACCGACACCACGGGCGCAGTTTCGGTCATGCCATAGCCCTGCACCAGCGGCAGGCCCAGGCCCAAAAAACACTTGGCGATGGTCGGCGACAGCGGCGCGCCGCCGCTCACTGCCACCCGCACGCGGCCGCCAAATTGGGCCAGTAGCGGCTTTGCCACCAGGGCTTGCAGCACCGGCCAGGGCAGGGCAGCCATCCAGCCTGCGGCCTGGCTGCTGGCGTCGGGAGTCGGCGTGGGCAAGCCTTGGGCGGCGCAAAACCGCGCCCAGCCCTTGTTCTGCGCGGCTTCATACAGCTGCATCTTCCAGGGCGTGGGTGACAACTTTTCGAGCAGCTTGGCGTGGATGCGCTCGTAGATGCGCGGCACCGACACCAGCACCGTGGGGCGTACCGTCTTCAGGTCTTCGGCCAGTTGGGGCACCGAGCGCGCGTAGGCCACGCAGCTGCCCGCCGCAATCGGCAGGTAGTACCCACCAGTGCGTTCAAACGTGTGCGACAGCGGCAGGAACGACAGGAACACGTCCTCCACCGTGGGCGCAATGCGCTCCAGCACGGCCTTCACGTCGCTGATCACGTTGTGGTGCGTGAGCATCACGCCCTTGGGCTTGCCCGTGGTGCCAGAGGTGTAGACGATGGCCGCCAGGTCGTCTGCCTCCGGGACTTTTGGAACGGGTGCGCTGCCCGCATGCGCCGCACCGGCCAGCCATTGCGCCAGCGAACCGACCGCAGGGCCGTCCCCAGACGCTGGTATTGCGGTGAGCGAGGCGCCCTCATCTGTGATGACCACTGCACGCAGGGCCGGAAATGGCGTGCCGACGGCCTGAATTTTTTCCCACTGCTCCACGTGGCTCACAAAGAGCATCGACGCCTCGCAGTCGGCCAGGATGTAGGCAATGCTGCCGGGGTTGTCGATGGCATGCAGCGGCACGGGAACGCAGCCGGTGGCCAAGGTTGCCTGGTCCGCGCACATGGCGTTCAGGCCGTTGGGCAGCAGGATGGCGATGCGCGCCGCTGCGGGCAGTTGCAGGGATATCAGCGCCTGCGCCCAGGTCGCAATGCGTTGTGCTGCCTGTGCCCAACTGAGGCTTTTCCAGGACTGGTGGGCGGGGTCGTATGCGCGGTAGGCCTCACCCTGCGGCGTCTGGCCTACGCGGTAGGCCAGCAATTGAGGAAGCGTCTGAACGTCAGAAATTGAGGTGGGGGTGGTGGTGGAGGTCATCTAGCTCGCAAAGTGGGCCGCAACAGGGCTTGAAATCGGGCGCGCGGTCAGGACGGCGCCAAAGGGTTCGCCCTAGTCGGGGGAAACCCGCAGGATCATAGCCAGCCCCAGTGCTTACATCGGCAATCTGTCGGCCTGCTTTGTTAGAAATAGTGCATTCCTGAAGATGGAATGCCTGACAAGAGTGCAGGCGGTCCTTCAGCGGCCGCACAAGGTCGCTGAGCAGGGCGCAGATGCCTGCCATGGGCACAATATGCCCGCACCAGCCAGCCAGCCAGCCACCACACATCGCATCGCACACTCATATGGACCCCGTCACCATATTCTTTATTGCCACTCTGATGATGCTGGCAAACGGCGGCGTGCTTGGCCTGATGCACAAGGACCTGCCACAGCCCATGCGGCCTGCGGCGGCCAGTTGGCGCATTGCCACGCTGCTGTTTGCAGGGGGCTCCATCCTTTTTGCGGCGCAAGGGTTGAACCCTCCTGGCTATACGCTGGTCCTGGCCAATGGGCTGGTGATGTTCGGGCTGACCGGCTATTTGCGCGCGCTGCGGCAGTTTTATGGTTTGCAGGACCAGCTTTGGGTGGTGGTGCCTGCGGTGCTTGGCACCCTGGCCTTGTTCTGGCTTACCCTGGTGTCCGCCGACGCAGGTGGCCGCATCCTGGTCGTGTCGGCAGTCTGGTCGGTGTTGATGGTGGCCAGCATTGTTTTGCTGATCTCGCAAGAACGCCGCGACGGCGCACGCAGCCGCCGCGTGATGGCCGCCCTGTTTACCGCCGTGGCCGTGTTCGTCATGTTCCGGGCCGGTTACTACATTGCGCTGGGTGTGAACCCGGCCTTCAGCGTGCTGGGGGCAGGCGCCTGGATGAACGTGGCCACTCCCATGGTGGCAGCCACCTTGCCGGTGATAGGAACCACAGCGTTTTTGCTGATGTGCTCTGAGCGTATCCGCCGCCAGTGGGAGCGGGCGGCATCCACGGACTACCTCACAGGGCTGCCCAACCGGCGCACGCTGGTGGAAATGGGCGAACAGCGCTTTGACCATGCCCGCACCAGTGCGCCTGCAGGCGGTTTTGCACTGGCCGTCGTTGATATAGACCACTTCAAGCGGATCAATGATGAGCACGGCCATGAAATGGGAGACGTAGCTCTCAAACATGTGGCAGCGCGGCTGCAGTCGGCGTGCCGAGGGGCGGAACTGCCGGCCCGCCAGGGCGGTGAAGAGTTTGTCGTGTTGTTTGACCACTTGACCCCACAAAACGCCCATGCAGCTGGCGAACGCCTGCGTAACGCGGTGGCACAGATGCCCTTTGTGGCGGGTGAACTGGTGCTACCACTGACTGTGTCTATCGGTGTGGCTGTTCTCGTTCAGGGGGACACCAGTTTTGACAGCGTGTTGCGTCGCGCAGATGAAGCCCTCTACGCAGCCAAGGCGGCGGGGCGCAACCGTGTGGAAGTAGCCGCCTGACCGACTGAATCTCCGATCCAGGGAGGGACCGCACTCCCCCAATCGTTTGGCCCACTCTTCAGGTCGCCGCTTCCAGCCCCTGCGCAAAATGCGCCTGCATCGCCTTCACCGTCGCCTTGGCATCGCGCGCCATCATCGCGCCGAGGATGGCGCGGTGCTCTTTCAGCGAATCCTCGATCCGCCCCTGCTTGAGCAGTGAGTTGTGGCGGTTGAGCTTCATCACCTTGCGCAGGTCGGCCACCATCTGGCTGCGCCAGCGGTTGTCGGCCAGCTCCAGCAGCAGCATGTGAAAGCGCTCGTTGACTGCAAAAAAGCGCTCACGCTCATTGGCGGCTGCCTCCAGCTCGGCATGCAGATCCTGCAATGCTTGCAGCTGAGCCGGTGTGGCGGTGGTGGCCACCACGCCTGCCGCATCGCTCTCCAGCAGGCTGAGCAGGTGGTACACGTCGCGCAGGTCTTTTTCGCTCATCTCCGTCACATAGGCTCCACGGCGCACCTTCATCGTGACCAGGCCTTCAGCGGCCAGCACCTTCAACGCCTCGCGCAGGGGCGTGCGGCTGATGCCGAATTCCTCGGCAATCTTAAGTTCGTCAATCCAGCTGCCCGGCTCCAGTTCGCGACGGAAGATGCGCTGGCGCAATTGCTCGGCCACTTCTTCGTAGAGCGCACGGGGAGTGAGGGTGAGGGCAGACATGGGGTGGATTGTAAGCTGGGCGGAATATTTTGAATCAATAATTATGAATGATGTAAACTCGCCGCCACACCACTGCACCTGTGCGGTCGCCGCCTGTGCGCTGTGTTGGACGCACCAACGCCATCTTCGGAGTAGCTTTTGCCATGAGTGACAACCCCACCAACAACGCCCCAGAGTTCGCCGCGTCTTCGCTGGAAGCCTGGGCCAAGGCCGCAGCCAAGTCGGCGCCGGGGGGCGATGTCAGCGCCCTCAACTGGGTCACGCCCGATGGCATCACCGTCAAGCCGCTGTACACCGCCGAAGACACGGCCAGTCTGCCGTACGCCAACACGCTGCCGGGTTTTGAGCCCTATCTGCGCGGCCCCCAGGCCACCATGTATGCGGTGCGCCCCTGGACCATTCGCCAATACGCAGGCTTTTCGACCGCTGAAGAATCCAACGCCTTCTACCGCAAGGCCCTGGCTGCGGGCGGGCAGGGCGTGTCGGTGGCGTTCGACTTGGCCACCCACCGGGGCTATGACAGCGACCATCCTCGCGTGACGGGCGATGTGGGCAAGGCCGGCGTGGCGATTGATTCGGTCGAAGACATGAAGATCCTGTTCGACCAGATCCCGCTCGACAAGGTGTCCGTGTCGATGACCATGAACGGCGCCGTGCTGCCCGTGCTGGCGGGCTATGTGGTGGCGGCAGAAGAGCAGGGCGTCTCGCAAGACAAGCTCTCCGGAACCATTCAGAACGACATTCTGAAAGAGTTCATGGTGCGCAACACCTACATCTACCCGCCCAAGCCGTCGATGAAGATCATTGGCGACATCATCGAGTACACGGCCAAGAACATGCCGAAGTTCAACTCGATCTCGATCAGCGGCTACCACATGCAGGAAGCCGGGGCCAACCAGGCGCTGGAACTGGCCTTCACCCTGGCCGACGGCAAGGAATATGTGAAGACCGCCATCGCCAAGGGCATGGACGTGGACGAGTTCGCCGGGCGCCTGTCGTTCTTCTGGGCGATTGGCATGAACTTCTACCTCGAAGTCGCCAAGATGCGCGCCGCGCGCTTGCTGTGGTGCCGCATCATGAAGGCCACGGGCGCCAAGAACCCCAAGAGCCTCATGCTGCGCACGCACTGCCAGACCTCGGGCTGGAGCCTCACCGAGCAGGACCCCTACAACAACGTGGTGCGCACCACCATCGAGGCCATGGCCGCCGTGTTTGGCGGCACCCAAAGCCTGCACACCAACAGCTTTGACGAAGCCATTGCGCTGCCCACCGAGTTCAGCGCTCGCATTGCGCGCAACACGCAGCTCATCATCCAGGAAGAGACCCACATCACCAACGTAATCGACCCCTGGGCCGGCAGCTACATGATGGAAAAGCTGACCCAGGACATGGCCGACGCGGCCTGGAAGATCATCGAAGAGGTCGAGGCCATGGGTGGCATGACCCAGGCCGTGGACAGCGGCTGGGCCAAGCTCAAGATCGAAGCAGCTGCCGCCGAGAAGCAGGCGCGCATCGACAGCGGCAAGGACGTGATCGTGGGCGTCAACAAATACAAGCTGGCGAAGGAAGACCCGGTCGACATCCTGCAGATCGACAACATGAAGGTGCGTGACGGCCAGATCGCTCGCCTGCAAAAGATCCGTGCAACGCGCGATGCCGCCAAGGTGCAGGCAGCGCTGGATGCTCTCACTTCCGCAGCAGAAAGCGGCGAGGGCAACCTGCTCGACCTGTCCATCCAGGCTGTGCGTCTGCGTGCCACAGTGGGCGAGATCAGCGATGCGCTGGAGAAGGTTTTTGGGCGCCACCGCGCCGATACGCAAAAGGTGACCGGTGTGTACGCAGCTGCCTATGACTCGGCCGAAGGCTGGGACAAACTCAAGACCGAAATCAACGCCTTTGCCGAAGAACAAGGCCGCCGCCCCCGCGTGATGATCGCCAAACTGGGCCAGGACGGCCACGACCGGGGCGCCAAGGTGGTGGCCACCGCCTTTGCTGACCTGGGCTTTGATGTGGACATGGGCCCGCTCTTCCAGACCCCCGAGGAATGTGCCCGCCAGGCCATCGAAAACGACGTGCACGCCGTGGGCGTGAGCACGCTGGCTGCAGGCCACAAGACGCTGGTGCCCGCCATCATCCAGTCGCTCAAGGACCAGGGTGCGGACGACATCATCGTGTTTGTGGGTGGTGTGATCCCGGCGCAGGACTACGACTTCTTGTACGAGTCGGGCGTGAAGGGCGTGTACGGCCCCGGCACACCAATCCCCGCCAGCGCCAAGGATGTGCTGGAGCAGATTCGCAAGGCGGTGGCGTGACACCTGCGGCGCTTCTTGACGGGGTGGTGCAGGGCACGGCGGCGGTGCAACGCCGCGCCATGTCCAAAGCCATCACGCTGCTCGAATCGACGCGGGTGGACCATCGCGCCCAGGCCGACGAGCTGCTGACCCAGCTGCTCCCGCACACGGGCAAGGCCTTCCGCCTCGGCATCAGCGGCGTGCCCGGCGTAGGCAAATCCACCTTCATCGAAGCCTTGGGCCTGTACCTGATCGCCCAGGGCCACCGCGTGGCCGTGCTCACCATCGACCCCTCCAGCACCGTTTCGGGCGGCTCCATCCTGGGCGACAAGACGCGCATGGAACACCTGTCGGTGCACGAAAAGGCCTACATCCGCCCCAGTCCCTCCAGCGGCACGCTGGGCGGCGTGGCCGAGAAGACCCGCGAGGCCATGCTGGTCTGCGAAGCTGCAGGCTACGACGTGGTGATCGTCGAAACCGTGGGCGTGGGCCAGAGCGAGATCGCGGTGGCAGGCATGACGGACATGTTCGTGCTGATGCAGCTGCCCAACGCGGGCGACGACCTGCAGGCCATCAAGAAGGGCGTGATGGAAATTGCCGACCTGGTGGTCATCAACAAGGCCGACATCGACAAGAACGCCGCCACACGGGCCGAGGCACAAATCACCTCCAGCCTGCGCCTCTTGAGCCAGCACGGCAACCCGGAAAACGCGCACCACGACGAAACGCTGTGGCACCCGAAGGTAGTGCAAATCAGCGCGCTGCTGGGGCTGGGCGTAGACAGCTTCTGGGCCGCCGTCACGCAGTTCCGCCAGCTGCAAACCGCCAACGGCCGCCTGGCCACGCGGCGCGAGAAGCAGGCGCTGTCCTGGATGTGGGAGCGCATCGACGCAGGCCTCAAGCTCGCGTTTCGCCAGCACCCGCAGGTGCGTGAGCTACTGCCCCAGATGCAGGCCGATGTGGCAGCAGGGCGCATTGCGGCATCGACTGCAGCACGAAATCTGCTGCTAGCGCAATCCAATTATGCGCTGGCAGCTATCAAATAAATAGTAGACACCAACCCATTCACCAAAGGACGACCATGCAAGACATCCTGGAGCAACTGGAGAAAAAGCGTGCCCTGGCACGCCTGGGCGGCGGGCAAAAGCGCATTGATGCGCAGCACGCCAAGGGCAAGCTCACGGCGCGCGAGCGCATTGAGCTGCTGCTGGACGACGGCACGTTCGAAGAATGGGACATGTTCGTCGAACACCGCTGCACCGACTTTGGCATGGAGGACAACAAGATCCCCGGCGACGGTGTGGTGACAGGCTACGGCATGATCAATGGCCGCCTGGTGTTCGTGTTCAGCCAAGACTTCACGGTGTTTGGCGGTGCGCTCAGCGAAACCCACGCCGAAAAGATCTGCAAGGTGATGGACCAGGCCATGAAGGTCGGCGCTCCGGTCATCGGCCTGAACGACTCGGGCGGCGCCCGCATCCAGGAAGGTGTGGCGTCCCTCGGCGGCTATGCCGATGTGTTCCAGAAGAACGTACTCGCCAGCGGCGTGATTCCGCAGATCAGCATGATCATGGGCCCGAGCGCCGGTGGCGCCGTGTACTCGCCCGCCATGACGGACTTCATCTTCATGGTCAAGGATTCGAGCTACATGTTCGTGACCGGCCCCGAAGTCGTGAAGACCGTGACCCACGAAGAAGTCACCGCCGAGGAACTGGGCGGTGCCGTGACGCACACCACCAAGAGCGGTGTGGCCGACATGGCGTTTGAGAACGACGTGGAGGCGCTGATGATGCTGCGCCGCCTGTACAACTACCTGCCGCTCAACAACCGTGAGAAGGCTCCTGTTCGCCCCAGCAACGACCCGGCCGACCGCATGGACCTGAGCCTGGACACCCTGGTGCCCGAGAACCCCAACAAGCCGTACGACATGAAGGAGCTGATCCTCAAGACGGTGGACGACGGTGACTTCTTTGAGCTGCAGCCCGAGTACGCCAAGAACATCCTCATCGGCTTTGCCCGCATGGAAGGCCAGACCGTGGGCATCGTGGCCAACCAGCCGCTGGTGCTGGCGGGCTGCCTGGACATCAAGAGTTCCATCAAGGCCGCACGTTTTGTGCGCTTCTGCGACGCGTTCAACATCCCGGTGGTCACGTTTGTGGATGTGCCCGGCTTCATGCCCGGCACCAGCCAGGAGTACGGCGGCATCATCAAGCACGGCGCCAAGCTGCTGTACGCCTATGCTGAGTGCACCGTGCCAAAGATAACCGTCATCACCCGCAAGGCCTACGGCGGTGCATACGACGTGATGAGCTCCAAACACCTGCGCGGCGACGTGAACCTGGCCTGGCCCAACGCTGAAATTGCGGTGATGGGCGCCAAGGGCGCGGTGGAGATCATCTTCCGCGAAGACAAGAACGACCCCGTGAAGCTGGCCGCGCGTGAGGCCGAATACAAGCAGCGTTTTGCCAATCCGTTTGTGGCCGGTGCTCGCGGCTTTATCGACGACGTGATCCTGCCGCACGAGACACGCAAGCGCATCTGCCGCTCATTGGTGATGCTGCGCGACAAAAAGCTCGAAAACCCGTGGCGCAAGCACGGCAACATCCCACTGTGAGCGGACAAGGAGCATAAGAACATGTTTACGAAAATCCTGATCGCCAACCGTGGCGAAATCGCCTGCCGCGTCATCGCTACTGCCCGCAAGATGGGCATCAAGACTGTCGCCGTCTACTCCGACGCCGACAAGGAAGCCCGCCACGTCAAGCTGGCCGACGAGGCCGTGCACATCGGCGCTGCTCCCAGCCGCGAGTCTTACCTGCTGGCCGACAAGATCATTGCGGCCTGCAAGCAGACCGGTGCGCAGGCCGTGCACCCCGGCTATGGCTTCCTCTCCGAGAACGAAGCCTTCGCCAAGCGCTGCGAGGACGAGGGCATTGCCTTCATCGGCCCCAAGGCGCATTCCATTGCGGCGATGGGCGACAAGATCGCGTCCAAGAAGCTGGCCAACGAGGCCAAGGTCAACACCATCCCGGGCTACAACGACGCGATTGCCGGGCCCGAGCAGGCGGTGGAAATTGCCAAGGGCATTGGCTACCCCGTGATGATCAAGGCCTCGGCCGGTGGCGGCGGCAAGGGTCTGCGCGTGGCGTTCAACGACAAGGAGGCGTTCGAAGGCTTTGCCAGCTGCCAGAACGAAGCCCGCAACAGCTTTGGCGACGACCGCATCTTCATCGAAAAGTTTGTGCAGGAGCCGCGCCACATCGAGATCCAGGTGCTGGGCGACAGCCATGGCAACGTGATCTACCTGAACGAGCGCGAGTGCTCCATCCAGCGCCGCCATCAGAAGGTGATCGAAGAGGCGCCGTCGCCATTCATCAGCGACGCCACCCGCAAGGCCATGGGCGAGCAGGCGGTGCAACTGGCCAAGGCCGTCAAGTACCAAAGCGCGGGCACGGTGGAGTTCGTTGTCGGCAAGGACCAGGATTTCTATTTCCTGGAGATGAACACCCGCCTGCAGGTGGAGCACCCGGTGACGGAATGCATCACCGGCCTGGACCTGGTGGAGCTGATGATCCGCGTGGCGGCGGGCGAGAAGCTGCCCCTGACCCAGGCCGATGTGAAGCGCGACGGCTGGGCCATTGAGTGCCGTATCAACGCCGAAGACCCGTTCCGCAACTTCCTGCCGTCCACGGGCCGCCTGGTGCGCTTTCAGCCGCCGGAGGAGTCGATGTTCCAGTCCGATACGACCAAAAAATTGGGCGTGCGGGTGGACACGGGCGTGTATGAGGGCGGCGAGATCCCCATGTACTATGACTCGATGATCGCCAAGCTGATCGTGCACGGCACGGACCGCAACGATGCCATTGCCAAGATGCGCGCTGCGCTGAACGGCTTTGTGATTCGCGGCATCAGCAGCAACATCCCGTTCCAGGCCGCGCTGCTGGCGCACCCCAAGTTTGTGACGGGCGACTTCAACACCGGCTTCATCGCCGAAAACTACGGCAAGGGCTTCCACGCCGAAGACGTGCCGCACAGCGACCCGCTGTTCCTGGTGGCGCTGGCCGCGTTCATGCACCGCCGCTACCGCGCCCGCGCCTCGGGCATCAGTGGCCAGCTGGCCGGGCACGAGGTGAAGGTGGGCGAGGAGTTCGTGGTGGTCACGCTGGGCGCCGAAGGGCAGAACCAGCACCATGAGGTGACGGTGTCCGACTTTGAAGACAAATCGGGCTCCAGCGCTGTGTTGGTGGGCGGTACCAGCTATCAGATCAGTAGCAACGCCACGCTGGGCCAGATTCGCGTGCAGGGCGCCTGCAACGGCCAGGGCTTTACCGCCCAGGTGGAGCGCGGTGTGGGCAAGAACCCGCTGGCGCTGCGCATTGCGCACAACGGCACGCAGATCGATGCGCTGGTGCTGTCGCCCCTGGGCGCCAAGCTGCACAAGCTGATGCCGTTCAAGGCACCCCCGGATCTGTCTAAGTTTCTGCTCTCGCCCATGCCCGGCCTGCTGGTCGATGTGGCGGTGCAGCCGGGCCAGAAGGTGCAGGCCGGTGAAAAGCTGGCCGTGATCGAAGCCATGAAGATGGAGAACATCCTCTTTGCCGCGCAGGATGGCGTGGTCGGCAAGATCACGGCGGGCAAGGGCGATTCGCTGGCGGTGGACCAGATCATTCTGGAATTCGTCTGATGGTGCCTGTGCCTCGCGCCCCATCCTGCAGCCTGCGATGACAGCGGTGGCTGTGCGCACGCTGCTGGCGCTGGTCGGCGGCGTGCTGTTTCTGGACGGCGCGGTGTTGATAGTTCTGGGGCACTTCAACCTGGGCACCATGTTGCCCGTTGCGCTGGGGGCGTTGTTTCTGGCCATTGTGGTGCGGTGGGCATCCCTCACGCGCTGGCGGCACCATGACCGGCGGCGCCAGCAGTGGTGGCGCGCGGGCTGGTGGGGGCTGGCTGCGTGGATGCTCAGCGTGGGGGTTTTCTGGGTTTTCTTCTTGCGAGGTGCTGGCGTTTCTCCGCCAGAGGCACCGCCTGTGCAGGCCATCGTGGTGCTGGGAGCGGGCATCCAGAACGGACAGCCCCGCCCGGCGCTGGCGGCGCGGCTGGACACCGCGGCCGCGCTGGCCCGTTTGCAGCCTGAGGCGCTGATCGCTGTGTGTGGTGGGCAGGTCTGGGGCACTACGGACACCGAGGCGGAGGTGATGGCGCGTTATCTGCAAGAACGCCACGGTATCGCGCCGGAAAGCTTGGTGCTGGAGAAGGACAGCACCAGCACCGAGCTGAATCTGGCATTAAGTCGCCCCTTGCTGGAGGCGCGCGGTGTTGCCGCCACGGTCCCGCTCGCGCTGGTGACCAGCGACTTCCATCTGCCTCGTGCTCTGCGCATTGCCCAGCGCCATGGCTTTACCCACATGGTGCCGGTAGCGGCACCCACGCCCCTGGCCACGCGCTACAACGCCTGGCTGCGCGAGTACTTCGCCACGCTCAGCAGCTGGGTGTTGAACGAAGGGTAGCCGGGAGCAAGTTATTTTTAGGTCAAATTGGCCTCTAGCGCTTTATCCATAAGCGCAAGTAGCTATCAATCAAGGAGCAAACACAATGACCACATCCCTTCATCGCCCGTTCAAAGTCCTGGGCATTCAGCAGGTCGCCATTGGCGGCACCGACAAGCAGCGCATGAAAACCCTGTGGGTGGACATGCTGGGCCTCACCCAAACCGGCACCTTCCAGAGCGAGCGCGAAAACGTGGACGAAGACATCCTGGCCATGGGGCAGGGTGCCTACAAGGTCGAGGTGGACATCATGCAGCCGCTGGACATCGACAAAAAACCCGCCGTGCACACCACGCCGCTCAACCACATTGGGCTATGGATCGACGATTTGCCCAAGGCCGTGGAATGGCTCACGGCCCAAGGCGTGCGTTTTGCGCCCGGCGGTATCCGCAAAGGCGCGGCGGGCTACGACATCACGTTTTTGCACCCCAAGAGCAATGACGAGTTTCCCATTGCGGGCGAGGGCGTTTTGATCGAACTGGTGCAGGCCCCGGCCGACGTGATTGCGGCACTGACCTGATAGTTGCGAAAGGCCGGCATCCAAAGTGCACCAACGTCGGCCATCTCCAGGCGTTGCTCGGCTGCACAGAGTGTCAGATGGGAGCAGATAACCACCACAACGGGGCTGTTGAAGGCGCCAAGAAGCTGACTGCCCCAAAGGCCCGGCAAGTTCAATCAACGTGCAGCCTTCTGCTTCTAAAAAGTTCAGAAATTGACGGTTGTTGATGCCTCGTTTTTCTTGGCATCTTTTGTGACCCTGTGGCGTGCTTTTGTGCCGTTTTCTCGTCCAGAATCCGCCCACCTCGCAGCGCGCCATGCCAAACCATTCGTGGTGTGCCGTGCGCGCGGTGTCGCTAAACAACTTCTTAAGCCTCGGGTGGCTCCTTGCCACGGTGGGGCGAATGCCTTGAAGGGAATCGATCGCCATGTCCTCCACGACCCTTGCCATGCCCGCCGCCCAGCCTGTGTCGCCAGCACCCACCGTACAAAACGTCCAGGTGCACCGGCGCCCAGCCATTGCCACCTCACAAGGCCCGTGGAGCGTGGAAGCCATCCAGGCGTTGCTCGACAAGCCCTTGATGGACCTGCTGTTTGAAGCGCAGACCGTGCACCGCCAGCACTGGCCTGCGGGCGACATCGAGCTGGCCACGCTGCTGTCCGTCAAAACCGGCGGCTGCCCCGAGAACTGCGGCTACTGCCCGCAGGCGGCCGAATTTGACACCGGCGTGAAGGCCGACAAGCTGATGGAGGTGGACGAAGTGGTGCGCGCTGCCCAGGCCGCCAAGGATGCGGGGGCCACGCGGTTTTGCATGGGCGCCGCCTGGCGCGCGCCCAAGGACCGCGACATCGAAAAAGTCAGCGCCCTGATCGGTGCCGTGAAGGGCCTGGGCCTGCAGACCTGCGCCACCCTGGGCATGCTCGAATCGCACCAGGCGCAGGCCCTCAAGGATGCGGGGCTGGACTACTACAACCACAACCTGGACACCGCCCCTGAGTACTACACCGATGTGGTGAGCACCCGCGCCTACCAGGACCGGCTGGACACACTGGCGCATGTGCGCAGCGCGGGCATCAGCGTGTGCTGCGGCGGGATTGTTGGCATGGGCGAGGCGCCCGTGCACCGCGCTGGCCTGATCGCCCAGCTGGCCAACCTGCAGCCGTACCCCGAGTCGGTACCCATCAACAGCCTGGTGCGCGTGCCCGGCACGCCCCTGGCTGACAGCGAGCCCATCGACCCGTTCGATTTTGTGCGCATGATCGCCGTGGCCCGCATCACCATGCCCAAGGCCCGGGTGCGCCTGTCCGCGGGGCGCCAGCAGATGGGCGAAGCCGTGCAGGCGCTGTGTTTCATGGCGGGCGCCAACTCCATCTTTTATGGCGACAAGCTGCTGGTGACCGGCAACCCCGATGTCGAGGCTGACGTGCAACTGCTGGCCAAGCTGGGCCTCAACGGACACCGCACCACCACTTCCTCTGAAAGTGGGGCAGAGGAAAGCGCCGCAGGCGCCTGCTGCTGAGAGCGTGGCGGTTAGCCGCCGCTGCTGCTGACGCTGCCTTCGCCGATGACCACACCCTCGGTAGAGAGGTCCTGGGCAATGCGGTCGCGTTGCGCCTGCAGCGCATGTTCGTTGTCGGCAAACTGCTGCGCAATGCGCCGGAACTCTTCGGAGAGCGAGAGGAAGGCGTCCACCATGTCGGGGTCGAAGTGGCTACCTCGGCCGTCGCGGATGATTTCTACCGCCGTCTCGTGGGAGAAGGCGGCCTTGTACACGCGCTCGGAGATCAGCGCGTCATACACATCGGCCACCGCCATGAGCCGTGCCGACAGGGGGATGGTGTTGCCCACCAGCCCTTCGGGGTAGCCTGAGCCGTCCCACTTTTCCTGGTGGCTGTAGGCGATCTCCTTGGCGTAGCGAAAGAACGGGTTGTTTTGCGTGGTTTCGGTTTCTGCCGCCACGATGGCGTCCCGGCCCAGCGTGGTGTGGGTCTTCATGATCTCGAACTCTTCAGGCGTCAGCTTGCCCGGCTTGAGCAGGATGCGGTCGGGGATGCCAACCTTGCCAATGTCGTGCAGGGGGGCGGACTTGAAGATCACCTGGATGGCGTCTTCCGTGAGTTCGTCGCGAAAGCGCGGATGGTCCTGCAGCTTGCGGGCCAGCGCTTCCACATAGTGCTGCGTGCGGCGGATGTGGTTGCCGGTCTCGTTGTCCCGCGTTTCGGCCAGCGATGCCATGGCGCGGATGGTGGCGTCCTGCAGCTCCGCCAGGGCGCGCGTGCGGTTGGCCACCTCCTGCTCCAGAAAGTGGTTGTGGTGGGTCAGCAAATCCCTCGCTCGCTTGAGCTGCAGGTGGTTGCGCACGCGCGCCATGGTGATGGCGGGGTTGACGGGCTTGGTGATGTAGTCCACTGCGCCCAGCTCCAGCCCCACCGTTTCGTCGTCGGTGGCGCTCATGGCGGTGAGGAAAATCACCGGAATGTCTTCGGTCTCGGGGTTGAATTGCAGGCGCCGCAGCACCTCGTAGCCATCCATGTCCGGCATCATGATGTCGAGCAGGATCAGATCGGGCTTTTCGGCCGCCACGATCTGCAGCGCGCGTTCGCCGGTGGGTGCCAGCTTGACCTTGTAGTCGGGGCGCAGGAGGTCGCTCATCAGCGACAGATTGCCCGGGGTGTCATCCACCACCAGCACCGTGCATTTGCCGCTCAATTCCAATGGGCTATTCATGAACTGGGTCCTCCTTGTGTTGTATATCGTTCCCCGCCTTGCGCAGCACGTCGAGCGCATCGGCAAAGAGGTAGTTGTCGAGCAGCCGCTTCATGTCGGCGTACGCGGGGCCCAGCAGGGCCTGAAGACTGGGGCCGGAGTCCTTGAACAACTCGATGGCGTCGGAATCACTGTCTTCCAGCAGGGCGCCAAGGCGTTCCACCAATGCGCGGGCCTGCGCGCCATCCAACGGGGTTCTGGCAGCGCTCCCCGTGCCGGGCGTGTCTGCCTCAGGGGGCAGGGCGCTCTGCAGCGCAGCCACCAGGGTCTGGCAGGCGGTGTCTACGGGCGGGAGCAGGGCTTCGAGGGCGTCGGCGGTCGCGTTGTGTGCAATGGCTTGCTCCGCCGCGCCTGCCAGTTCGGCCAGGCCCACCGCGCCTATGGTGGCAGCGGTACCTTTGAGTGTGTGCATGGCGCGCTGCGCCGCCTCTGGCTGGCCGGCCGCGAGGTGCGCGCGCGCTTCTTTCACCGCGCTGCCTTGTCCGGCCACGAATTTGCGCAGCAGGCTCTCATAGGCCGTACGTTTGCCGAGTACACGCCGCAGCCCGGCGGCGGTGTCCAGACTTTCGATGTGTGTCAGCGGGTCGGGGGTGTCCGCCAGCGCCAAGGAAGGAGCGCCAGGCACCGCAGGTTGCAGGGCAACAGTCTTGCCGCTGGCGCCTCCAGTGTGCGGCAGTGCAATCCATTGCAGCAGGGCGGCGAACAGCGCGTCGGGGTCAATGGGCTTGGCTATGTGGCCGTTCATGCCCGCTTCCAGGCACTGCTCGCGGTCGCCGCTCATCGCGTTCGCGGTCATCGCCAGCACCGGCAGGCGCGCCCAGGCGGGGTTCTGGCGCAATTGGCGCGTGGCGGTGAGGCCGTCCATCACCGGCATCTGCATGTCCATGAGGACGATGTCATAGGTGCCTCGGGCCAGCATGTCGAGTGCGGCCTGGCCGTTGTCGGCCACATCCACCACCAGCCCGGCGCTGGCCAGCAGTTCGCTGCCCACCTGCTGGTTCAGGTCGTTGTCGTCCACTAGCAGCACGCGCGCCCCCTGGATCGATGCCAGGTTGGCGCCCCGTGCCGCTGAGGCTGGCAGGCGCCGCCCGTCGTCCACCCGCTGCGCGCCCCCCAGTGCCCGCATGGCGGCATCAAAAAGCTGAGATGGGTTGACGGGCTTGGTCAGCATCAGCCCGATGCCGGTGCGTGTGAGTTCGGCCAGAACGTCGTCACGCCCATGCGCGGTGACGATGACCGGGCGCGGAGGGTGGGGCAGTTGGGCCAGCTGGCGGGCGGTTTCAAAACCGTCCATACCAGGCATCTTCCAGTCCAGAAAGGCGATTTCGCAGGGCCTGCCTGCCAGGTCCGCGGCGCGTGCCAGGTCCACGGCCTGCGCCCCCGAACTGGCCAGCGTGACCGAAAAACTCATGCTGGACAGCAGCTCGGCCAGGATCTGCCGGGCCTGTTCGCTGTCGTCCACCACCAGCACGCGGCGGCCACGCAGGTCGGGTTCCGGCAGCAGTGGCCGCTGCACGGCCGCGCCCAAACCCAGTCGCGCCGTGAACCAGAAGGTGCTGCCCTTGCCCGGCGCGCTGTGCACGCCCACCTCGCCGCCCATCAGGCTGGCCAGTTTCTTGGAAATCGCCAGGCCCAGGCCGGTGCCGCCGTACTTGCGCGTGGTCGAGGTGTCGGCCTGCTCAAATGAGCGAAACAGGCGCGCCTGCTGTTCTTCGGTCAGGCCGATGCCCGTGTCCTGCACTTCAAAGCGCAGCAGCACGCCCTGGGTATCCCGCGCTGCTTCGCGTACCCGCACGATGATCTCGCCCTCGTCCGTGAACTTGACGGCATTGTTGGCGTAGTTCACCAGGATCTGCCCCAGCCGCAGGGGGTCTCCACGCAAGTCGGCGGGCAGGTGGGAGTCCACGTCGAACATCAGCTCCAGGCCTTTGCTGGCGCATTTCTCGCCCAGCAGGTTGGCCACGTTGTCGAGCACGGCATGCAGGTCGAAATCCACCACCTCGACTTCGAGCTTGCCCGCCTCGATCTTGCTGAAATCCAGGATGTCATTGATCAGGCCCAGCAGGTGCTGTCCCGACCGCTGGATCTTTTCGACGTAGTCGCGCTGGCGCGCGGTCAGCTCGGTGGCCAGCGCCAGGTGGCTCATGCCAATCACGGCGTTCATGGGCGTGCGGATCTCGTGGCTCATGTTGGCCAGGAAGTCTGATTTCATGCGCGATGCGTCCTCTGCCTTGGCGCGGGCCACCTCCAGTTCATCCTCATGTTCCTGCAGCGCGGCGTTGGCTCGCTGCAGCTCCGTGGTGCGCTGGGCTACCCGGGCCTCCAGGGCTTCCTCGTTGCGCTTGAGGGCTTCCACCAGCTCGGCCTGGGCCTCCAGGGCCTGGGAGGTGGCCTTTTCACGCTGGAGGAACTGGCGCGCCATGGCAATGGCCAGCAAAAAGGTCAGGATGGCCTGGAACGCGGTCAGCCCGGTGGTCAGCAGGGTCTGGTGCTTGACCTCTTCGTTGCGCCGGTCGCCCAGCAAGGCGGAGATGCGCGATGCCTGCAGTGACAGCTCTTGAACGATGTCGCGCAGCTTGTTCAGCTCGGCCCGCAACAGACGCATATTTGTCTGGCTCGATGCCGCGTCCACACTCTGCCCGAAATGGTTGTCCCCTGCGGCGACAAACTTCTGCAGTGCTTCCAGGGCTGTGGCGTAGATCGGTTCCTCCTGCATCAGCGTGCGGGCGGTGCCGCTCTCCAGCGCGCTGAAGCGGCTCAGGAACAGGTCATAGCGCAGCTCGAGCCGGTCCATGGGCAGGCTGGGTGGGTCCAGCTCGAACTGGTGCAGGGCGTGGTCGAGCTTCTCGTACTCCACATTGAGCTGCAGGAACGACCACAGGGCATTGACATCGCCCCGGCGCATGACCGCCTCGACGCTGCGGTACTGGTGGTACTGCACCCCGGCAATGGCCACATACGCCACCACCAGGCCCGCGATGATCAGCCGCAGAAAGTGCTTGCCCCGGATCATGGTGTGCTTCCTGGGAAGTTGGGAGGAGGGGGCAGGGGCTAGCGAATCCGCAGGATATGGAGCTGCCAGGCGGCGCGGTTGTAGTACAGCTCGCTGCGCAGCTCTGCCTTGGAGTCAAACGGATAGACGATGAAAAGCAGCCCCTTTTCGCGCACACGCATGGGGCGGTTGTTCATGAGCCGGGCAACGATCACGTCGTGGCGCGTGGCATCGTCGATGGGGATTTCCGTCTTGTAGTCGTTGAGCGCCACCGCTGTGATGTTCTT
>NZ_JAMXAX010000029.1:23577-47046 GCF_023913775.1 Acidovorax facilis
CGGCCCCTTTTCGCGCACACGCATGGGGCGGTTGTTCATGAGCCGGGCAACGATCACGTCGTGGCGCGTGGCATCGTCGATGGGGATTTCCGTCTTGTAGTCGTTGAGCGCCACCGCTGTGATGTTCTTGCCCTTGGCGCCCACGGCCGCCAGCACATCGCGCAGCAGGGGGCCAGTGAAAGTGACGGCGCTGGGGTACCAGGGGGTCTGGGTGGAGAAGCTGTGCTGCGGCAGCTTCTCTAGCATGGCCATGTCGAACTGGGCTTGCGAGCCGTTGTTGGTCTGGCTGATCGCGCCGTCGATGGTCAGAACGACCGTGCCGGTGGGTTTGTCCAAAGCGCGGGCCTGGGGCAGCGTCGCCGCAGCGACCGCGATAACTGCGATTCCCAGCCACAAGGCAACGCGTGCCCCTGAAAGACTCGTATGCATAACGCTCCCCCTTTTGCAACAGTCTTGCAGACAGTTGCCCAAAATGTAAATCGTTTTCTAGCAGCATGGGTCTTGTGATGCGCCAGCGACGCAGATGAGTACCCATACCAGGGCTGCGCTCACACGGCATAGCAGGACATACCCTGCCTGTGCACTCGCTGCAAGGCCGTGACAAGCTCAAAGGGGATAAGTACAGTGGGTAGCAGTTCCGATATTCCAGAGCAGGTTTGTCGCCTGCGCCAATCATTCGGGAGGGAGGTGCATGGGCTCACGAAAGCTCTGCAAGCATTGGCACTCTGTCTGCGCAATGCAGCGCCGTCGGTAGTGAGGCCACAGAGGTCCTCAATGAACCGCACAGCCCTGCATCGCATGACGTGGTCGCATCATTTCCGTGTTGGCAAGGCATCTCACCATGGGTAGTTTCGATACTGAAGACCGGCCGTTTGAACAGGAAATGGCACTTTCTGAACCCGACTACCGGCTGTTGGTAGATCAGGTGCAGGCGGCCGTCTTTGTGATTCAGAAGGGGCGGTTCCTTTTTGTGAATCCCAAGCTCCTGGAGCTTTTCGGATACTCCAAGGAAGAGATGCTCAGAGGCATGGATCCCATGCTGCTGTGCGTGCCCGAGCACCGGGACATGGTGCGGGAGCAGACGAACGCCCGGGTAGCGGGGGTCCCAGGCAAAGCCTATGAGGTCGAATGCCTGCGCAAGAACGGCGAGCGGTTCAGCGCCCAGGTCTGGGGCGTGCGCATTTTTCTGTCGGCGCAAGCAGCGGACCTGGTCACGTTGCATGACGTCAGTGCAATCCAGGCGGCCACGCGGTACGCGCAGCAGCGTGTTCAGCTGTTTCGCAACGCTGAAGAGCTTGCACGCATTGGCTCTGCGGAGGTGGACTTGGTGTCCGGGACGGTCACCCTGTCGTCGGGCATGCATGCCATCTTGGGAGTCCCGCTCACCGAGACGCCCCCCGGCACAGACTGGCTGCTGGCGCGCGTACCTCCGGTAGAGCGCCCCTATGTTCAGGCCATCAGCGAGGGCGTTTCCCCCGACGACGTCTGTGAGTTCCAGCACCGTATTGTTCACACCGACGGCAGCTTGCGCACGGTGCTGCACCGAGTCCTTGCCGAGGCCGATGAAGGCGGAAAGGTGATCAGGACGGTCACACTCCTGCAGGACATCACGCTACAGCGGGCGGCCGAACAGAAACTGGACAAGCTCGCGAATACCGACGAAATCACCGGACTGCCGAACCGCAACGCGCTGACGGAATACCTTGATACCAAAATGCGCGAGGCCGCGCGGGGAGGGCGGCACATTGCAGTCCTGAGCGTTGAGATTGACAGACTCAAGCTTGTCAGTGAATCACTGGGCCACGCAGCTGGGGACCAGTTGCTCATGGAGGTCGGCAGACGGCTCCAGCCCCAGGTTTCCCAGGACGATCTGCTGGCGCACTTTGGTAGCGGCGAGTTTTCCCTGGTGCTGGCACGGGAGGAGTCTGTGGATGAGGCCATGGCACGGGGCACCGCCGCCTCATTGGTAGATGCGCTGTCCCTTCCAGTTGCCATTGGCGACAACGAGATCAAGGTGACCTGCGATATCGGAATATCCCTTTACCCCGTGCACGGGGATGATCCTGAAAAACTGCTCCAGCAAGCGCAAGCGGCGATGTATCGCGCCCATGAGCTGGGCAAGAACCAAATCTGCGTTTTCAGTTCGGGCATGCATTCCAAGGCGATCTCCAGGCTTGTCATGGAGTCGGGATTGCGTCGAGCTTTGGAGCGCAACGAGTTTGAACTGCATTTTCAGCCCAAACTCGAATTGGTCAGCGGGGCCATCATTGGTGCCGAGGCATTCCTTGAATGGAAATCCCCCGATGGCGCATTAATTTCCCGGTCCAGCTATATCCGGGCCGCTGAAGAAACCGGCCTGATCGTGCCGATCGGTGAATGGGTTCTGCGCACCGCCTGTCTCCAGGCGCTGGAATGGCAGCGCGCTGGTCATCCCATGTGCCGGGTTGCCGTCAACCTGTCGGCTCGCCAGCTTCAACAACCCGATCTGGCTCAGAAGATAGAAAAGATCCTCATCGAAACCGGCCTTGATCCAAGGTTGCTGGGGCTGGAGATCACCGAGGGTGCGCTCATGGGAGAAAGCACTCGCATCGCGCGGATTCTGGGCGACCTCAAGACCCTGGGCATCGAGATTTCGCTGGATGATTTTGGCACCGGCTATTCCAGCCTGAGCTACCTGCGCACACTGCCCATTGACGTTGTGAAGGTAGACCGCTCGTTTGTCCACGACGTCACGGCAGCTTCTCAAGACGTGTCCATCACGCGCGCGATCATCAACATGGCGCACAGCCTGCAGATGAGAGTGTTGGCAGAAGGTGTTGAGACCGAGGGGCAACTGGCGTTGCTCATCGCCAACGGCTGTGACCAGATGCAAGGGCACTATTTCAGCGGACTGCTAACGGCCGACGCCATGGGTTCCCTGTTGCGTGAAAGCAAGGCCTTGCCTGAGCACTTGTTATTGCGCCGCGCCCAACAACGTACCTTGTTGCTCGTCGATGACGAAGACAGCATCGTTTCTGCGTTGCGCAGATTGCTGCGTCGGGATGGCTATCACATCGTGACGGCCAACAGCGGGGCGCAAGGTTTGCAAAGGCTGGCCGAAAACTCGGTGGATGTGATTGTCTCGGACCAGCGGATGCCCGGTATGACGGGGGTGGAGTTCCTGCGCCGGGCCAAGGAGCTGTATCCAGACACCGTACGAATGGTGCTGTCTGGTTACACGGAGCTTCAGTCCATCACCGATGCGATCAATGAAGGGGCTATCTACAAGTTCCTCACAAAACCATGGGATGACGAGCGGCTTCGCGGGCATGTGGCGGAAGCGTTCTCCCAAAAGGGAATGGCCGATGAGAATCGGCGGCTGGCGAGCGCAGTTCTGCGAGCCAACGAAGAACTCACTGCCGTGAACGACCGTTTGCAACAGTTGCTAACGAATCAACGTGAGCAAATTCACCGCGAAGAGAGTAGCCTGAGCGTCGCACGGGAGGTCTTGGATCATATTCCTGCGGCGGTCATTGGGGTGGACCTGGAGGGTATGGTGGCATTTGTGAATGCAGATGCAGAGGCACTGTTTGGAAGGACCACCGCGTTGTTGGGACAGGATGCGGACGACGTGCTACCGGCAGATCTGCGCCATGTATGGCGAGCCGCCGATCAGAGCTACCACGATGTGCAACTCGCCGGAGAGACGTTTCGCGTTGTATGCCGCTCCATCGGAGGAGAAAATCACTCACGAGGTCGATTGCTGGTCTTGGTGCCAGGCAGTGCGGCTTGAACTCTATGCGCGCCCATGCAAGCTCTTGCTACCACCACTGAACGGGTTCCGGAGGGACTACTTTTAGCGCAGCCCGTACTGGATGCCCATGCGCAACTTCTGTTGCCAGAGGGGACGCCTGTCACGCGCGAAATTCTCAACAACTTGCAGCATCGAGGTATCGACACGATTTTTGTGAATGCCCCCGAGGAGCTAGCACAGCGCAATGGAAAAGTGGATCCGGTTGAGCAACGCGTACTGACGGAACAGCGTTTGCTGCATTTGTTCAGGCCTGCCCTGCGGGCAGGGCAGCTCAACCCTTTGCTGCACATGATTTTGAGGCACCGGCTTGAGGAGAGGCCATGAAGCAACTCACTGCGGATGCAATCTTGCACAGCGTGCACGGATTGCCTGCCTTGCCAGCAGTCGTGCTGGAGTTGATCCAGTCCTTTGGCGACAGCGATGTTTCGGCGGAGCAACTGGCCATAAAGATATCGCACGACCAGGCCATTGCCGCGAAAACCCTTCGACTTGCGAATTCTTCCTTCTACGGGTTGCCGCGTCAGGTCACTTCGATCACTGAGGCTACGGCAATCCTGGGGCTGCGCACATTGCGCGGCGTGGCAACGGCCGCAGGCCTTGTCAGCGGGTTTGCCAAGTCGCGCTGCCAAGGCTTCGACTTCGATGCGTTCTGGTGCCATTCCATCGGTACGGCGCTTACCTGCCGGGCCCTGGCGCAGCGCACCCGATTGGACGAAGACGCCGCGTTTACGTTGGGGCTGTTGCATGACATTGGGCGCTTGGTTCTGGTCAGCTCCTATGAGGAGGAATATGCCCAGGCCATTGCATATCGGACAGAACATGACTGTTTCATGCACGTTGCAGAACAGCATCAATTTGGTGTTGACCACGCAGAGGTCGGCGGCCTCATCGCTGAGCATTGGCACTTTGCCCCAGAGATCGTCGCAGCCATCGCATGCCATCACCGGCCTCGGTCCCATGCTGGCAAAGGGCTCATGGATCTCGTCCATGTTGCTGACAACATTGCCCACGGCCTCGATCTTTCGCACCAGGAAGATGACATGGTGCCGCTGCTGTCACTGGATGCCTGGGGCAGGCTCGCGCTGGGTGAGAAGGACTACCGGGAAGTTTTTGACACCGTTGCTGAACAACACGACGTCGTCTGTCACGCGTTGCTGGCCTGAAGGAGGGTTGACATGAGTTCTCACGATCCGCTATTGGCTGAGTCCGCAAACACGACATCCTCGCCGCTCTCTGCCGCCGATGTCACGGCAGACCGGGTCAAGGAACTGCTGCGCTCCAATGAGGAGCTGATGCAACTGAATGCCAAACTTTCGGATGCACAGGACAAGCTCATGCAGTCGGAAAAAATGGCCTCCATCGGGCAACTGGCTGCCGGGGTGGCCCACGAAATCAACAATCCGATTGGATTCATATTCTCTAATTTCGGGACTCTCGAACGCTATCTGGGTGATCTTTTTCAGATGCTCGCTGCCTATGAAGAGGCCGAGCCCGCATTGGCAGGCACTCCGGCAGCAGCCCGTCTGAGGGCTCTGCGCGAAAAGATAGAACTGGACTTTCTGAAGGAGGACATCCCGTCGTTGATGGCAGAGTCGAAAGACGGCATCACGCGGGTGCGCAATATTGTCCAGAACCTGAAGGACTTCTCCCGGGTGGACACCTCGCAGAAGTGGGTTCTGGCCGATTTGCACCATGGCATTGATTCCACACTGAACATCGTCAACAACGAAATCAAATACAAGGCGGAGGTCGTCAAGGCGTACGGTGAACTCCCGGATATCGAGTGCCTTCCCTCTGAACTCAATCAGGTTTTCATGAACCTCCTGGTCAACGCTGCGCACGCCATCCAGGCAGACAGGGGCGTCATCACCATCAGCACGGGCGCTGACGACAGCCGGGTGTGGGTGGAAATACAGGATACCGGCGAAGGCATTGCCAAAGAGAATCTGGGAAGAATTTTCGACCCGTTCTTTACCACCAAAGCGGTGGGCAAAGGGACCGGACTCGGACTGTCTCTTTCCTATGGCATCGTCAAGAAGCACTTTGGCAGCATTGACGTGTTCAGCGAGCAGGGGGTTGGGACTCGTTTTCGTGTCACGCTGCCGATTCAGCACCCCCAGGAGGTTTGAGGTGTGAATTCCCCTATCGACGTCACCGCCTTGTCAGGGGCGGCTTTGCAAGAGGAGGGCGCCAGCCTGCAGGTCAGTGGTATGCGCGTCTGGCGCATTCTGTGCGTGGACGACGAGCCCAACATTGTGGCCTCGCTCAGGCGGCTGTTTCGTGGCAGCGGATACCAGGTGACAACGGCCACGAGTGGTGCCCAAGCCATTGCGCACCTGGAGCAAGAGCCTGTGGATCTGGTCTTCTCCGACATGAGAATGCCCGGCATGAGCGGGGCCCAGTTACTGGAGCAGATACGGGTGCGATGGCCCAAAACGACGCGCGTACTGCTCACAGGCTACGCTGACATTGGGTCAACCATCGCGGCCATCAACAGCGGGGAAGTCTATCGGTACATCACCAAGCCGTGGGATGACGGTGAGGTGCTTGCCACGGCTCACCAGATTTTTGAGCGGCATGCCCTGGAAGACGAAAAAACCCGGTTGGAAGAACTGCTCAGGGCCAAAAACCAGGCCTTGATGGAATTGAATGAAACCCTGGAGGAAAAGGTCGCGGCGCGCACCAGCGAGTTGCTCCAGCTCAGTCAAAAAATCAAGAAAAACTACCTTACCTCCATCAAGGTGTTTTCCAACCTCATGGAGTGGCGAGGTGGGCAACTCTCCGGCCACTCGCGCCGTGTGGCGGATCTGGCCCGTCGCACCGCACGGGCCATGAACATGGCGGAAGCGGATCAACAGGACGCGTTCATCGCAGGGCTCATGCATGACATTGGGCAGATTGCCTTGCCTGACACCTTGCTGGCCAAACCCGTTCCCAAGCTTTCCGATGAAGAAACTGCGCAATACCGACGGCATGCCGTGCTGGGAGAGCAGGCACTGATGGCGCTGGATGACATGCACACGGTGTCCAACATCATCCGCAGCCACCACGAGCGGCACGATGGGCTCGGATATCCAGATGGCCTGGTCGGGGAGATGATTCCAATGGGAGCCTGCATCCTCGCTGTGGCAGATACCTACGATGATCTGCAGATCGGCCATCTCAGCTCCACCCCCCTGAGTGCTGCAGATGCACGATCAATGATTGCCAGGGGCAGGGGAACCCAGTTTCATCCCGAAGTGGTGGATGTGTTCCTGCAGATGCTCCTGAAGGCTGCGCCCGTTGCAGACGCTCCGCCGCGCATGCTGCGAACGATACAACTTCAACCCGGCATGATCTTGGCGCGCGATCTGCTGTCCAGCGAAGGCGCCGTGTTGCTTGCCGCCGATCACGTGCTCACCGCCGAATTGATCAAGCGGTTGCGATTGCGCGAAGGGCGGGACGATGTGGAAATGATCTTGCCCATAAAACCGTAACGGAGAGGGAGCCAGCCATGCAGAGAATTCTCTTGCTCGATGATGAACACCACGTCTTGGCTGCAATCAAGCGCAGTCTGCGGGCGGGACTTGGCTCTGATCTCCGCATTGAAGAGACCGTAGATCCGGAAGTTGCCTTGGCCAGACTGAGAGAGACCGCCTTTGACGTGGTGATCTCGGACTTTAGGATGCCGCTCATGACTGGCGTGGAGTTTCTGGGTCTGGTGCGAACCATTCAGCCCAAGGCAGTCCGGATGGTTTTAAGCGCGTCGTCCGATTCGGAGAACCTGATGCGAGCCGTCAATGACGCAGAAGTCTTTCGTTATCTGTTGAAACCCTGGGATGAAAAAGACCTGCTTGGTCACGTCCGCTCAGCCCTGGAGAGAGCGGATCAACTGCGCCATGAAAGTGAACTTGCCGACGTGGGGCGGCATGAATTGGGGCAGCTTAGTGCAACGGAGATGGAGCGCCGTCGATTGGAAGCCATGGAACCCGGATTGACACAGGTGACCTGGGGCCCCAATGGAGAGGTTTTGGGCCCCGAGAACTAGCGTTACGCCTTTTGTGCTGGGCAGCGTCGTGGTGCCAGGACGCTGGATTGCAGAACCGGGAAGTCTGCCAAAAGACTATGGATAGAATATTTGTTATTTAACATAATATACATCGTATCTATTTTAAAGATAGCGTCACATCGGA
The DNA here is from genome assembly GCF_023913775.1 of Acidovorax facilis. GTDB lineage: Bacteria > Pseudomonadota > Gammaproteobacteria > Burkholderiales > Burkholderiaceae_C > Acidovorax > Acidovorax facilis. The sequence continues at coordinate 31,543 of NZ_JAMXAX010000029.1, forward strand.
CCGTGCCATTCCTTATGATGGCCCACCAATCGCACGAGAAGGCGCCATGAACATCGACACCACGTCTTTGATTCGGGACATGGGAATGAACGCGGGCCTGCTGTGTTTTCTGGCCGCGCTGTACAGCATTGTCCTGAGTGGCCTGCGCCATCCCGACCTGGGCATCAGGAAGGCGCGGCAACGATGGTTGCCCTGGATCACAGGGCTCATGTTCGGAGTCATCGGCATCCTGACCATGCTCGTGCCTTTGCGGCTGGCCGAAGGCGTGATCGTTGACGCCAGGTTGGTGATGGCGGGCCTGGCCGGCGCCTATCTGTCGCCGCTGGGTGCTGTGCTGTGCGCTGTGGTGCTCGGCGCCTACCGGCTCAGCCTGGGCGGCATCGGCAGCGGCCCGGCCATGGTCGGCATTGTTTTGACCACGGGCATCGGGTGGCTCTGGCAGCGCCACAGGCCTTACTTTTCTCCGCAGCGTTTTGGAGCCTTTTCCGATGGGGTCTGGCTAATCGGACTCGGCTTGAGCCTGGCGGCCGGCGGCATGCTGGCGATACAGACCTTGCCGCCAGAGATTGCGCGAGCAGTCACGACGCGCTCCTGGATGGCTGTGGTGGTGATCTACCCCATCGGCACGGTGCTGCTGGGGTTCCTACTGGACAACACGCAAAAACTCAACCAGCGCGAAGAGACCCTGGAGCAGACAGCCGAGACCTTGAAGACCATGCTGGCCGAAGCGCGGCAGGCCGCCAGCGTGTTCGTCAACAGCAAGGACACGATCGCCATCGTGCAACCAGACGGCACCGTGCTGGATGTCAACCCGACCTACAGCAACGTGCTGGGCTACTCGCGCGAGGAGCTGATTGGCAAGTCATCTGCCGTCCTGCGCCTCGACGAAGGGGGCGAATCCACATTCCTGCGCCGCGTCGCGCAGGCCATTGAGCGAGACGGCCGATGGCATGGCGAACTGGTCAGGCGCCGCAAAAATGGAGAAGCCTTTGTCTCGGAGGTCACCATCGAAGGCATCAAGGACCCGGACGGCGTCGTGCGCAAATGGGTCTCTGTGGGCAAGGATGTGACCGAGCAGCGCCGCCTGGAGCAGGCCCTGCAGCAGTTTGGCAACTACGACGCCCTCACCGGCCTGTCCAGCCGCCGCCTTTTTGCCAAGGAGCTGAATGCGACCCTCCAGAAACGCATCGAAACCAATGGCATCCTGGCCCTGTGTTTGCTGGACATCGACCAGTTCAAGGACCTCAACGAGCAATGGGGGCAGCCCCTGGCGGACCAGTTCCTTCGGGTATTTGCGCAGCGCCTGCGGGCCGAGGCGGGACCAGACAACCTCATTGGCCGCATTGGCGGCGATGAATTCGCCGTGACACTGAAAGACTGCGCGCACACCGAGGCCGCCCTGCAGCGGCTCGAGGGCCTGCGCCAGTCGCTCGCGCGGACGGCCGTTCTGGACAATGTGCAACTGCGCCTGACCTGCAGCGCCGGGGTCACGTTCTATCCCGATGACCTGGGGGACGCTGACGGTCTGCTGCGCCATGCAGACCTGGCGCTGTATGCGGCCAAGGAACAAGGCAAGGACCGGATCGCGGTGTTCGACATCCAGCAGGGCCAGCGGCTGCAAGCGCGCAGGCACGCGGCCAAGCTGGTCGAGGACGCCCTGCTGCAAGGCGAGATGGAGCTGTTTTTTCAGCCCAAGGTCAGAATCTCGGATGGGCAGGTGATTGGTGCCGAATCCTTGATCCGGTGGCACCATCCCGAGCGGGGGCTGCTGGCGCCGGGTGCGTTTATGGATGACATTGTGGGCACCCCTGCTTCCGGCAAACTGGACTATTGGGTGCTGGACGCTGCATTCAAAGCCGGGCACACGCTCGTCACTCAGGGCTGTCCCCTGCCCTTGAGCATCAACATCGCAGTGCCCACACTGATCGACAGCCGGTTTCAGCAGGAAGTCGCGCGACTGCTCAAGCGGCACCCATCCTTGCCCCAGCCCTTTCTGGAGGTCGAGTTGCTGGAAACCGAAACCTTCAACGACCTCTCGGCCGTGGCCTATGTCATCCAGGGGCTGGACGAGCTGGGTGTGCAATGCTCCATCGACGACTTCGGCACGGGCTACTCATCGCTCACCTATCTGCAACGCCTGCCCGCACAGATCGTGAAGATCGACCAGTCCTTCGTGCGCGAGATGCTCGACAACGAGCGCGATCGTGCCCTGGTGCGCGGCATCGTGAGCCTGGCCCATGCGTTCAACCGCACCGTGGTGGCGGAAGGTGTGGAGACCACGGCCCATGCCGGGGCACTGCGCGATCTGGGGTGCGATGGCCTGCAGGGCTATGGCATTGCCAGGCCGATGCCGCTGCCGGATCTGATCCGCTGGATCCGGGCGTGGCAGCCGCCGCCGGAGTGGGTCGGTGCCCCGCAGCCGGTGCGCTGACGGTCTGCGGCGCTTCCTTGCAAACCCCGCAGAAAGCAAGCACAGGCATTGATTGTCCTCGGGCCCGCGAACTGGCAGCAAATCGGAGCTACTGCCGGTTTCTGGCTCCACCCTCCTCCCCCAGCCGCTACCATCCATGCCCATGAATCCTACCAGCCCTGCCCCATCCCTCCGGTCTTCCATCCACTTTGGCCACACAGGTCGCGTCTGCATCGTTACCGGTGGCGCGCAAGGCATTGGTGAAGCCTGCGTCCGCCGGTTTGCAGTTGAAGGCGCCAAACCGGTGATCGTGGATGTGGACGATGCACGCGGCCAGGCCCTGGCTGCGGAACTGGGCGCGCTGTATGTGCGCTGCGACGTAGGCGACAAGGCGCAGGTGGATGCGCTGGTCGCCCAGGTGCTAGCCGCCCACGGACGCATCAACGTGCTGGTGAACAACGCGGGCATCTTCCGCGCGGCGGACTTTCTGGAAGTGACCGAGGCCGACTTTGATGCCGTGCTGCGGGTCAACCTCAAGGGCTCGTTCCTCGTCGGGCAGGCCGTAGCGCGGGCCATGGTGGCTTCGGGTGGCGGCTCCATTGTCAACATGAGCTCGGTCAACGGTGTGCTGACCATTCCCAATATAGCGAGCTACAACGTGAGCAAAGGCGGCGTGAACCAGCTCACGCGCGTGATGGCGCTGGCGCTGGCCGACAGGAACATCCGCGTGAACGCTGTGGCGCCCGGCACCATCGCCACCGAGCTGGCCGCCAAGGCCGTGCTGACCAGCGATGAGGCCAAGCAGAAGATCATGAGCCGCACCCCCATGAAGCGGTTGGGCGAGCCATCGGAGATTGCCGATGTGGTGGCCTGGCTGGCCAGCGACGCCGCCAGCTATGTGACCGGCGAGATCGTGACCGTGGATGGTGGCCGCATGACGCTGAACTACACCGTTCCGGTCTGATTCAACGAAATACTACCAAATTGATAGCTGCTAGCGCTTGATGGGTAAGCGCTAGCAGCAATTCTGGCTATATTTCTACGCCTGTGGCATGCGCCGCAGCAGGCCCGCCATGCTGCGTGGCCAACCGACCGGACCGAACCAGGCGCCACCTGCAATCGCCCAGGCGTTGACCACGCCGTACAGCACCAGCGCCACGCCTTGTGCGGCAAACACCGCCGCCAAACCACCACCCCAGCGCAGCGCCAGCCAGCCGCCAGTCACGGCCACCGCCAGGCGCGTGATGTTGCCGATGACGGGCCAGAGGAGGCGCCCTGCACCTTGCGAGGCAAAGTACAGCACCAGGCCCAGGCCGAAAAAGCCGTATACGGGGCCGACGGTGCGCAGATACAGCGCGCCCGCCTCCAGCATCGCGGGGTCGCTGTTGAAAAGCGACAGCCACGCATGGGGAAAGGCCGCCGCCCACAGACCAATCGCCTCGGCCATTACAAAAGCCATGGCCGCGCCGATCCAGGTGGCGCGCAGGGCGCGCTCGCGCTGGCCCGCGCCGATGCAGGTGCCGACCATGGCCACCAGCGGCGCGCCCAGGCCAAATACCAGTGGCACCAGCAGGTACTCAAGCCGCGATGCGGTGCCATACCCGGCAATGGCCGCCGTGCCAAAACCGCCGACCAGCGCGGTGGTCACCCCAATCGCCACATTGGTGGCCACGGTCGACACGGTGCCCACCAACCCGACCCGCAGGATGTCCTTGAACAGCACCCAGCGAAACCGGATGTGCGCCAACGATGGCCGCAGCAGGCTGCGCGGCGACCACAAATACGCTGCCAGCACCACGCTGCCGATCAGGTAGTACGCCATCAGCGCAATGGCCCCGCCGGCAATGCCCAGGCCGGGCACGGGGCCCCAGCCAAAGATCAACAACGGTGACAGCGGCACCAGCACGAAGGCGCCCAGCACCGTGACATAGGCAGGCACGGCCATGTTGCCCGTGCCCCGAATGACGGCCGAAAGCGTGTTGAACAGCCACACCAGAAACGCGCCCGCAAACACCCAGTTGGAATAGACCAGCGCCGCATCCAGCGCGCCGCCGGTGCCGCCCATGCGGGTGTAGAGCCAGCGCCCTCCTCCCACCACGCCGACTGTAAAGATCAGCGAGAACACCGCTGCGATGACCAAGGAGTGCAGCACCAGGGCGTCGGCATCATCCCGTCGCCGAGCGCCCAAGGCACGCGCAATGGCCGACGCAATGCCGCCGCCCATGGCGCCCGCCGAGGTCATCTGCATCAGCATGACGACCGGGAATACCAGCGCCATGCCCGCCAGCGCATCGGTGCCCAGCTTGCCGACAAAGTAGGTCTCGATGAGCCCGACACCCGCTTGCGCCAGCATCACCAGCACATTGGGTGCGGCCAGGCGCAGCAGCGTGGGGGCGATGGGCGCCTCCAGCAGCATGCGGGTGCGGGGGTTCAGTGCATCGGTCACATCAAGCCCCTGCACCATCGGCCGCAGGCCTGCGCGGCACCACGATGCGCACGGTAGACAGCTGCAGCACATCGCCATGCTGGTTGCGGGTCTCACTGCGCACCGTGACCATGCCGCGATCGGGCTTGGACTTGGAGGGCTGTATCTGCACCACTTCGCTCACCACATGCAGCACATCGGTGGCGCGCGTGGGCCGGGGCCAGCTCAGCTCGCCCCCCGCCCCGATGATGCCGCCCGCAATGGGCAGTCCGCTGGTCACCTGCAGGCGCATGGTCACGGCCGCCGTGTGCCAGCCGCTGGCGGCCAAGCCGCCAAACAGCGTGTCACGCGCGGCGGCGTCATCCAGATGAAACGGCTGCGGGTCGAACTGGGCGGCAAAGCTGGTGATCTGCGCTTCATCCATGGCGTGTTCGCCACTTTTGAACAGGTCGCCCACGGCCAGGTCGTCCAGATAGATCGGAGATTTTCCTGCCATGGAGGCGCTGCGGGCGTGGGTGTCCGTCATGTCATTGGCTTTCATTCAAGAGGATGGATGCCTTGTGGGCTCAGGCGGCGGAGGCCGCAGGGCGCGCCAATCGCGCCTCGCGGATGGGCAGATTGATCAGTGCCGCACCCACCGCCAGCACGATGTCGATGTACCAGACCCAGTCATAGCTGCCCGTGGCCTGGAACACGGTGCCGCCCAGGTAGGCGCCAAAAAATCCGCCAACCTGGTGCGACAGCATCACGATGCCGAACAGCATGGCCATGTTGGCCGTGCCGAACATCTTGGCCACCAGCCCGGCGGTGGGTGGCACGGTGGAGAGGAACGTCACACCCATCACGGCGGCGAAGATCAGCACCACCATGGGTGTCTTGGGTGCGAACAAGAAGACCAGCACCGCCAGGCCGCGCGTGGCGTACAGCAGCGCCAACAGCGACTTCATGCGCCAGCGCCCTACCGCCCAGCCCATGGCCAGGCTGCCGACAATGTTGAACAGCCCGATGACAGCCAGCGCCCAGCCGCCCACCTCGGGCGCCAATCCGCAGGCCGCAATCACCCCAGGCAGGTGCGTGGCCAGGAAGGCGACGTGAAACCCGCATACCAAGAAGCCCACCGCAAGGTACCGGTAGCTGGGCGTTGCCAGCGCCTGGCCAATGGCCTCGCGCGCGGTCAGTGCCTTCTGGCCCGATGCAGCGGCAGCCTGCGCCGCCAGCGCGTTGGAATTGCCCTTGAGCACCCACACCGCAGGCAGCGCCAGCAGCACCAGCACGCCCAGCCACTGCATGGCACTGGCCCAGCCCACGGCAGCGGTCAGGCTGATGGCAATGGGCGCCATCACAAACTGCCCGAACGATCCCCCCGCGTTCACGATGCCACTGGCCAGCCCGCGCTTGCTGGCGGGCACCAGCCGCGCCGTGGCCGCCATCAGCACCGACGGCCCGGCCATGCCCGCGCCGCCTGCGGCCAGCACGCCAATCGCAAAAATCAGCCCTGCCGTGGTCGTCATGTACGGAGTGATGAAAGTGCCCAGCGCCACCAGCGCCACGCCCAGCAGGATCACACGGCCCGTGCCAATGCGGTCGGCCACAGCCCCTGCAAACGGCTGCGTCAGCCCCCACCACAGCTGGCCAAACGCAAAGGCCAGGCTGATGCTGCCAATGCCCAATGCCGTGGAGGTGTTGAGCGCCGACAGGAACAGGCCCATGGTCTGACGCGTGCCCATGGTGAGTGCAAAGGCGCCAGCGGCGGCCAGCAGCACGAGCCACAGGGCCAGCGGCGCCGTAGACGTGGTTTTGGCTTGAGGGGCATTGTTATTCGTCATGACCGGCCTCCTGCGCTGGCAGCGCCGCCAGCAAATCGAGAGAGTCGTCCACCAGCGCATGCAGCGCCATCACGCGTTCCACGCCCAGCGTTTCATTCAGCGCCAATTGCGCAGCTTTCCAGTGGCGCTGAGCCTCGGCGCGCTTGTCGCGTCCGGTGTCCGTGATGTGTACAAGGCGGCTGCGAGCGTCGGCGCCCGCCTCCAACGTGACCCACCCTGCATCCACCAGAGGGCGCAGGTTACGCGTCAGCGTGGACGCATCCATCTTCATGGCTACCGCTAGGTCGCCCGGGCGGATAGGCCCCAGCGTGAGCACGTGCGACAGCAGCGAATACTGCGTGGTCTTGAGCCCGCACTTCGCCATTTCGGCGTCATAGTGGCTGGCCACACGGCGCATCAGCTGGCGCAGCTTGAAGTTGGTGCAGCCCCGTGGCAGCACGGGGGCCAGAGTGGTTGGTTCGGCTTGCATGGATTTAATTGTATCTGCAATAATTGCATATGCAACTCATGCATTTCAACCCCGCCAACAACCCGGACACCCCCATGACACAGCACAACCAACTGGAACACTGGCTTGCACAAGAGCGCGACATCCTCGCCACCTTGGACGCAGGACCCGGCCCTGGCGTGGCCCGGCGCGAGCAGATCGCCCATCTGAACGGCCTGCAGCAGATGCAGGCCATGCTGCGCGGCGAACTGCCCTACGCCGCCATCGCCAAGACGCTGGACTTTTTGATCGTGGAAGTGGGCGAAGGCACGGCCATCTTCCAGGGCACGCCCCGCGCCGAGCACCTGAACCCCATGGGCACCGTGCACGGCGGCTGGTTTGCCACCCTGCTCGACTCCGCCCTGGGCTGCGCCGTGCACACGCGCATGGAGCCCGGGCGCGGCTACACCACGGCCGAGCTGGGCATCAACCTGGTCAAGGCCATTACGCCCAAGGTGCAGCGTGTGCGCGCCGAAGGCCGGGTGATCCACAGCGGGCGCCAGCTGGCCACCGCCGAAGCGCGCCTGGTGGGGCCGGACGGCACGCTGTATGCCCACGCCACCACCACCTGCCTGGTTTTTGACATGCCTGCACAATCGAAGGCATGAAATTCCTCCACACGATGCTGCGCGTTGGCAATCTTCAACGCTCGATTGATTTCTACACCAACGTTCTGGGCATGCAGCTGCTGCGCCAGTCCGAGAACCCCGAGTACAAATACTCGCTGGCCTTCCTCGGTTTCGAAGGCGGCAACCCCGGCCAGGCCGAGATCGAGCTGACCTACAACTGGGGCGTGGAAAGCTATGAGATGGGCACCGCCTATGGCCACATCGCCCTGGGTGTTCCGGATGCTTACGCTGCGTGCGAGAAGATCAAGGTCTCGGGCGGCAACGTGACACGCGAAGCGGGCCCGGTCAAAGGCGGCACGACGGTGATCGCGTTTGTGACCGACCCGGATGGCTACAAGATTGAATTGATCCAGCGCACCGAGGGGGCTGGTGGCGCAGGTTTGCGTTAATCATCACTATCAAATATATAGCTACTGGCGCATGATGGATAAGCGCTAGAGGAAAATTTGACTCAGTAAAAAACCCGGCACTGCCGGGTTTTTTTATGGAGCGACCTGCTGCAGGTCATTACGCAGGCCTCAAGCGCCCAGTGCCACTTCCACGCGGCGCGCTTCGGCGTTGGTGCCGGTGGCGGTGGTTTCCTCAGGCTTCTTCAGCTCGATCTTGTCTTCCGCCACGCCCAGGGCCTTGAGCGCATCGCGCACCGCAAAGGCGCGCTGCTTGGCCAGCTCGGCGTTCAGGGCTGCGTCACCCGTGGCGTCGTGAAAGCCCGAGATCACAGCCTTCTTGCCCTCGGCCACACCCTTGACCACATCAGCCAGGACTTCGTCGGCGCCAGGGGCCAGTTCTGCCTTGGCGGTGGCAAAGTAGAACTTCACCACACCGTCTTCCACACGCACGCTGGCTTCTTCCAACACGACCGATGCGGCGGGTGCGCTGTCTGCCAAAGCCGTCGCAGCAGGCTTGGCGGCACCCGAAGTGCCCACGCGCTTGACCACCACGGTGCCGACCACCACCGAGATCACCAGCGCAATGAGTGCGAACAGGAAACCCAGGGCAAAACGTTGTTGGCTATCGTCGTCAGAACTAGACATTGGAGATTCCTGCAGTGATTGAGAAAAAGAATGGATGCTGGGGCCGTGGCGAAACCTGCAAACACAAGTCCCCAGAGCGTTAAAGCAAAGCTTTCGATTGTAGAGTGAACCCATGACGAACCTGCCCGCCCCGCTGCGAGATCCGGCCCCCATGCTGGAGCGCGCCCTGAACGAATGGGGTGGTCACGAAGACCTGTGGATCTTTGGCTACGGCTCGCTCATCTGGCGCCCGGACTTCGACTATGCCGAGCGCCGCCCCGCCAAGGTGCATGGCTGGCACCGGGCGCTCAAGATGTGGAGTCGCATCAACCGGGGCACGCCCGAATGCCCGGGCCTAGTGTTCGGCATGTTGTCGGGCGGCAGCTGCCGGGGCATGGTGTTCCGCGTGGACAAGGCACATGCGCGGCAGGTCATGATCAACCTGTGGCAGCGAGAGATGATCACCGCTGTGTACGACCCGCGCTGGCTCGCGTGCCACACCCCGCACGGCCCGGTGCGCGCGCTGGCCTTCACCCTGTCGCGCAAAAGCCCCAACCACACGGGCGAGCTGCCCGACCACGAGTACTGCCGTATTTTTGAGCAGGCCTGTGGGCGCTATGGCTCCACGCGGGACTACGCCCAGGCCACGTATGACGAGCTGCGCAGGCACGGCATCCATGACCGGGCCCTGGCCCGTTTGATTGCGCTGGCCCAAAAAGAGGCATAGTGCACATCTTTGCTGGACGCGCATGGGCCCGACGGGGAGACTGCACCTCGGCGCCAGGTTCAGCACCGGGTGGTTTCATTGTTGTTCCAAGGAGATTGAGTCATGAAGATCCGTTTCGCTTTTGTCCTGTCATCCGTCGCGGCGCTGGCCTTGGCGGGCTGCGCCGCTTATTCCACCGGCCCCACGGCCACCGCCAAACTCGAACCCACGCGCGGCAACACCACCGCTGGCACGGTCACATTCGTGCAGTCGGGCGACGTGGTGAAGGTGTCAGGCACCATCTCCGGCCTCAAACCCAATGCCGAGCACGGTTTTCATGTGCATGAAAAAGGCGACTGCAGCAGCGGCGACGGCATGAGCACCGGCGGCCACTTCAACCCCGGCGGCAAATCCCACGGCCACCACGGCATGGGCGACCACCACACGGGCGACCTGCCCAGCCTCAAGGCCGATGCCAATGGCGTGGCCAGTTTCAGCTTTGAGTCGCGCACGATCCGCGTCGGCAGCACGGCCAATGACATCGTCGGCAAGGGCCTGATCGTGCACCGCGACCCGGACGATTACAAAACCCAGCCCACTGGCAATGCCGGTCCCCGTCTGGCCTGTGCGGTCATTGCCGCCAAGTCATAAACAAAGAGGCTGCTACGGGCTCCTGGGCCTGAACCGCCCCTCCCCCGCAACCCGCCCGCCAGAGATGGCCGGCGGGTTTGGTTTTTGGCAGATCAGGCCGGTGGACGGCTGGCAAGGAGGCGTTCGGCGCGCGCCAGATCCTGCACGGTGTCAATGTCCGTCACCGTGCCCTCGTCCTCCACCGCCAGGGTTTGCACCTGCCCTTGCTCAGCAAACTTGCGCACCACGCGGGCGGCCCCTTGCTCGCCCGACAGGGCCAGCAGATCCGGCAAGCACTGCGCAGCAAATCCAACGGGGTGGCCGCGCTCGCCGTGAAAGAACGGCACCGTCACCGCCCTCTTCGCCACGGCCTGGGCCAGCATTTGCAGGGTGTCAGGCCGCACCAGAGGCAGATCTCCCGGCAACACCAGCCAGCCTGCTGCATGGGACGTGGCCCGCACCGCCGCCGCAATCGAATCGCCCATGCCCGGATGGCCCACATCCTCCAGGTGCCAGGCCAGCCCGCTGGCGCGCACGGCGGCCAGCGTGTGCTCCAGCACCGACACCCCCGCCAGCAATGCGCGCAGCTTGTGCACCTGCCCGCCCGATGCTACAAACCGATCGCCCCGGCCGGAGGCCAGCACCAGCACCACGGGCAGGCCGGGCGGAGTCGTGGTGGAACAAGGGGCGGTGGTGGGCTGAGTAGGCATATCGCGCCATGCTAAGCCAACGGCTTCGCCCTGCCCTGCCCAAGCTGACTCAAGCCAGCGTATAGCCGCCATCCACCACCAGGTTGTGCCCGCTCACGTAGCGGGCCGCTTCCGACAGCAAAAACAGCACCGGCCCGGCCATGTCCTCGGGCCGCGCGGGGCGCCCTGCGGGCGATGCCTGCAGGGCGGCGCGCATGTTGTCCTCGCTGCCAAAACCCGCCAGCGCCATGGGCGTGATGGTGGGCCCCGGGCTCACGGCGTTCACTCGGATGCCCTGCTGAAAATATTCCAGCGCAGCGTTGCGCGTCAGTCCCAGCGCCGCGTGTTTGCTGGCGGTGTAGGCCGAGATGCCCGCAAACGCCACTCCGGACGAGATCGACAGGTTGTTCACGATGGCACCGCCACCGGTGGTCAGCATGGCCGCAATTTGGTGCTTCATGGCGTGGAAGATGCCCATCACATTGGCCTGCAACACCGCCTGCACATCGGCCGCTGCCAGCGTGTGCAGCGGCGCGCCCGTGCCCAGCGCCCCCGCGTTGTTGAAAGCGCCGTCCAGCCGACCGAAGCGCTTTACGGTGGCCTCGACACAACGCTGCACGCTGGTCTCGTCCGTCACGTCCACGGGCGTGACCCAGGCCTCCCCGCCTGCAGCCCGCACCTGCTCGGGCACGGCTTCGCAGTCGGCCACGCGGCGCGCGGCCAGCACCACACGGGCGCCCTGGCGCCCCAGGGCCACGGCCGTGGCCGCGCCAATGCCAGACGACGCGCCCGTTACCAGGATGGCCTTGCCGGCCAGATTCCATTCGCTGTTTTGCATGTTGTTTCTCCTTGGGTTGTGCAAATCAGCGGCTAGCTTATTGACGCATTCATCACGCATAAATAGCCAAAAAATGGATTGGTTGGTGAATATGATTCACTAATGAACTTGGACCTGGCCGATCTCAAACTCCTCAGCACCGTGGCCCGGCACCTCAGCTTTCGCATGGCCGCGCAAGAGCTGGACCTGTCCGCCTCGGCCGTGAGCCATGCCGTGCGCTCCATCGAAGAACGGCTGGGCGTGCGCATGTTCAGCCGCACCACCCGCAGCGTGGCCCTCACCCCCGCGGGGCGCCAGCTGCTGGACCGCGTGGGCCCGGCGCTGCAGGACATCGCCGCCGCCATTGACGGCATCAACGACTTTCGCGACACCCCACAGGGCCTGCTGCGCATCAATGCCCCCCGCCCGGCGGGCGAGCTGGTGTTGGGCCCCTTGGTGGCCGAGTTTCTGACCCGCCACCCCAAGGCTGAGGTGGAGCTGGTGCTGGACGACGGTTTTGTGGACATCGTGGCAGGGGCCTTCGATGCCGGTGTGCGCTATGGCGAAAGCCTGCAGCAGGACATGGTGGCCCTGCCCCTGGGGCCCGCCCAGCGCCTGATGGTGGTGGGTGCGCCCGCGTTGCTCCAGCTCGTAGGCACCCCGCACACGCCCCGCGACCTGCTCACCCTGCCCTGCGTGCGCATCCGGTTTCCCAGCGGCGCGCGCTACGCGTGGGAGTTCGAAAAAGCCGGAGAGAAGGTCGCGGTGGACGTTGAAGGCCGCCTGACGGTGGGCGAAATGCCGCTCATGCTCCAGGCGGCGCTGGCCGGTGTGGGCTTTGCCTACATGTACGAGCCCTACGCCCGCGCGGCCCTGGCTAGCGGCGCCTTGGTCAGCGTGCTGGACGACTGGTGCCCGTCGATTCCGGGTTTCTATCTGTACTACCCCAGCCGCAAGCTGCCCACGGCCACGTTGGCGGCGTTTATCGAGATGGTCAAAGCCGCGCAGCGGCAGGGTTGATGGGCAGCCACGGCGCAAGCTGGGGGGGCGCGGCGTATGACCGCGCGCGCGAATCATTCTCCAACCCGCTGATGCGGCGCTACGAAAGCCAATACCGCTTTGCCACCCTGCAAACCTACCCCGATGGCGTAACCAGCGACTTCCACTTTGCGGCCGAGCAAGGCGCCCAGCACGCCTGGCGCTACCCAGACCTGACCACCCATGTGCGCTACTTCAGCGACCTGCTGCGCGACGGACGGCTTCATGCTGATTTCGGACTTGGGCTCGATTTCCATTGGCCAGCAGTTTTCGACCCGAAGCGGTCTGTTTGCCGCGCAATAGGGATCGGCCATTGGCGGCCCTTCAGTTAAAGTCCTCGCCCTCCGGGTGATTTTTGCCCGCATCGAGCACTTCGCATTCCAAGGGGCATTGGCTCCCCGGTGACGGGGTTTGAAAACAAAATCTGCGACTTTGGGTGGTACGTCGGCTGATGTGGCCGTGCAAACTGCAGCTCGCGGAGCTAGAAAAAATATGCTGTTAACCGATATCGCCGTCGAGCACACTTTGGTGTCCAAAAAGGATGGCGTTCGTCAGACTTTCTTGCTGCATCCTTTTACCGATACACAGCGCGACTCACTTGGCAAATTCGAACTCGTTCGTGACGTCAGCCAGCCAGGACTCAAAGACGTGAAACGGTCAACCTTCGTGACGTTTCAACAATTAGCGGAGTTGTATGCGAAAGGCGTACTCGAAGAATTCGGGTTTTCCGTTCGCATGTGTCCAGGCAAAGGTACGTACCCTGTCAAGCTTCCAGCAAAAAAGATACTGCCAACCAGCATCAAGCCAGGCTCATCGTTCGACCTGGCGGTTCAAAAGGTGGATGTTTCCAAACCTGCCACTCGCGAATTGCGAACAGCCTTGCTTCGCGCCAACGTCAAAATCTAAGAGTAACGACGCTGATTGATAGGGGATCCATTGTGAATCCATCCATTGCGCATGCTGAACTGATTGCCACGTTCAAGCGAGCTGAGGCAGAAGCCGCTCACAAGTTCGGACTGATCAAAGCGGCTGCGAATAAAGGGCCTAAGGCCATCCAAGCCGCCACCGAAACCGCGGCAAAAGCAGCAAAACGGAGGGACTCGTTTGCGAAAAAGCTGGAAATTCTGGGGGTGAACCTCAAAGATTAAGCACCGCCAAGCCTACGGCGTAACACCCACCATTGGAGGCTGCGCACAACGGGCCCTGATCGTCAAAATAAAATAATTCGCAAACTGAAAACAGAATCGATATGACGGCGGCACCGAGCAATTTATAGGACAAGAATAAGGCGGCAATTATGGCAAACGAAGAGGAAATCCATCGCAACAAACTGACGGGTAAGACCTACATTAGCCCGCAGGTCCCGACGCTGAACGGGCCTCTTCGCATTGCATCCAAAGTAATCGATTCCGAGGGTGCCTACTACGCCAAGGTGAAGAAGGAGGTTGTCCTTCGTCGCACTCCAACAGCAAGAACCGAGATCGTTGCTAAGTTTCTTGAGGATGACCGCAAGCTCACTGTGTTGACACTCCAGCAGTTCAACGGCAACAACGGACAGCCCCATCGCACGAACTTCTCATTTGTTGACAGCGAGATCCCAAGGCTTCTGGGCTTTCTCAACGACATTGCGGAGGTGGAGTTCAAGCACACAGGCGCAGTCAACATCACAGACACCGAGTTGCATCGGCTGGTGCTCTCCAAGGCTCAGGCTGCGACCTTGTTTCATGACAACCAGGAAGTGTTCCTTGAAGCGCTCAAGTCCGAAGTTACCAAGGATGACATCGTCGCTTTGGGCTATCGCAAGAAGCAGCTTGGCGTGTTCTCTCAACTCCTGAGCGATCCAGAATTTTTTGAACTGTGCAAGAAGCAGAAATCCATCAAGGGAGACGAGCCACTTTGGCAAGCCTACTTTGAGAAGAATCCATGGGTGTTTGGCTACGGGCTGAGCTACTTTTATGTCACCGGGTTTGAAGAGCGAAAGCTTGAGCAGTTTGTTCAGGGCTACGACCTTCTCAACAGAGGCAAGCGAGCAGATGCTGTCCTGAAGACCAGAGGAATCATCAACTCCCTTTGCTTCGCGGAGATCAAGCACCACAACACTAGACTGCTTGAGTCTGATGCCTATCGAGCAGGTTGCTGGGCACCATCCAAAGAGATGGCAGGCGCGGTCGCTCAAGTCCAAGCTACCGTTGCGATAGCCATGCACAAGCTTCATGGCATGCAGCGCATGGTGGACGACGATGGGAATCCCACGGGTGAAGATGTTTTCAATTTCAAGCCGCGTGCGTTCATCGTGATTGGCTCCCTCAATGAGTTCATGGGCGAGCATGGTGTTAACCAAGACAAGCTGCGTTCGTTTGAGCTTTATCGTACGAGCATCACTGGAATGGACATCATGACCTTTGATGAACTGTACGAGCGGAGCAAGTTCATCGTGGAGTCCGCACAGCCATGATGAACTGGACAGCTCCATACACCTGCCTCTTCAGCTTCTGGACAGGCCGGGAGGACCTATCCACCACATTCACCACCGCTTGAATTAGGCCAAAAGCCGCTCACCAAACACCAACAGAGCAATGACCCGCGCGCTGAACTGGTGCCACCGAATGAGCAACAAAAAAGCGCCGGGCTTTTCCAAACCCGGCGCTCTCATTCCAACAAGCTTTATCAAGCCAACTTAAACGGCAACTCTCGCGGCGTCTTGCCCGTAAGCGGCCAGCCATGCCACCTTGACGGCGATGTCGGCTCCCTTCAGCAGCCGTTGATCTCGTCAACCGCGTCCCCGCCGTCGTAGAACTTACCGATGGCTTTGTCCAGCCTCTTGAGCAACGCGT
>NZ_JAMXAX010000002.1 GCF_023913775.1 Acidovorax facilis
GTTGAATCCACGGTTCACACGTTTTCGTATTGCCAAGTACCTCGTCCCTATTTTTTGAATTTCACTGGAGTTTCACCATGAACAAGTCTGTCCGTTTTCTCTCTATCGCCGCTGTTGCCGCTTTCACCGCTTTCGGCGCCCACGCTGACGAAGCCGATGGTTCGCAATTTGCCCTGAAGTTCGACACGAACCGCACCCGTGCCGAAGTGGCCGCTGAAGCCGCCACCGTGGCCCAGACCCGCAGCATCGAGCCCGCTGGTTCGCGTGTGGTGACCTACACGTCCACGGCTGACCGCGCTGCCGTGCGCGCCCAGGCTGCTGAAGCCCTGCGCACTGGCAAGATCCCTTCGGGCGAATTCAGCGCCATGTAATTCGCGCGGCAGGTACTGCGGTCGTTTTCACGGCTGCAGCCCGATGCTGAAAGCAAAGGGCCGAGGCCCCTCACGGGGCCTCGGCCTTTTTGCGTTTGAGGAACGCCCCCAACAACGGTCAAGGGATCAAAGTCACACCCGTTTTGGCTTGCAGGGCATCAAACGTCACGCCCGGAGCCAGTTCCACCACCTTCAGGCCTTGGGGGGTGACGTCCATCACCGCCAGGTCGGTGATGATGCGGTCCACCACGCCCACGCCCGTCAGAGGCAGCGTGCACTGGGGCAGGATCTTCAGGTCTTCGGTGCCGTCCTTCTTCTTGGCAACGTGTTCCATGAGCACGATCACGCGCTTGACACCCGCCACCAGGTCCATCGCGCCGCCCATGCCCTTGACCATCTTGCCGGGGATCATCCAGTTGGCCAGATCGCCCTTTTCGCTGACCTGCATGGCGCCCAGGATGGACAGGTTAATCTTGCCGCCACGGATCATGGCAAAGCTGTCATGGCTGCCAAAGATGGACGAGCCCTTGATGGTGGTCACGGTCTGCTTGCCAGCGTTGATCAGGTCCGCATCCACCTCATCTTCGTTGGGGAACGGGCCGATGCCGAGCATGCCGTTTTCGGACTGCAGCCACACTTCCTTGTCGGCGGGCACGAAATTGGCCACCAGCGTAGGGATGCCAATACCCAGATTCACGTAAAAGCCGTCTTCGAGCTCATGGGCGGCACGCGCCGCCATTTGGTCTTGACTCCACGACATATGTATTTCTCCAGCTTGTTCGGTGACGGCAGGCTTGCACGCCTGCTTTTCGATAAACGCAGGCTTAAACGCCCGCCTTCTCAGTGATGGTGCGCTTTTCGATGCGCTTTTCCGGGTTCGGGTTGTGCACGATGCGGTGCACATAGATGCCGGGCAGATGGATCTGGTCGGGCACCATGGCGCCGGTTTCCACCACCTCTTCCACTTCAACGATGCAGACCTTGCCGGCCATGGCAGCGGCAGGATTGAAGTTACGGGCCGTCAGACGGAACTGCAGGTTGCCCGACTTGTCGGCGCGGTGCGCCTTGACCAGCGCCACCTCAGGCACGAGCGAGCGTTCCATCACATAGGTTTCGCCGTCGAACTCGCGCAGTTCCTTGCCCTCGGCCACGATGGTGCCCACACCGGTCTTGGTAAAGAAAGCAGGAATGCCTGCGCCGCCTGCACGCAGCTTCTCGGCCAGCGTGCCCTGGGGCGTGAACTCCAGCTCCAGCTCGCCGGCTAGGTATTGGCGCTCGAACTCCTTGTTCTCGCCCACGTAGGACGAAATCATCTTCTTGATCTGGCGGGTTTCCAGCAGCTTGCCCAGGCCAAAGCCATCCACACCTGCGTTGTTGGAAATCACGGTGAGGTTCTTGACGCCGGAATCGCGCAAGGCGTCGATCAGCGCTTCAGGGATGCCACACAAACCGAAACCACCCACAGCCATAAGCTGGCCGTCTGCAACCACGCCCTTGAGGGCCTCAGCTGCGGAGGGGAATAACTTGTTCACCACGATCTCCTTGTGAATTTGGATGCGCTACGATACTACGTACCCGATTAAGTAGTATCCCGTAAAGACTTGCACTATGGACGTTGCCAATGGACGTTGATTACCGACTCGCTTTTGACATGGCCCCCGTGGGCCTGGTGCTGTCGCGCAACCGCACCATGGTCGATTGCAACCGGCATGTGTGCGAGATGTTCGGCGCCTCGCGCGAGGTGCTCATCGGTCAGTCGTTCCAGATACTTTATCCAAGCGCCGACGAATACGAGCGCCTTGGGGCGCACATGGAACCTATTCTGAACGCCAAGGGCCACTACGCCGACAACCGCATCATGAAGCGTGCCAACGGCGAGGTCTTCTGGTGCCATGTGTCAGGCCGTGCACTCAACCGAGATGCCCCGCATGAATCAGGCATCTGGAGCTTTGAAGACCTGAGTTCGCAACGCCCCGTGAAGGCCGAGTTGACAGGCCGCGAACGCGAGGTGGCCGCGCGCCTGTTGGAGGGACTGACTTCCAAGGAGATCGGCCGGGCCCTGGAGATCAGCCACCGCACGGTGGAGATTTACCGGGCACGCCTCATGCGCAAGTACAACGCATCCACCGCTGCCGACCTAGTACACAAATTGCTCGCTGGTTGAGCCCTACTTCGGGCCGTCGATCACGTCAGCAGCTGTGCGAAAAGCCTCGACTGCCGTCGGCAGGCCGCAGTAGATGCTGGCGTGCAGCAACACTTCCTGGATCTCTGCCGCTGTAGCGCCGTTGTTGAGCGCGCCGCGCACGTGGCCCTTAAGCTCATGCTGCTTGCCCAGCGCGGTAAGAAACGCCACCGTGATCAAGCTGCGCGTCTTCATGTCTAGCCCCGGCCGCTGCCATACATCGCCCCAGGCATTGCGGGTGATGAACTCCTGGATCGGCTGGGTGAACTCCGTGGCATTGCCAAAGGCATTGGCGACAAAGTCCTCGCCCATGACCTGCTTGCGTGTGGCCAGACCTTTTTCGAAGTCCTTGGTGGATGGGAGTTGTTGTGTCATGCGGGCTCTCCGGTTCAGTTGGGGCCGCCATCGTAGCCGCAGCGCCTGCACGAAAAACACAAAGCCACCGGCCATGCCCCGCGAAGGGCCAGGCAGGTGGCTTTGTCAAAGTCTAAGCCCCAGGTTTACGCTGCCGCGAGATCAAAGCGATCCAGGTTCATCACCTTGGTCCAGGCCTTGACGAAGTCCTGCACGAAGACGGCGTTGGCATCGCTGCTGGCATACACCTCGGCCAGCGCACGGAGCACGGCATTCGAGCCAAACACGAGGTCGGCCACGGTGCCGGTCCATTTCTTGGCGCCTGTGCTGCGGTCCACCCCTTCCTGCACACCGGTTGCGCTCGCTGACTTCTGCCATTGGGTGCGCATGTCGAGCAGGTTCACAAAGAAGTCATTGCTCAACGTTTCCGGGCGCTGCGTGAAAGCTCCGTGAGGCGTCTGGCCCATGTTGGCACCCAGTACCCGCAAACCGCCGACCAGCACCGTCATCTCTGGCGCAGTCAAGGTCAGCTGGTTCGCACGGTCGATCAGCAGTTCGGCCACAGCGCCCTCCAGGCCGGGGCGCACGTAGTTGCGAAAGCCATCGGCCACGGGCTCCATCACTTCGAACGATGGCACATCGGTTTGCTCCTGCGAGGCGTCGGTGCGGCCGGGGGAGAAAGGCACGGTCACGTCCTGCCCGCCTTGCTTCGCGGCAGCCTCCACAGCGGCGCCACCGGCCAGCACGATGAGGTCGGCCAGCGAGATTTTCTTGCCGCCCGTCTGCTCGGCGTTGAACGCGCGCTGGATGGCTTCGAGCTGGCCCAGCACCTTGGCCAGTTGTGCAGGCTGGTTTACGTCCCAGTCCTTCTGCGGAGCCAGACGAATGCGCGCCCCATTGGCGCCGCCGCGCTTGTCGCCGCCCCGGAAAGTTGAGGCAGAAGCCCAGGCCGTCGATACCAGCTCAGAGATCGACAGGCCCGACGCCAACACCTTGGCCTTGAGTGCCGTGATGTCTTGTTCGTTGACCAGAGCATGGTCCACTGCAGGAACAGGGTCTTGCCAGACCAGCACTTCGGCGGGCACTTCAGGGCCCAGGTAGCGTGCACGCGGCCCCATGTCGCGGTGTGTGAGCTTGAACCAGGCGCGCGCAAATGCGTCGGCAAACTGCTCAGGGTGCTCCAGGAAGCGGCGTGAGATCTTCTCGTAAGCCGGATCAAACCGCAGCGACAGGTCGGTGGTGAGCATCGTGGGTACCAGCTTCTTCGACGGATCGTGTGCGTGTGGAATCGTGGCCTCGGCACCCTTGGCCGTCCACTGGTGGGCACCGGCCGGGCTCTTGGTCAGCTCCCACTCAAAGCCGAACAGGTTTTCGAAGAAGTTGTTGCTCCATTGGGTGGGTGTGGTGGTCCAGGTGACTTCCAGGCCGCTGGTGATGGTGTCGCCGCCCTTGCCAGAACCATGGCTGCTCTTCCAGCCCAGGCCCTGCTCCTCGATGCCTGCGCCCTCCGGCTCCTTGCCCACCAGCGCGGCATCGCCCGCGCCGTGGGTCTTGCCAAAGGTGTGGCCACCAGCAATCAATGCCACGGTCTCTTCATCGTCCATCGCCATGCGCGCAAACGTGTCGCGGATGTCGCGCGCGGCGGCGACGGGGTCGGGGTTGCCGTTGGGGCCTTCAGGGTTCACATAGATCAGGCCCATCTGCACAGCAGCCAACGGGTTGGCCAAGTCACGGTCACCGCTGTAACGCTTGTCCCCGCCCAGCCAGGTGTTCTCGGCGCCCCAGTACACATTTTCATCGGGTTCCCACACGTCGGGGCGGCCACCGGCAAAGCCGAAGGTCTTGAAGCCCATGGACTCCAGTGCCACATTGCCAGCCAGGATCATCAGATCGGCCCACGAGATCTTGCGGCCGTACTTCTGCTTGATGGGCCAGAGCAGGCGGCGTGCCTTGTCCAGATTGGCGTTGTCGGGCCAGCTATTGAGCGGCGCAAACCGCTGCTGCCCGGCCCCTGCGCCGCCACGTCCGTCCGCCAGGCGGTAGGTTCCGGCGCTGTGCCAGGCCATGCGCACAAACAATGGCCCGTAGTGGCCAAAGTCTGCGGGCCACCAGTCCTGCGAGTCGGTCATCAATGCATGCAGGTCGGCCTTTACGGCAGCAAGGTCCAGGCTCTTGAATTCTTTTGCGTAATCGAAGCCGTCGCCCATGGGATCCGTGAGCGGGGAGTTCTGGTTCAGGGGACGGATATTGAGCTGGTCTGGCCACCAGTCGGCATTGCCACGGCCCTTGGGCGCGGCAGCCTTGGTGTGGTCAAACGGGCACTTGTTTGTCTCTTGTGTCATGAGGCACTCCTGTTGGCGTTGGTGAGCATCCGATGTTATGGAGTGCATATCCTTATGAAAAGGCAATAGTTTTGATTAATTCAATAGTTTTTCTCTAATTTCGGCAAATGCAGCGGACTACCGGCCTCCTTGCACCCACACGTATCGAACAGCACCGAGCGGACCCAGCGATGCCCCGGCGAGCGGTGGGTGCGTTCATGCCAGGCAGCAGTTTTAACGAAGCCAGGTATGGCCACTGGTGGCTCCAGCACAACCAGCCCGCGTGCATCAGCTACCACCCGCTGGGGCACCACCGCGATCAGGTCGCTATTGCGCAGGATCTCCGGCAGCACCAGAAAGCTGGTGATCGACAGCACCACCCGGCGCGACCGGCCCAGGCGTGCCAGCACCTCGTCCGTCACGCCGCAGAAGCTGCCGCCCGTGTACGAGATGAGCGCATGGTCCAGCGCGCAGAAGCGGTCCAGCGACAGCGCGCCGCCTTTCGCATCCGGGTGCCCGGCGCGCATCACGCACACGTAGCGCTCGTCAAACAGGTGCCGGGCATACAGGTCGGGCGCCGTGTTCTCGGGGCTGATCAGGGCCAGATCGATATCGCCCCGCTCCAGCCGCTCGTACACCGGCAGATGCTGGGCCGGCACCACGGCCACACGCACGCCGGGCGCGTGGCGACGCAGCATGGCCAGGAATGGCACCACCACCGCCTGCAGCGCATAGTCGGTGGATGCGAGCTGCACCGTCATCTGCGCCGTGGCAGGGTCAAAGACCTGAGGTTGCAGCAGCGACTCGATCCCACCCAGCAGTTCCTTTACCGGCGCGGCCAGCTCCTGTGCGCGCAGCGTGGGCGTAATGCCACGCTGTGTCCGCACGAAAAGCGGGTCATCAAAGCTCTCGCGCAGCCGGGTCAGCATGCCGCTCACCGCAGGCTGGGTGAGCGACAGGCGCTGGGCGGCGCGGGTTACGCTGCGTTCGTCGAGCAAGGCATCCAGTGCCTTGAGCAGGTTCAGGTCCATGGCCCTGATATCAATTGCCATGATTTCAGAAATAAGAACTATCGATTTGGTTTATGGCTGCATCGTACCCACCATCTTCACTGTGCGTGGCCGTGGTGTCTTTGCCCCCGCCCCCAGCCCGAAATTCCTTTTCTATTTAACCGACAAGAAAGCAAGCTGCATGTCTGCCCTGTTCACACCGTTCCAGCTCAAAAGCGTCACCCTGCGCAACCGCATCGCGATCCCGCCGATGTGCCAGTACAGCGCGGTGGACGGCTTCACCAATGAATGGCACCAGGCGCATTACGCCGGTCTCGCTCGCGGCGGCGCAGGCCTGGTGATTGTCGAGGCCACGGGCGTATCGCCCGAAGGCCGCATCACCCCGGCCTGCACAGGCCTTTGGAACGACCAGCACGTCGAAGGCATGGGCCGCATCGCCGCCAGCATCAAGGCCGCTGGCGCCGTGCCCGGCATCCAGATCGCCCACGCAGGCCGCAAGGCCAGCGCCCAACGCCCCTGGGAAGGCGATGACCACATTCCCGAGAACGACGCGCGTGCCTGGCAGCCGATAGCACCGTCCGCCATTGCTTACGGCGGCGGTCTGCCCCGGGTACCCCAGGCCATGACACTGCAAGACATTGCCCGCGTGCAGGCCGATTTTGTGGCCGCCGCACGTCGCGCACTGGCCGCAGGGTTCGAGTGGCTGGAACTGCACTTTGCCCACGGCTACCTGGCGCAGAGCTTCTTCTCGCCCCACAGCAACCAGCGCACCGACCAGTACGGCGGCAGCTTTGACAACCGCGCGCGCTTTCTGCTGGAAACCGTGGAGGCCGTGCGCCAGGTGTGGCCCGCGCACCTGCCACTCACGGCACGCTTCGGAGTCATCGAATACGACGGACGCGACGAGGAAACCGTGGCCGAGTCCATTGAGCTGGTGCGCCAGATGCGCGAACGTGGCTTGGATATGGTCAACGTCAGCGCGAACTTCGTGATTGCCGAGACGCAGATTCCCTGGGCAACCCCCGCCTTCCTGGCCCCGGTCGCACAGCGCGTGCGCAGCGAAGCCGACCTGCCGGTGGCCTCGTCGTGGGGCATCGATGACCCGAAAATCGCTGAACGTGCAGTGGCCGACGGCCAGATGGATTTGGTGATGATCGGCCGCGCCCACCTGTCCAATCCGCACTACACCTACCACCTGGCGCAGGTGCTGGGCGTGCAAAAGCCTGAATGGAACACGCTGCCCGCGCCCTACGCGCACTGGCTGTCGCGCTATCGCGGCGCCGCAAAGGTCGCCGCAGCCCAGTAAAGCTCTGAAAAACGCCCTTGCCCTTTGGCCCGACGTTCAGTCCGGGGTCGAGCGGTGCAGGGGTAGCCCCGGCGCATCCAGCTGTGCGTGCAGGATGTGGCCGTGGGTCGAATCGGTCACGAACACCGTTTGTCCGCCCTGCCCGCCATAAGCCAGATTGGTAGTGGAGGCTCCGGCAGACCCCCGCAGCACCAGCACGGGCTCGGCCCGGTGGTTGAGCACCCACACATAACCCAGGCCCGGGTTGGCCACCAACAGGCGCCCCGCCCCATCCACCGCAAGCCCGTCCGGGCCGCTCGGGCCGTACGACGTGAAGAACTGCCCCACCTTGGCCACGCTGCCATCGGGCAGCAGCGGCACGCGCCACACACAATTGCCACGTGTGGCGGCCAGGTACAGCACGCGGCCGTCGGGCGACAGGGCCACGCCGTTGGGGCTGGGCACGTTGTGCAGCAGCAAGTCGAGCTGACCATTGGGGCGCAGCCGGTACAGGCGCCCGCTCGGGTCGTGCAGGCCGCTCTGGCCCTGGTCGGTGAAGTACAGGTTGCCGTCGGCGTCGAAGATCAAATCGTTCACGCCCTTGAAGCGTTCGCTGTTGCGGCGCTCCAGGTACGGCGTGACCCTGCCGGTCGCGATATCGAGCCGCATCAACCCGTTCTTGTAGTCGGTGATGAGCAGCGTGCCCGCATCCATGAACTTCATGCCATTGGGCTCGCCGTCGTACTCGGCCACCAGCGTCCACGCGCCCTGCGGGTCGATGCGGAAGATGCGGCCCCAGGGGATGTCGGTCACGTACAGGTTGCCCACGCCGTCGAACACCGGGCCTTCGAGGAACGAATCGGTGACGGTGCCGCCCCGGTTGGCATCGGCCCAGACGCTGCGCTCGGGGCGGCGGAAGGTGTCGGGCATGGAGCTGAAAAACGCCAGCTCGCGGACCTCGGGGGATTGCAGCAGAAACATGGAAGAGGCTTTCTTTGTCAGGAGGTGGCGTCGAAACCATAAAGCCGCGCCGGGTTGTCCACCAGGATACGGTCCATCGCCGCATCCGAGCCCGCCCAAGCGCGCAGCAGGTCCACCAGGTCGGCATCGTTCACGGTGCCCGGCGCCTCGGTGGTGTGGGGCCAGTCGCTGCCCCACACCAGGTGACTGGGGGCAGCCCGCACCAGGGCTTGCCCCAGCGGCAGGGTGTCGGCGTAGCTGGGGCCCCGCACGGCAGAACGCATGTAGGCGCCCGAGAGCTTGACCCAGGTGTTGCCGCTGTCCAGCAAGCGGCGCAGCACGCCAAAGGCTTGGGCCGATGGCCCTTCGGCCGGGTCGATGCGCCCCAGGTGGTCGATGACCAGCGGCACCGGCAGCGCCTGCAGCACAGGCGCCAGCGCCACGATCTGCTCCGGGTGCGCGAACACCTGGATGTGCCAGCCAACGCAGTCCGCATGCCGTGCCACCTTGCCCGCCAGCGTGCTCAGCATCTGCGCCGTGGTGGTGCCCCACGATTGGGGTGAGACAAAGTTGACCCGCAGCCCGCACACGCGGCGCGCGGCCAGCCGGGCCAGCTCTGCATCGCTCACGCGGGGGTCCACCACTGCCACGCCGCGTGCGTCGTCACCCAGCTGGTACAGCGCATCCAGCGTGCAGGCGTTGTCGGTACCGTAGGTGGATGGCGTGACCACCACCGTGCGTGTGCTGCCCAGACGCTGCTGCAGCTGCCGGTAGGCGGCCACGGGCGCATCGGGCGGCGTGCGCGGCCAGTGGGCAGACTGTGCAAAACGTGCATCGAAGATGTGCATGTGGCTGTCGCACGCGCCGGGCGGCAGCAGGCGTTGCGGGCGGTTCAGACCCACCGAGTGCGGCACGGGCGTGGTCAGCGCGGGCAAAGGCATGGCTCAGTCGAGTTTGATGTTGCCCTTCTTCACCACCTCGCCCCACTTGCTGTCTTCCTTCCTGAGGAAGGCGGCAAACTCCGCAGGCGTGGAACCGATGGGCTTGGCGCCCAGGTCGGCCAGGCGCTGCTTCACTTCGTCTTCTTTCAGCACCTCTTGCAGGGCCTGCTGCAGTTTGGCGGCCACGTCGGCAGGTACGCCCGCAGGCAGGAACACGCCGTTCCACTCATAGGCCTCATAACCGGGGATGGCCGCCTCGGCCACCGTGGGCACATCGGGCAGGCGCTTGGAACGCTCGGGCGCCGACACGGCCAGCGCGCGCAGCTTGCCGCCTGCCACATGCGGGTAAGTCGCGGCCACCGTGCCGAACATGAAGTCCACCTGGCCCGCAATCACGTCGGTGATGGCGGGGCCGCCGCTCTTGTAGGGCACGTGCACCATGTCCAGGCCCAGCTTCTGGGCCATCAGCTCCGCCGCCAGGCGCTGCACCGTGCCGCTGCCGCCCGAGGCAAAGTTGATCTTGCCGGGCTGCGCCTTGGCCTTGGCGATCAGCTCGCCCACGTTCTTGTGGGGCGCATCGGCCTTCACGATGAGCACATTGGGCGCCAGCAGCACCAGCGACAGTGGCTGCAGCGCGGTGCTGGCATACGGCATCTTGGGGAACAGGTGCGGGTTGATGGAGTGCGGCGTGGCGTCGTACAGCATGGTGTAGCCATCCGCCGGGGCCTTGGCCGCAAAACTCGCGCCAATGGTGCCACTGGCGCCCGCCTTGTTGTCCACAATCACGCTGCCGCCCAGCTTGGCGCCCAGGCGGGTGGCCACCACGCGGGCCACCGCATCGGCAGCGCCGCCAGGGGCGTAGGGCACGACGAGGGTGATGGGCCGCTCGGGGAAGGCGGCGTGGGCCAGGCCTGCAGCCAGGGCACAGGCGGCGATCAAGGGTTTGAGAAAACGCAACATGAAGTCTCCTTATCTATTCAATCCATGAAGAACAAACAGGTATCGCTGGCCCATGGCCTGCGAAACTGGCGCTGACAAAGCGCAGGCAGCCGTGCAAGGGCCGCCCCGCCGCACTGGCTGCGTCCCCCTTCCCGCATCGCGCAGCGAGGCGAGAGAGGGGGGAAGGCGCAAAGCGCCTCAGGGGGGTCAATCCACTTTCAGATCAAGCTCGCGTGCAATCTGCGTATAGGTGGCCACTTCGCGGCCGACCTGGCTGGCAAACGCGGCGCCGCAGGTGGCATCGGCGTCCAGCCCCAGGCCGCGCAACTTGTCGTTGGCCGCAGGGCTTTGCACAAAGTCCCTGGCCACGCGCTCCAGCTGCTGGGCAATGGCGTCGTCCAGACCCGCCGGGGCCAGCAGGCCATACCAGGCATCGGCCGAATACTTGCCGCCACCGGCCTCGGCAAACGTGGCCACGTCGGGCAGCAGCGACGACCGCTTGGGCGATGCCACGGCCAGCGCGGTGAGCTTGCCGCTCTTGATCTGCGGCAGCACCGAGCCCAGCGTGGCAAACGAGCTGTCGAGCTGACCGCCCACCAAGTCCGTGACCACCGGCGCCGCGCCCTTGTAGGGCACGTGGTTCAGCTGCAGGCTGTTGGCGCGGGCAAACATCTCGGTGGCAAAGTGGCCTGAGCTACCCACGCCCGCCGTGCCTGCGGACAGACGCCCCGGCTCCTTGCGCGCACGGGCCATGTACTCAGCCAGCGACTTCACGGGCAGGGCCTGCCCCACCACCAGCACCGTGGGGCTGGTGGCCACGGTGCACAGCGGCTTGAACGACTTCACCGCATCGAACTTCACCCGCCCGGCGTACAGCCCCGGGATCATGGTGTGGTTGGTGGCGCCAAACAGCAGCGTGTAACCGTCGGCGGGCGCGCTGGCCACCGCCTGGGCGGCCAGGATGGTGTTGGCGCCGGGTTTGTTGTCCACCACAAAGGGCTGCCCCAGCGCGCGGCTGGCGTGGTCGGCAAACGCACGGGCCACCACGTCGGTGGGGCCGCCTGCGGCAAATCCCACCACCAGCTTGACGGGCTTGTGGGGGAACGCCGTTTGCGCCCCTGCTGCGCTGGATGCTATACAAACAATAGCTATCAGCGCATAATGGACAAGCGCAGAGGCCGTTTTTCTTCTCAAAATTTTGTGCATGTCTTTGTCTCCATGGGCCGGGGCTCCCTGCCCCGTGCCTTTTTTTCTCTTTGCTTTCAGGAAGGGGGCTGGCGTCAGGCTGCAGCCACCGCTGCGCCAGGCACGCGGGCCAACACGGCCAGCAGGTTCTGGGCGGCGCCCACGCCCATGTTCACGTAGGCATCGCTGGTCACACCGCCGATGTGGGGGCTGAGGATGAAGTGCTTCTCGCCCTGGAAGGGATGGCCCGCCACCATCGGCTCGACCGCAAAACTGTCCAGCCCCGCCGCCATCACCTGGCCCGAGCGCACGGCGGCCAGCAGCGCGCCCTCGTCGATCAGGCCGCCACGCGCCGTGTTCACCACGATCACGCCGCGCTTGCACTGCGCAAGCGTGGTGGCGTTCAGCATGCCCCGGTTCTCGTCGGTCAGCGGGCAGTGCAGAGACACGGCATCCGCTTCGCGCCAGATCGTCTCCAGGCTCACACTCTGCACATAGTCCGGCAGGTTCTTCGCAAACGGGTCGAAGCCGATCACGCGCATGCCCAGGGCGTCGGCCATCTTGGCAAAGCGCAGGCCGATGGCGCCCAGGCCCACCAGGCCCACGGTGCGGCCACCCAATTCCAGGCTTTTGTGCGTGGCTTTGTCCCAGTGGCCCGCGTGCATGCGCGCGTCGAGCTGCACCACCGATTTGGCGCAGGCCAGCAGCAGCGCCAGCGCCTGCTCGGCCACGGCCGCAGCGTTGGCGCCTACGGCGGCCACCACCTCAATGCCCCGGGCCTTGGCCGCCACCTTGTCGATGGTGTCGGTGCCACTGCCGTGCTTGGAGATGACCTTGAGCGCCGGGGCCGCGTCCATCACGGCCGCACCCACCTTGCCGTAGCGCACGATGATGGCCACGGGGTTGTGCGCACCGGACAGGGCCACCATGTCCTCTTCCGTCGGCGTCTTGCCAGCGTAGACGATCTCGTAGCCTGTGAGCAGGTCGAGGGCTTGTTGCGCCAGATCGGCGCCGGTGACGATGATGGTTTGGCTCACAGCGATTCCCCTTCCTTGAGCACGCCAGCAGCGCGCAGCGCGGCAGGCAGCCATTTCGATGCGGTGTCGCCGCGTGCAATGGCTTCGATGCGGGCGGCTTCGTCGGCCACCTTCTTGTCGGCCAGGGCCAGCATGGCGGGGGCTTTTTCGCGCTCGATCACCACCACGCCATCGGCGTCGCCCACTACCAAGTCACCCGCGTTCACCACAGCACCACCGGCGCAGATGGGGTGGTTGATGCGGCCGGGCACGTACTTGGTAGGCCCAGCGGGGTTGAAGCCCGCGCTGAACACGGGGAAGTCCAGCTCCAGGATCTCCAGCTTG
Organism: Acidovorax facilis; assembly: GCF_023913775.1. Lineage (GTDB taxonomy): Bacteria > Pseudomonadota > Gammaproteobacteria > Burkholderiales > Burkholderiaceae_C > Acidovorax > Acidovorax facilis. The sequence continues at coordinate 12,910 of NZ_JAMXAX010000002.1, forward strand.
TCGCGGATGGCGCCGTCCACGATCACGCCCGCCAGGCCGCGCTTCTTGCAGGCGCTGAGCATCAGCGTGCCCATCAGCGCGGCGGTCTGGTCGCCCTTGCCGTCGATCACCAGCACATCGCCCGGCTGGGCCAGGGCAATGGCACCGTGGATCATGAGGTTGTCGCCGGGGCGCACTTCCACGGTGAAGGCAGGGCCCGCCACCTTCATGTTCTGGTGCACGGGCGCCACGCGGCCATGCATGGTGCCGCGGCGACCCGCCACGTCGGCCAGAATGGCGGCCTGGTAGGTGGCCGCTTTGCTCACGACGTCGGCGCTGACGCGCTCGATGGTGCGGATGATTTCAGGGAGTTGGCTCATGGGGAATCCTTGGAAAGAACGCGGAGATGCTGTGGAGCGAATGGGCGCGGCTGACTGGGATGCGCGTGCAAGGCGCCCATGCCGCAGCACAACCAGCCCCGAAGTCAGCGGCTGGTGAAGTGCAGACGAAATGCGAAGGTGAAGAAGTGGGCGGGCAGATACGCGGGACAAACCGCCCCCCAGCGTGAGCCGGTCAGTCCAGGCTGGCGCCCGAGTCCTTGACGATCTTGGCCCAGCGCGGCACTTCGGCTTTGAGCAGCGCGCTGAACTGCTCGGCGGTGCCGCCCAGCACATCACCACCTTCGGAGCGCAGCTTGTCGGCCACATCGGGCTGCTGCAGGGCCGCGTTGATGGCCTTGTTGAGCTGCGCCACGATGGGTGCGGGCGTACCGACTGGGGCCAGGATGCCGAACCAGGTCACGGCCTCGAAACCCTTGTAGCCCGACTCGGCCAGCGTGGGCACATCCGGCAATTGCGGCGAGCGCTTGGCCGAGGTGATGGCGATGACCTTGAGCTTGCCATTGCGCACCTGGCCCAGCAGCGTGGGCACCGACGACATGTACAGGTCGATCTGCCCGCCCACCAGGTCCGTCATGGCCTGGGCCGCGCCCTTGTAGGGGATGTGGCGCAGCTTGATGTCGGCGGCGTTTTCGGCCAGCTCACCGGCCAGGTGGGCCACGGTGCCGTTGCCCGAATAGCCCAGCGTCAGCGCATCGGGCTTGCCCTTGGCGGCCGCCACCACATCGGCGTAGCTCTTGAAGGGTGAATTGATGGGCGCAGCCATGACGATGGGCGAGGACGAGACGAGCGCCACGGGCACCAGGTCCTTGAGCGGGTCGTACGGCAGCTTGGGGTACAGCGTGGGGTTGATGGCCAGGTTGCTGGTCTGGCCAATGACGAGCGTGTAGCCGTCGGCGGGTGACTTGGCAGCGGCGTCCACCCCCAGGTTGCCGCCCGCGCCGGGGCGGTTGTCCACGATGACGTTCCACTTGTTCTGGTCCGTGAGCTTTTGCGCCACCGTGCGGGCAATCATGTCGGTGCCTCCGCCGGGAGGGAACGGCACGATCAGGCGGATGGGTTTGCTCGGATACGTGGCTTGTGCGTGGGCGCTGGCAAAGGGCGCTGCAACGGCGGCAAGGCCGAGGACGGCGGCGCACAGGGGGGCGCCCAGGGCACGGGGAAGCAAACGGGGCGAAAAAGCGGGCATGCAGTTGTCTCCTGGTAGGTGGTTCTTCGCGCCGCCCTGCACATGCTGCTGCAGGCCCGGCGCTGTGGACGCGACTTTACGCAGGCGTTTCAACCCATACAATGACGTTGCACACAATGAAACGAATTGCACCGTGAGCAATCTTCCCAAAAAACCACCCTCGCCCCTCGCCACCGCCAGGGTGCCCTCGCCTGCCAGGTCCCCGTCACCCCGCAAGACCCTGCCGCAGGAGCCCACCGAACCGGAAAACAGCGCTGCCAAAGACACGGGCGGCGGCGTGATTGCCGTCACGCGCGCACTACAGGTGCTGGAAGCCTTTGCACTGGGCGAATCCAGCCTGCCCCTGGCCGAGCTGAGCCGCCGCTGCGGCCTGCACAAGACCACCGTGCTGCGCCTGGCGCGCACGCTGGCGCAGTCGGGCTTCATGGTGCAGCGCGAGGACGGCGACTGGCGCCTGGGCCCGGCCGCAGGCTGGCTGGGGGCGCGCTACCAGGCCGGTTTTGACGTGCAGAACGTGCTGGAGCCCGCGCTGCGCGAGCTGACCCTTGCCACAGGCGAAAGCGCCGCGTTTTATGTGCGCGAAGGCAATGTGCGGACCTGCCTCGTGCGCGTGGAAGGCCCGCAGGCGCTGCGCCACCACGCACGCATGGGCGAAGGCCTGCCGCTGGACAAAGGATCGCCGGGCCGTGTGATCCTGGCGTTTTCGGGCGAGCCGGGCAAGGCCTATGAAGAGATCCGCAAAAAGGGCTACCACTGGTCGATTGGCGAGCGCGAACAGGGCGTGGCCACGGTGTCGGCGCCCGTGTTTGGCATGCACTGGCGGCTGATGGGCTCGGTGTGCATTTCGGGCCCGGCCTCGCGCCTGCCGGCCGAAAAGCTCGAAGCGCTGGCGCAGACAGTGATGGCTGCGGCCACCCAGTTGTCGTATGCGCTGGCGGGCAATTCGGCCGCGCCCGCCCAGAGTCCGGTGCGGGCGACCCACTGGCACCCTTGAGGCATCCGTGATACTTGCGGCATCCACCACAATAACCCCAGGAGACCGCCGTGAGCCGCTACCCTTTTCCCGACCTGAACACCCTGCCCGAAGACATCCGCGCACGCATCGTGGAAGTGCAGGAGAAGGCGGGCTTCATCCCCAACGTGTTCTTGGCATTTGCGCGCCGCCCGGCCGAGTGGCGAGCGTTCTTCGCGTACCACGATGCACTCATGCTGAAAGAAGAAGGCAGCCTGACCAAGGGCGAGCGCGAGATGATCGTCACTACCACCAGCGCGGCCAACCAGTGCCTGTATTGCGTGGTGGCGCACGGCGCGATCCTGCGCATCTATGAAAAGAAACCCCTCATCGCCGACCAGGTGGCCGTGAACTACCGCAAGGCCGACATCAGCCCACGCGAACGCGCGATGCTCGACTTTGCGATGAAGGTCTGCCAGCGCTCGCACGAGATCGAGGACGCCGACTTCGCTGCGCTGCACGCCCACGGCTTTGACGACGAGGACATCTGGGACATCGCGGCCATCACTGCATTCTTTGGCCTGAGCAACCGCATGGCCAGCTTTGCGGGCATGCAGCCCAACCCAGAGTTTTACTTGATGGGACGGGTGCCCAAGCAGAAGTAAGTGCCCTGGCGCAATTACTACATTTTTGATAGCTACTGGCGCTTACCCAATAAGCGCTAGAGCCCAATTTCATTCAAATTCTATCCGCAGAGACCAGCGCCCGCATCCAGTCCGGCAAGGGCGCTGCCTTCTGCTGCGGGAAGTCCACCCAGATGGTGGTGGCGCCACCTGCCGCGCAAATCACGCCGGGCTGGTCCACGCGCTCCATCGTGCCCCAGGTCTCAAACGTGGTGCGGCCCGGGTCGCTCACGTAGAGCTTGAGCAGCACGTCAGCCGGGTATTCGAGCTGCTTGTAGAAATTGCAGAACGCATTGACGATGACCGGCCCCTGCCCGCGCGGATCGGGGTTGCAGCCCACCGACACCATCCAGTCGATGCGCGCCGTCTCCAGGTACCTGAAATACACCGTGTTGTTGACATGGCCCATCGCGTCCATGTCGCCCCAGCGCACGGGGAAGCGCATTTCAAAAACCAGCTTCTTGACTTCCGGGATTTCAATCTTCATGGTTTCGCACACCCGAGGGATCAGACCCCAAAGCCGTCGTCAGCCGCAATCACCGCACCATTGATGAAATGGCTCTGGTCGCTGGCCAGCATCACCAGCAGCGCATCCAGGTCTTGCGCGTTGCCCACGCGCTTGCGGGGCAGCATGTCGATGAGCTTCTTGCCCTGCTCGGTCTGCCAGTGGTGGTGATTGATTTCCGTGTCGATGTAGCCCGGGCAGATCGCATTCACGTTGATGCCGAACCTGCCCCATTCGATGGCCATGGCCTTGGTCATCTGCACCACGGCGGCCTTGCTCATGCAATAGGCGCCGATCTGCGGCAACACCTTGAGGCCCGCCATCGAGGCAATGTTGATGATGCGCCCGCCCGTGAAGCTGCCCGGCGCCGCGCCGCGCGAGCGGGCCAGCATGCGCTTACCCACCTCTTGCGCCACAAAGAAGGCGCCCTTCACGTTGGTGTCGAAGATGAAGTCGTAGTCCTCGGGCGTCACGTCCTGGATGCGCTGCGTGGTGCTCACGCCCGAGTTGTTCACCAGAATGTCGATGGAGCCCATTTCGGTCTCGGCATGGGCCACGGCGGACTTGATGGAGTCGTGGTCGGTCACATCGAGTTCGATCACATGGGCATCACCGCCCTCGCCTTCGATGCGCGCACGCAGCTCCTTGAGCTTTTCCACGCGGCGGCTGGCCAGCACGACGCCTGCGCCCGCGCGGGCCAACGTGCGGGCAAACTGAGCGCCCAGGCCGCTGGAGGCGCCCGTGATGAAGGCCACGCGGCCGGACAAGTCGATGCTGTATGCCATTTAGAGTCTCCCTACTGATCAAAATAGAACGGTCGTTCGATTGTCCATATTCCGTGAATACAATCAGTCGCCAGACAGACAGGGCGCGGTCGGCGCTCTGTAGAAAATAATCCATTATCAAACGCCCGACGAGAAGCCCATGACCAACGAAGAAATCCTCGCCCAATACGGCCCCCGTGAATCCATGGAATACGACGTGGTGGTCGTTGGCGGCGGCCCTGGCGGCCTTGCCACTGCGATTCGCCTGAAGCAACTGGCGGCCGAAAAAGGCCAGGACGTCTCGGTCGTGGTGCTCGAAAAAGGCTCCGAGCCCGGTGCGCACATCCTGTCGGGCGCCATCATGGACCCCAAGGCGCTCACCGAGCTGATCCCCGACTGGAAAAAGCGCGGCGCCCCGCTCAACCAGCCCGTCACCGACGACGCCTACATCTTCCTGTCTGAAAAATCGGGCTTTCGCGTGCCCAACATGTTCCTGCCACCGTTTGCGCAGAACCATGGCAACTACATCATCAGCCTGGGCAACCTGACCAAGTGGCTGGGCGAGCAGGCAGAGGCCCTGGGCGTGGAAATCTTCCCCGGCTTTACCGCCGCAGAGGTCCTCTACAACGACAACGGCTCCGTCAAGGGTGTGGCCACGGGCAATCTGGGCATCGGCAAGGACGGCGAGCCCACCGAGAACTTCCAGCTCGGTATGGAGCTGCTGGGCAAATACACCGTGTTTGCCGAAGGCGCACGCGGCCACCTGGGCAAGCAGCTGATTGCCAAGTACCAGCTCGACAAGGACCGCGACCCGCAGAGCTTTGGCATTGGCGTGAAGGAACTCTGGGAAATCGACCCCAAGAAGCACCAGCCCGGCTTTGTGATGCACACCGCCGGCTGGCCCATGGAGAACGACACCTACGGCGGCGCCTTCCTGTACCACCTGGAGGGCAACAAAGTCGCCGTCGGTTTTGTGACCGGCCTGGGCTACCAGAACCCCTACCTCAGCCCGTTTGAAGAATTCCAGCGCTGGAAGACGCACCCGAACGTCCGCTATTACTTCGAAAACGAAAAAGGCGAAATCACGGCCAAGCGCCTGTCGTACGGCGCGCGCGCCATCAACGCCAGCGGCATCAACGCCCTGCCCAAGACCGTGTTCCCGGGTGGCGCACTGGTGGGCTGCAATGCGGGCTACCTGAACGTGGGCCGCATCAAGGGCAGCCACGCCGCCATCAAGACCGGCATGCTGGCCGCTGAAGCCGCCTACGACGCCGTGGTGGCTGGCCGCCAGCACGACGAGCTGACAGCCTACCCAGAAGCCTTTGAAAAGAGCTGGCTGCACACCGAACTGAACAAGGACCGCAACTTCAAGAACTGGTTCAAGTACGGCCTGACCACGGCCACGCTGATGAACGGTTTCGAACAATTTGTGCTGCGCGGCCACATCCCCTGGACGTTGCACCGCGACAAGCCCGACCACGCGTACCTCAAGCCTGCGGCCGAGTGCAAACCCATCGTCTACCCCAAGCCCGATGGCAAGCTCACGTTCGACCGCCTCTCCAGCGTGTTCATCAGCAACACCAACCATGAAGAGAACCAGCCCGCCCACCTGACGCTCAAGGACGCGAGCGTGCCGGTCAACATCAACCTGGCCAAGTACGCGGGCCCCGAGGCGCGCTATTGCCCGGCGGGCGTTTACGAGTTCGTGCCCGACACCACCAAAGGCGGTGATGCCCAGCGTCTGCAGATCAATGCGCAGAACTGCGTGCACTGCAAGACCTGCGACATCAAGGACCCCACGCAGAACATCGTGTGGGTCACCCCTGAAGGCGGCGGCGGTCCGAACTATGCAGGCATGTGAGCACCATCAAAATTCATAGCGCCTAGTGCTTGAAGGGCCTGCGCTGCAGGCCCTTTTTTATTGATGTATCTGGCACTGGCGCTCACGCGGCTGCCCGCGTGAGTTGAAACTGCCCCATCGCACCCGCCAGCCGGTTGGCCTGGTCCTTGAGGCTCTGGGCCGCTGCAGCGCCCTGCTCCACCAGCGCGGCGTTTTGCTGCGTCATGTGGTCGAGCTGGTCGACCGCCTGGCTCACCTGGCCGATCTGCGTACTCTGCTCGCTGCTGGCCTCGTTGATCTCGGACATCAGCGTGGTCACCCGCTCCACGCTCTGCACGATGTCGCCCATGGTGGAACCTGCGGTGACCACCAGCCGGGCGCCGTCACTCACCTTGTCTACGCTGGTGGAGATCAGCGCCTTGATCTCGCGCGCCGCATTGGCACTGCGCCCTGCGAGGCCCCGCACTTCGCTGGCCACCACGGCAAAGCCGCGCCCCTGTTCGCCCGCGCGGGCGGCCTCCACGGCGGCGTTCAGTGCCAGGATATTCGTCTGGAACGCAATGCCATCAATGATGCCAACGATGTCGGCGATCTTCTTGCTACTGGCGTTGATCTCTTCCATGGTCTTGACCACCTGGCTGACCACTTCGCCGCCTTTGCTGGCCACCTCGGTGGCGTTCAGCGCCAGGGCATTGGCCTGGCGCGTGCTGTCGGCATTGGCGGCCACCATCTGCGCCAGCTGCGCAATGCTGGCCGCCGTCTGCTGCAGGTTGCTGGCGGCATGCTCGGTGCGCATGCTCAGGTCAGTGTTGCCCGCTGCCACCTCCGAACTGGCCACATGGATGGATTCGCCCGAGTCACGCACCTCGGTCACCACGTAGTGCAGCGACTCGACCATCTTGTCCAGCGCCGTGAGCAGCTGGCCAATCTCGTCGGTGCGCTGGGTTTGCATGCGCACCGTCAGGTCGCCCCGCGCCACCAGGTCCGCCGCTTCGCAGGCCTGGCGCAGCGGCAGCACGATGGAGCGCCGCAGCAGCCAGCCAAACAGCGCCGACAGCGCCACCACCACCAGCACCGCCACAGCACTGACCCATTGCGCACGGGACGCGTCGGTAATCATGCTGTCACCCGCTTTCAGGGATGACTGCTCGGAGGCTGCGAGCAACTGGTCAATGGAGCGCAGGTACTGGGTCAAAGCAGCAGCGTGTTCCTGCAACTCCTTCTGGCTGATGATCTTGGCTTCGAGGGCGTTTTGCACCAGCGCATCCCGCAACACTGCATATTTCTGGCGTTGTTCCTGGGCTTCGGTCCACAGCGGCCCGGCGCTCTCGCTGGAGGACGCCTTGGCCATCGCTTCTTCAATGCGCTTGCGCATCGCGTCTTCAGCGGCGATTTGGCTGCGCATCTCAGCCACCAGCGGGAACACGTCGGACGACAACGTGGCGCGCAATGCAATCTGGCCGATATAGACAGACTGCGTTTTCCAGTCCCGCACCGTGCGCTCAATGGGCAGCTGCTCTGCAGTCAGCAGCGTAGCCTGGCGGCTGGTGTCCTGGCCCGTCAGCCAGGTGGTGGCGCCGAGCAAGGCCACCGCGAAGCCCAGAATGCCAAAGCTGGCCGCCAGCTTCTGCCCCACGCTCAGGGTGCGGCTGCGCCGCGCAGGCTCTGGGCTCTGGGCGGCAGAGTCTGTTGTGGCACGGCTGACATCCGCGTGTGCAGGTGCGGCGGAGAAGGTGGCGCCACCAGGCGCCCCGGAAGTGGCTGGCAAGTAGTTCATGAGCGTTCTCCTGGTTCATTTCCCGCACCATGCGGGGGGTGGAAACCAGTGGTGGCAAGCGCTGTGCCCAGTGTGTCCCCGCAGGTACATCGCACACAGCACATGCCCCACTGGGGTCAGCGGCCCATCACGTCACGACGTGACACATTCGCCAAAGCCGCCACCGCCGGGGGTAGCGATCTCGAACACATCGCCAGGCTCCATCAGCGCCGCGCCGATATGGCCCAGCTCTTCCACCTGGCCATTCGCACGCAGCACGCGGTTGGCACCGGGCCGGCCGGGCTGGCCGCCTGCCATGCCAAAGGCGGGGTTCAGGCGCCCGTTGGACAAAATGCTGGCCGTCATCGCCTCCAGAAAGCGCACGCGCCGCACGCCACCATCACCACCCGCCCAGCGGCCTGCCCCGCCAGACCCGCGCTGGATCTCGTAGCTGTCGAGCACCACGGGGAAGCGAAACTCCAGCACCTCGGGGTCGGTCAGGCGCGAATTGGTCATGTGCGTCTGGACCACGCTGGTGCCGTCAAACCCGCGCACCGTGCGGCCCGATGCATCGAACACCGCACCGGCACCGCTGCCGCCGGCAATGGTTTCGTAGTACTGGTACTGCGCATTGCCAAAGGTGAAGTTGTTCATGGTGGGCTGGCTGCCCGCCATCACGCCCAAAGCGCCGAACAGCGCATTGGTGATGCAGGTGGAGGTCTCCACATTGCCCGCCACCACCGAGGCCGGCGGGTTGGGGTTGAGCATGGAGCCCTGCGGGATGATGACCTGCAGGGGTTTCAAGCACCCGGCATTGAGCGGAATGTCATCGTCGACCAGCGTGCGGAACACATACAGCACCGCCGCCATGCACACAGCACGCGGGGCGTTGAAGTTGTTGGTCTGCTGCGCACTGGTGCCTGCAAAGTCGATCACCGCGCTGCGCTCGGCCACATTGACCTTGACCGACACGCTGATCTGTGCGCCGTTGTCCAGCTTCAGGGTGAACTGCCCGTCTTTGAGCTGCGTGATCACGCGGCGCACCGACTCTTCAGCGTTGTCCTGCACATGGCGCATGTAGGCCTGCACGACATCCAGGCCAAACTGCCCCACCATCTTCGAGAGTTCCTGCACACCCTTCTCGTTGGCAGCGATTTGCGCGCGCAGATCGGCCAGGTTCTGCTGGGGATTTCGGCTGGGGTATGGCGTGGTGCCGCCACCCGTCGTCAGCAGGCTGCGCACCTCTTCTTCCAGAAAGATGCCACGGTCCACCAGCTTCACGTTGTTGATCTGCACACCCTCTTCGTCGATACGCGTGGAGAACGGTGGCATCGAGCCCGGCGTGGTGCCACCGATGTCGGCATGGTGGCCCCGGCTGCCCACATAAAAGGTGGGCTCGGCGCCTTCGGCCACGTACACCGGGGTGATCACGGTCACATCGGGCAGATGGGTGCCGCCATGGTACGGGTCGTTGAGCATGTACACATCGCCCGGGTGCATCTTCCCCGCGTTCTCGCGGATCACGGTCTTGATGCTTTCGCCCATGCTGCCCAGGTGCACGGGCATGTGCGGCGCGTTGGCAATCAGGTTGCCCGTGGCATCGAAGAGCGCGCAGCTGAAGTCCAGGCGCTCCTTGATGTTGACCGAGTAGGCCGTGTTCTGCAGCTGCAACCCCATCTGCTCAGCGATGTTCATGAACAGGTTGTTGAACACCTCCAGCAGCACCGGGTCTACCGTGGTGCCTGCGGCGTACTGCACCTTGCGCGCGGTGACGCGGTCCAGCACCAGGTGATCCAGGTCGGTGAGGCGCGCAGACCAGCCGGGCTCCACCACGGTGGTGGTGTTCTTCTCGGCAATGATGGCCGGGCCTGGGATCACGTCGCCAGGGTGCAGGTCCTCGCGCACCACCAGGGCGGCATCGTGCCATGCGCTGCCCGAGTACATCTTCACCGTCTCGCGCTGTGGGTGCTTGCGGTGCGGATGCACGGGAAGGCGCGGCTCGGCGGGGGCATCGCCCGCAATCATGGCCTCGACCGACACGGCCTCCACCACCAGACCCTTGCCTACCATCAGGAAGGCAAAACGCTGGCGATAGGCAGATTCGAAAGCGGCCTGGATGCTGGCCATGTCGCCAAACGGCACCACCAGGGCCGAATCGGTGCCTTCGTAGCGCACGTGCACGTTGTGACGCACCTGCACCGGGTTGGCGCTGACCTGCTGGCGCTCCAGCTCGGCCTGGGCCGCAGAGCCCAGTACGTCCAGGCGTTCTGCAATCAGCGGCAGCGATGCGGCGGCCAGCGGCATCTCCACCGCCTGTTCGCGGATCACCGTCTGGTCCGCCAGACCCATGCCATAAGCACTGAGCACGCCCGCCAGCGGGTGCACAAACACACGCGACATGCCCAAGGCATCGGCCACCAGGCAGGCATGCTGGCCGCCCGCGCCACCAAAACACTGCAGCGTGTAGCGTGTCACGTCGTAGCCGCGTGCCACGCTGATCTTCTTGATGGCGTTGGCCATCTGCTGCACAGCGATCTGGATGAAGCCTTCGGCCACTTCTTCGGGCTTGCGCTGGGTCTGCGCAGCAATTTCTTCAAAGCGGGCACGCACCGCATCGGCGTCCAGTGTTTCGTTGGCGGCGGGGCCAAACACGCTGGGGAAGTAAAGCGGCTGCACCTTGCCCACCATCACGTTGGCATCGGTCACGGCCAGCGGGCCGCCCCGGCGGTAGCTCACCGGACCTGGGTTGGCGCCTGCGCTTTCGGGGCCCACTCGGAAGCGGGCACCGTCGTAGGCCAGCACCGAGCCACCGCCAGCCGCCACCGTGTGGATGCTCATCATGGGGGCGCGCATGCGCACACCGGCGACGTGGGTTTCGAACTCGCGCTCGAACGCACCGGCGTAGTGACTTACATCCGTGGACGTTCCGCCCATGTCAAAGCCGATGACCTTTTCATGCCCGGCCAGGCCCGCCGTGCGCGCCATGCCTACGATGCCACCTGCGGGCCCCGACAGAATCGCATCCTTGCCCTGGAAGGTACCCGCATCGGTGAGGCCCCCCGAAGACTGCATGAAGAACAGCTTGACGCCCGGCATCTCGCTGGCGACCTGCTCCACATAGCGGCGCAGGATGGGTGAGAGGTAAGCATCCACCACGGTGGTGTCGCCCCGGCTCACGAACTTCATCATGGGGCTGGTTTCGTGCGAGGTGCTGATTTGCGTGAAGCCCACCTCTTTGGCGATGCGCTGAGCCGCCTGTTCATGCTGGGTGTAGCGGTAGCCGTGCATGAACACTATGGCCACGCTGCGCAGACCACGTCCGTAGGCGGCCAGCAGGTCGCCGCGCAGGCTGGGTTCGTCCAGTGCCTGCAGCACATCGCCATGGGCGCCCACCCGTTCGCACGCTTCGATCACTTCGGTGTACAAAAGCTCGGGCAACTGGATGTGGCGATCGAACAAGCGGGGGCGGTTCTGGTAGGCAATACGCAGCGCGTCGCGAAAGCCGCGCGTGGTCACCAGCAGCGTGGGCTCGCCCTTGCGCTCCAGCAATGCGTTGGTGGCCACGGTGGTGCCCATCTTCACGCACTCCACCAGCGCGGGTGTGACGGGCTCGCCAGGCTTCAAACCCAGCAGGTGGCGGATGCCCGCCACGGCGGCGTCCTTGTACTGCTCGGGGTTTTCGGACAGCAGCTTGTGGGTGGTCAGCGAGCCATCGGGCCGCTTGGCCACGATGTCGGTGAATGTGCCCCCACGGTCAATCCAGAACTGCCAGCGGGGAATGTGGGTGGTGGGTGCAAGTTGTGTCATGGTGTGATGGTTTGCAAAGTGAAATGAAAGGGTTCGGTGCTCGCTCAGGCCGCCAGGGCCAGAGGGGAGCGGGCCGGGGAGCGCGGCGCGCGAGCCAGTGCCTCCAGCACCGCGCGCACAGAAGGAATGGAGGGCGCTGTGACCATGGCCTTGTCCGCTCCGCACCAGGGGCGGCTAAGTGCAGCGATCCAGGGCATCACGACATGGATGTCCGAGGGCGGCAGGGTCTGCATGCTGTCCACAACAATGCTCAGCTCCTGCGCCAGGCGCGAGCCCGGTGCAAAGCGCCAGTGGTACTGGCCGCAACCCAGGCGCACCGCGCGGCTGTCTTTTTCGGTCATGGCCACGAGCCAGGGGCAGTGAAACTCCGCGCACGCAGGATCGGGAGGATCGGCCAGACAGAAGCTGTACACGTTTTCATAAGTGCGGCCAAAGCGGCGTACCAGGGTTTCGGCAATGGCGTCGCGGCCGTGGGCCACCGGCGGAAAGTCCATGTCGCCCTGCCGCACGTCCATGCGCAGCAGCGCGCCGCCGGCAAAGGCCCGCTCGATCAGGTGAGGCCGGTTGCCATCCTTGGCCAGCAGATACATCTCGATGGTGTCTGAAGGGGTTTGCATGGTGATTCCTTGGTGATGCCAACAATGCAATGGCCTAGCGCTGCGTGTAATACGGGATGAAGAGCTGGTTGGCCTCGCTCCCCACGGACCGCACCCATTCGCGGGAAAACCGTTCACCCAGGCGTTTGAGTTCGGAGTCCAGCACCGCGGTGGGGGGCTCGACCTTGATACCTTTGCGCTGCAGTTCGATCACCGACTCCTCGGCCACGGCGGCGCTCATCGCCCAGCCCCGTTTTTCGGCGTCTGCTGCAGCCTGGCTCACGGCCTGGCGCACCGGGGCGGGCAGTGCGTCAAACGCCTGCTGGTTCACAAAGACGATGTTCTTGGGGAACCAGGCGTTGATACCGTAGTACTGCTTGATCTGGCCCCAGACCTGGTTTTCCACCCCGGTCAGGGCCGATGTGATCATCGAATCCAGCTTTCCAGCCGCCAGGGCCTGGTTGACCTCGACCATGGGCACATCCACGGGCGTGGCGCCCAGCAGCTCGGCAATACGCACCGTGCCCGGGTTGTAGGTGCGCATGCGGGTGCCCTTGAAATCCACCGACGAACGCACCGGGACCGTGGTGAACAGCCCCTGCGGAGGCCACGGCACGGCGTACAAGGCTTTGAGCCCCTTGCGCGCCATGTGCACTTCGATCAACGGTCGCTGCACATCCCACATGCGCCGTGCGTCGGCATAACTACGGACCACGAAAGGCACGGAATCGCCACCTGCCATGGGGATCTCGCGCACCAGGCTCGTCATGATGGTTTCGCCCGCCTGGGCCTTGCCGTCCTGCACCGCCTGAGGAATCTCCGCCAGTTTGAACAAGGCGTTGTTGGCATGCACTTCAATGCGCAATGCACCGGCTGAAGCACGCTCCACGTCCTGCGCAAACTGGACGATATTGCGCGTGTGGAACGACTCCGCCCGGTAGCCCGTGGCCAGCTTCCACTGGGTCTGGGCGTGCAGCACCGGTGCCACGGCGAGCGCGGCCAACAACACGATGGTCTTCATGGTGAGCTCCTGTACGGACTTTTCGGCGAGGGGTGCTGCGGGGTCAGCCCTGCATCTGGCGTGGCAGCCAGAGCACGACGTCGGGCACGAAATACGTCAGGATGACCGCAACGATCATCAGTGCGAACAAAGGCAGTGCAGTGCGGGCGATCCAGGTAACTTCGCGGCGCGTCATGCCCTGCAGCACAAAGAGGTTGAAGCCCACCGGCGGCGTGATCTGCGCCATCTCCACCACCAACACGATGAAGATGCCGAACCACACCAGGTCAAAGCCTGCAGCCTCCACCGTGGGCAGCAGCACCGCGATGGTCAGCACCACCATGGAGATGCCATCCAGGAAGCAGCCCAGCAGGATGAAAAACACGATGAGCAGCAGCATCAGCGCAAAGGGCGACAGGTGCAGGGCGCCGATGAACTCGGCCAGGTGGCGTGGCAGGCCGATGAAGCCCATGGCCAGTGTGAGGAAGGCGGCGCCCGCCAGAATGAGGCCAATCATGCAGTACACGCGGCAGGCAGCGACCAGCCCGTCCTTGAAGCGCGCCCAATCGAGTGATCCCTCGATCTTCGCCAGGATCAGCGACCCGCCCACACCCAGCGCCGCGGCCTCGGTGGCGGTGGCAATACCGCTGTAGATGGCGCCCAGCACCACCACGATGAGCGACACCACAGGAATCAGGTGGCGCGACGCATAGAGCTTCTGCACAAAGCTCAGGCGGGCATCGGGCGCTGGCACCTTGTCCTTGTTGAACAAGGCCCACACGACGATGTAGCCCATGAACAGCGCCGCCAGCATCAGGCCTGGAATCACGCCGGCCAGGAACAGCTTGGAGATCGACACATTGGCCGCCACGCCATAGACGATCATGATGATCGACGGCGGGATCAGCAGGCCCAGCGTGCCTGCGCCAGCCAGTGTGCCCACCGAGATGTCTTCGGGATAGCCACGCTGCTTGAGTTCGGGCAGCGTGATCTTGCCGATGGTCGCGCAAGTGGCCGCCGATGAGCCCGAGATGGCAGCGAAGATGGTGCAGCCCACCACGTTCACATGCAACAGGCGGCCGGGCAGACGGTCCAGCCAGGGCGCCAGGCCTTTGAACATGCTGCTCGACAGCTTGCTGCGAAACAGTATCTCGCCCATCCAGAGGAATAGCGGCAAAGCCGTGAGCGTCCAGCTGGAGGTAGACCCCCAGATGGTCAGCATCATGCTGTCACCCACGGGGCGGCTGGTAAAAAGCTCCATACCGACCAGCGCCACCGCAAGCAGTGACAGGCCGATCCACAAACCCGAACCGAGCACTGCAAAGAGCACCACGATCAGGCCAAAGGCAATGATGACGTCCATGTTGATTTCTCCTGCGGGGGTTACTCGGAACGGGCCGATTCAGACACGGCCATGAAGGCCACGCCCTGAAAGCGCAGGATGAGCGCATGGGCAAACGACAGCGCAAAGCCGATGCAGCCCATGGCCATGCTGATCTGAGGAATCCACAGCGGCGAAGCATCGGCCGCAGGCGAAATGTCGTGCGTGACGTAGGAAATCCACACCGAGCGCACTGCGTAGCAGGCGATATAGGCCGTGAGCACCAGTGCACTGGACAGGCAGAACCATTCAAAGGCGCCGCGCCAGCGTGACGGCAGCCGGTCGAGCAACAGGGTCACCCGGATGTGGTCTCCGTTTTGCAATGTGCCGGGCAAGGCAAAGAACAGCGCTGCGGCGATGGCGTAGCCTGCATACGCGTCGAGACCGTCGATGTTGACGTGAATGACCTCGCGGGCAAACACGCCCAGCGTGACTGCAGCGAACGCAGCCAGCATGGACAGGCCGGACAGCAACATCAGCAGCCTGTAGAAATTTCGGACGAGTTTGTCCATGGCGTACTCCGGTAACGCTTGAAAAAAATGAGAGGGAGTGGCGACGAAAAAACTGGGCAGCATGCGCCTGTGCTACCCCGGCCCCACTGCGGGGGCCCGGAAAACGACGATTACTTCTTGCGGTAGGCGTCGATGATGGCCTGTCCCTCAGGCCCGGCAGACTTGATCCAGTCGGCCGTCATGGACTCGCCAATGCTTGCCAGCTCCTTCTTGATGCTTTCGCTGGGCTCGGCCACGGTCATGCCTTTGGCGCCGAGCTCTTTGATGAACTCCTTGTCCACACGCTCGCTCGTGGCCCAGCCGCGCTCTTCGGCGGCTGCCGCTGCCTTCAGCACGGCGTCCTGCAAAGGCTTGTCGAGGGCATCAAACGCCTTCTGGTTCACCACGGTGGCATTGCGCGGAAGCCATGCGCTGACGGGATAGAAGTGCTTCACCTGCTCATACAGCTTGGATTCCACGCCGCTGGCACTGGACGTCAGGAAGTTCTGCACGGTGTTGGTAGCCAGGGCCTGGCCCAGCTCCGACAGCTGGATCGTCACCGGCTGCGCCTTAAGCAGTTGCGCAATGCGCGTGGTGGCGGGGTTGTAGGCACGCATCTTGGTGCCTGCAAAGTCCGCTGGCGTACTCACGGGCTTGAGCGAGTAGAGCGACTGGCCGGGCCACGGCACGCTGAACAGCACCTTCACGCCTTGGGATGCGAGCAATTTCTCTTGCGAAGGCTTGGCGGCCAGATACAGGCGTTTGGAATCCGCATAGCTCGTGGCCAGGAACGGAATCGAGTCCACACCAAACAGCGGGTTCTCGTTGGATGCGCCCGAGAGAATGAACTCGGCCGAAGGCACCTGCCCGGTTTGCACCGCACGCTTGATTTCGTTGGCCTTGTACAGCGAGCCACCGGGGTGCAACACGATCTTGAGCTTGCCGCCCGTGAGCTGATCCACCTCGTTGGCGAACTGCTGCACGTTCTGCGTCTGGAAGCTGTTGGCGCCATAACCCGTGGGCAGGTCCCACTTGATCTGGGCCTGGGCGGCGCAGACGCTGAGGACTGCGGACAAACAAATTGTGATTTTCTTCATGGTGGAACTCCTTGTTGAAAGCGGATCAGAAACTGGCGAGCTGGTGGTTGAGAAGGTCGGTGACCAGCATGCAGCCCGGTGCATGCGTGATGCAGAACGCGGGTTGGGCATTCAAGATGGCCGATTGCGGGGTGACGCCGCAGGCCCAGAAAACAGGGATTTCGCCCGGCATCAGCGCTACGGCGTCCCCGTAGTCGGGATGGGCCAGATCAGCGATGCCGATCAGGGCCGGGTCACCGATGTGCACAGGCGCTCCATGCACGTTGGGAAAGCGAGAAGTGACTTGCACGGCGCGGATCACATCCGCTGCGGGCATGGGACGCATGGTCACCACCATGGCGCCGCCAAAAGGGCCGGCCGGCTCGGTTTGCACGTTGGTGCGGAACATAGCCACGTTCTTGCCTTCGTCGATGTGGCGCAGGCGGATGCCTGCCTCGATCAATGCGGACTCGAACGAAAACGAACAGCCCAGGATGAAGGTGACCAGGTCCGGCCGCCAGAGGCTGGCAATGTCCGCCACCTCCTCCGACATTTCACCGTGGCGCCAGATGCGGTACAGCGGCACATCACTGCGGATGTCGATGTCCTTGCCCAGCGAAGGCAGGGTGAACTGGCCGGGCTCGCTGACCGCCAGCACGGGGCAAGGCTTGGGATTGCGCTGGCAGAACCGCAGAAAGTCACTGGCAAGCACCTCGGGCAGGATGACCACGTTGCCTTGCACATGGCCGTCTGCGAGACCGCTGGTGTGCGATGTCCACAGGCCCTTGCGGATGGTGTCGCGGACGTGGTTCGGATTGCTGGTGCCCTCAGGGCCAAACACCGCGAGCGAATTTTCTTGAGCTAAGTCCACCGTATTTCCTTGCATTGAGAAAAGTCAATTGCATGACGTTGGACGGATTGTGTTGGGGTGTAACTGCGCTGGCAAATTCAAAAAATTTCTCTTAGCTCATCGATTTTTCCGATGCACTTCATTGGGGCGAAGCAAACCAATTTGGTGCTCAGGGTTAACCCTTGAACTTCTATTTAGGGTTAACCCGGACCCTAGAAAGGAGAATTTGCACAAGCGCAGCCGCACCGAACTGCGCATGTCGCTTCAATGCGAAATTCTCGGGGCTGCGCCGCAAACGCAGACACTGCAGCCGCAGTGCGCGCAGCGGAAAAGGAGCGTGCGTGGTCCCCGCGCTCAGGCGCGGGCCTTGCGGGGCTTGGGCTCTGGGGGTTGCTGCGCTTCGATGAAGCTGAGCGCCGAACGCACGATCGCCTCCATCGCGGGCGAAGACGGGTCTTCGCGGTAGCTCACGTGAATGGGCAGCGGACGCAGCGCAATGTCGCAGGCCAGCGCACGAAGATCCGGGAATGCCAGCATCCTCTGCACCGCCAGGCGCGGCAGCGTGGCAACGCCAAAACCGCCCTGCACCAGCTGCACCATGGCAGAGATTGAGGAAATGGTGTGCACGCAGCGCGGCTCCACCTGCGCCTGGCGCAGCGTGTCCAACAGGTACACATGGGGCTGAGAACCGCGCTGAAAGGTCAGGATGTCGGTGCCGGCAAAATCTTCCGATGCATAGCGCCGCTTGCGGTGGATCTTGCTGTTGCCGACGAACACCATCTCCATCGGCGTCAGCGCCTGGCTGCGAATGCCTTCTGCCGATGCGGGCAAGGCCGCAAACACTGCATCCAGCGTGCCCCGGCGGATCTGATCCAGCAGCACCGGCGTGGATTCGACCGCGAGTTCCAGCTCCAGCAGCGGGTTGTCCTTGCGCAGTTGTTCCACCCAGGGGATGAGCCACGAGTGGAGTACCGACTCAATGGCGCCCAGGCGAATCGACACTTCCAGCGGGCCGCCCGAGCCCATCTCGGCCTTGAGCTGGCGTTGCAGCTCCAGCATCCGCTTGGCGTACGTCAGAAAGCGCGTGCCCGCCACTGTGAGTTTGAAATGTTTGTCGCGCCGGTCCAGCAGCAGCACGCCCAGTTCTTCCTCCAGCGCCGCCACGCGACTTGACATGGCCGACTGCGTCAGAAAGAGCTTTTCCGCTGCGCGCGTCACGCTCTTGAGGGAGGCCACCCAGTAAAAGGCTTCGACAAAACGCAGGTTCATGGTGGTGGTTCTCCGGCCTTGCTGGCACGTTGCAAGCTCCTTGGCGGTGCACCGTGGTGGTGCAACATCCCCCAAGCCAGCGCCGAAAGGCGTGGCCATTCTGCCGTTGATCCGCGTGTTCCACAGCCTTTGAACCGCAAAAACAGAGCATCGCCGGGTTTCCTCGATGCCTGCGCAATGGAATTGCGACCGGATGCAAATGCTATCAAAACAATAGCTATTTACGCTTTACAGATAAGCGCTAGAGTCCATTTTCATTCAAACTCATGCGACAAACAGGGGCAGATCGGCCTTTTTGAGCGTGCGCAGCACGAAGCTGGAGCGGCTGTGCCGGATGCCTTTGATCTTGTAGAGCTTCTCACGCAGCAAGCGCTCGTAGTCGCGCGTGTCCTTCACGACGATGCGCAGCAGGTAGTCGTAGTCGCCCGACACCAGGTGCGCCTCGATCACCTCCGGAATGCTGGCGAGTGTTTCGCCAAATTTTTCGAGCGTGTTGTCGGAATGGCTGTCGAGCGTGACCTGCACCAGCACTGTGTCGGCCAGGTCCAGCAACTGCGGGTTGATGCGCACGGTATAGCCCTGGATCACACCCGCCTCTTCCATCTTCTTGATGCGGCCCCAGCAGGGCGATGCGCTCAGGCCCACGGCCTGCCCGATCTCTTGCAGGCTGGCGCGGGCGTTGCCCTGCAGCACAGCGAGAATTTTTCTATCCAGTCGATCCATCGGCTGGATTATTCACCAATCTTCGCCAACACAGAAAATTATTCTGCGATTCACTCCATTTGAAGCGAATTCAGCAAATTCATCTTATCCGCCCCACGCATACTTCTTCCATCAAGGCGCTCTTACCGGAGCGCACAAACTGACAAGGCCCCGGCTGGTTACCGCCAGCACGGGGCCCTTGGCATTTTTTGGCGTCGCCCATGGCCAACATAAGCGCCTTGGCTAGCGCCCTGGTGGGTAGTTAATAAGCACGCTTACCAGCACAAACCCCGATGCCTGCGCCGATGCTGCACCGCCATAATTTGGCAGAGGCTGGGGTCCGCTCTGCAAGGAGCAACCGTGCATCCCCACCAACCCAGCCCACCATTAACAGGAGACAGCATGCAACTGACCAAACTCGTCGTCGGCCTGAGCCTTGCGCTCGGCTTTGTGGCCACCGCTGCCGCGCAGACCACCATGCGCATCAGCATCTCGACAGCCCAGAATTCCCACCAGGGGATTGCCATCGACACGTTTGCCAAGGAAGTCGAAAAGCGCACGGCCGGCCGCTACAAGGTACAGACGTTCTACAACGGCGCCCTGGGTGGCGAGCGCGAATCGATTGAAGCCGTGCAGCTGGGCACGCAAGAGCTGGCCTTCAGCTCCACCGGCCCCGTGCCCAACTTTGTGCCCGAAGCGCGCATCTTTGACGTGCCCTTCCTGTTCCGCGACAAGGCCCATGCGCGAGCGGTGCTGGATGGCCCCATCGGCCAGGAGATGCTGACCAAGTTCGATAGCAAGGGCTTCAAGGCCCTGGCCTGGGCCGAGAACGGCTTTCGCCACATGACGAACAGCAAGCGCTCGGTGAACACGCCTGAAGACCTCAAGGGCCTGAAGATGCGCACCATGGAAAACCCCGTGCACATCGCCGCGTACAAGGGCTTCGGCATCATCACCACGCCCATGGCCTTCCCCGAAGTGTTCACCGCCCTGCAGCAAGGCACCGTGGACGGCCAGGAGAACCCGCTGCCCGTGATCATCTCGGCCAAGTTCGACCAGGTGCAAAAGCACCTGACGTTGACCGGCCACGTGTATTCGCCTGCCATCTTCGTGATGAACAAGGCCTCGTTCGACAAGCTCTCGGCCGCCGACAAGCAGGCCTTCATCGACGCCGCCAAGGAAGGCACCAAGGCCAACCGTGCACGCGTGGATGAAGACGACGCCAAGGGCGTGGCCGACCTGCGCGCCAAAGGCATGACGGTGGTGGACAATCCGGACAAGTCCAAGTTTGTGGCGGCGCTGGCGCCTGTGAACGCCGAGTTTGAAAAACAGTTTGGCAAGGCCACCCTGGACAAGATCCGCGACGTCAAGTAGTTGCATGCGCATCAGCTACTATATTTTTAGTAGCACACAACGCCCGTAGAATAAGCGCTACGGGCGTTTTTTATCTTCAATCTGATTCTCTCCACCGAATCATCTGAACCCATGGCGTTGTCCGCCCCATGAAAAAAGCTTTTCTGATGTTTGAACGCGGGGCCACGTTTGCAGCGTTGCTCGGCGCGTGCGCCATGCTGGTCATTGCCGCATCGCTGGGCATGTTCCAGATCGTGACCCGCTTTGTGCTGGAGCAGCCCGCCGAGTGGACTGAAGTGCTGATCCGTTTCAGCCTGATCTGGATGGTGTTCCTGGCCATCCCCAGCGCGTTCCGCCAGGGCGCGATGGTCAGCGTGGATGTGCTGTACCGCTGGAGCCCCCCGCGCGTGCGCCGGGTGCTGGACTATGTCGTGGCAGTGGCGGCGCTGGCACTGATTGGCGTGATCGTGTGGTGGGGCTGGGACTATGCCCAACGCGGCGGCGTGCAGTCGATGGCGGGGCTCGAATCCGTCTCCATGTTCTGGGCCTACGTGGCCATGCCGGTGGGTGGCGTGTTCAGCGCCATTGGCATCGTCGGCAACCTGCTAGACCCTCAACGCCTTGAGCTGGAGACCGCGCAATGACGCCCGTCATGATCACCACCATGGTGCTGTGTTTTGCACTCACTGTGTCCGTGGCCGTTTCCATCGGCCTGGCCTCCATCCTGGGCATCCAGGTAGCCAATGCCAACATGCTGATCTCTGTGAAGGAGATGTTTGGCTCCATCAACAAATTTCCGCTGGCCGCCATTCCGTTCTTCATCCTCGCGGGCAACCTGATGGAAACGGGCGGCATATCCCGCCGCCTGGTGGAGTTTGCCAAGAGCATCGTGGGCGGCGTGCAGGGTGGCCTGCCCATGACCTGCGTGCTGACCTGCATGATCTTTGCGGCCGTGTCGGGCTCGTCGGTGGCCACCACATTTGCCATTGGCGCCATCCTGATCCCCGCGCTCATCAAGCATGGCTACCCCACGAGCTACGCCGCATCCCTGCAAGCCACCAGCGCCGAGCTGGGCGTGATCATCCCGCCCTCCATCCCCATGATCCTGTATGGCGTGAGCGCCGAAGTGTCGATTGGCGAGCTGTTCATCGCCGGCTTTGGCCCGGGGCTGCTGATCAGTGGCGCGCTGATGCTTTTTGTCTGGGCGTACTGCAAGTACAAGGGCTGGGGCAAGAACGACGGCGACGGCCGCATGCCTCTTGGCAAGGCCACGCTGCAGGCGGGCTGGGCGCTGCTGATGCCGGTGATCATCCTTGGCGGCATCTACGGTGGCGTATTCACCCCCACTGAAGCATCGGCCGTGGCGGTGTTCTACGCATTGATTGTGGGGGTGGTGATATACCGCGAGATCCGGCTCAAGGACCTGTTTGCCATCCTGCGCAAATCGGCCATCTCGTCCGCAGTGATCATGTTCATCATTGCCAATGCGGGCCTGTTCGCCTTCCTCATCACCCGTGCTGGCGTGCCGGATGCCATTGGCCGCTGGCTGGAGGCGGTGCTGCAATCCCCCACCCTCTTCCTGCTCGGGGTGAACGCGGCGCTGTTCGTGATCGGCATGTTCATCGAGACCAGTGCCGCCATCATTGTTCTGGCACCCATCCTGGCTCCCGTGGCCATCCACTTTGGTGTGGACCCGGTGCACTTTGGCCTGATCATGGTAGTGAACCTGGCCATGGGCATGATCACGCCGCCGTTTGGCGTGAACCTGTTTGCAGCCTGCACCGTGGCGCGAATATCGCTGGACCGCATCGTCGGGCACCTGATTCCGTTTGTGCTTGTCATCATGGCTTGCCTGATGGTGGTGACCTATGTGCCGCAGTTGTCGCTGGGTTTGCGCGATCTGGTCTACGCAAAGTAGTTAGAATCGCCCGGTCAGGAGAGAGTGCGGACCCCGCGGGGAAACACACCGCCGAAGGCGCAGGCAGCAGCCGAACGCTCAGGCAAAAGGACTGACAACCGCCCGCAGTGATGCGGGCGTTCCCTTGCTGGAGAGAGATGGCCCACCGCACCGCGTGTTGAGGCCATCCACCGAAGGAGCAAACCGCACGGCCAGCCAGGGCGCTGCGGTGAATCTCTCAGGTAAAGCGGACAGCAGGGCAAATCCCGTAGCCACCTTGTGGCTGCGGCCCTCATTTGCCCCGGAGTTCCGCCATGTCAGCCACCGCCCCCCTGCTCACCACGCCCCTGAACGCCCTGCACATCGAGCTGGGCGCCCGCATGGTGCCGTTCGCCGGCTACTCCATGCCCGTGCAATACCCCGCTGGCCTGATGGCCGAACACCAGCACACGCGCAGTGCGGCGGGCTTGTTTGACGTCTCGCACATGGGCCAGCTCAAGCTGGTCGGCCCTGACGCCGCAGCGGCGTTTGAAACCCTGATGCCGGTGGACGTGATCGACCTGCCCGTGGGCAAACAGCGCTACGGGCTGCTGCTCACCGACGAAGGCACGGTCATCGATGACCTGATGTTCTTCAACCAAGGCGTGGTGGATGGCGAGCCCACGCTGTTCGTGATCGTGAACGGTGCTTGCAAGGTGGGCGACATTGCGCACATCACGGCCCGCATCGGCCAGCGCTGCAAGGTGGCGCCCATGCCCGACCACGCCCTGCTCGCTCTGCAAGGCCCGCAGGCCGTCACCGCCCTCGCCCGCCTCGCGCCCGGCGTTGAAAAGCTGGTGTTCATGACGGGCGGCGATTTTTCCATTGCAGGCTGTGACTGTTTTGTGACCCGCAGCGGCTACACCGGTGAAGACGGTTTTGAAATCTCGGTGCCCGCTGCGCAGGCCGACACCCTGGCCCGCGCCCTGCTTGCTCAGCCCGAGGTCAAACCCATCGGCCTGGGCGCCCGCAACTCGCTGCGGCTCGAAGCGGGCCTGTGCCTGTATGGCAACGACATCGACACCACCACCACGCCGCCTGAAGCCGCGCTGAACTGGGCCATCCAGAAGGTGCGTCGCACGGGAGGCGCCCGCGCAGGGGGTTTCCCCGGAGCAGACAAGGTGCTCGCGCAGATCGACAACCCCGCCAGCCTGCAGCGCAAGCGCGTCGGCCTCGTCGCACTGGAGCGTGTGCCCGTGCGTGAACACACCGAATTGCAGAGCGAAGACGGCCAGAAGATTGGCGAAGTGACCAGCGGCCTGCTGGGCCCCACGGTGAACGAACCCGTGGCTATGGGCTATGTCACACCCGCCTTCGCCGCCATCGGCACGCGGGTGAACGCCATCGTGCGCGGCAAGGCCGTGCCCATGGAAGTGCGTGCCATGCCCTTTACCCCCGCGCGCTACTACCGCGGCTGACCGTCTGAAACTGCGCCAGCCCGGCTACAGTCTTGGCTGGCATCGGCACTTTTGTTTGTTTTTCCCCTTTTTTCTGGAGCCCCCATGACCGTCAAGTTTTCCAAGGATCACGAGTGGATCGACATCTCCGACCACGAAGCCGCCACCGTGGGCATCACGGTACACGCCCAGGACGCGCTGGGCGATGTGGTGTTTGTGGACCTGCCCGAAGTCGGCAAGACCTTCACCCAGGGTGAAGTCGCCGGCGTGGTGGAGTCCGTCAAAGCCGCCGCCGACGTGTACATGCCCGTCAGCGGCGAAATCGTCGAGGTGAACGAAGCCCTGCGCGCCGACCCCTCGCTGGCCAACACCGACCCGCTGGGCGCTGGCTGGTTCTTCAAGGTCCACGTGACCGACATGATGCAATTCGACGCGCTCATGGACGAACCTGCGTACGCAGAGTTCGCCAAGAACGCCTGATCTCCGGATCTTTTGTTCCCCGAGGCCCGGCGCCCTGCCGGGCCAATGTGCCTCCTTGTTGTCCCACGCCGCCGCCGATGACCACCCTCGCCCCCCTGCCCACGCTCGCAGCGCTTGAAAACGCCACCGAATTCCTGCCCCGCCACATCGGCATCGATGCGGCCGATGAAGCGCACATGCTGTCGGTGATTGGCGAGGCCTCGCGCCGCGCCCTCATTGACTCCATCGTGCCGCGCTCCATTGCACGCAGCAGCGCGATGGACCTGCCCCTGCCGATCACGGAAGCGGCGGCGCTGGCCGAACTCAAGGCGATGGCATCGAAGAACCAGGTCCTGAAGAGCTTCATCGGCCAGGGCTACTACGGCACGCACACACCGGGCGTCATCCTGCGCAACATCCTGGAGAACCCCGCCTGGTACACGGCCTACACGCCGTACCAGGCCGAAATCTCGCAAGGCCGCATGGAGGCGCTGGTCAATTTTCAGACCATGGTCTGCGATCTGACCGGCATGCCGATTGCCAATGCATCGATGCTGGACGAAGCCACGGCCGCCGCTGAGGCGATGACGCTGGCCAAGCGCTCCGTCAAGAGCAAGAGCAATGTGTTTGTGGTGGCCGGTGATGCCCACCCGCAAACCATCGAAGTGATCCAGACCCGTGCCAAGCCCCTCAATATCGAAGTGGTGCTAGCCAACTCCGCCGCCGAATGGGATGCAGCGCTGAATGGCGAGTATTTCGCCGTGCTGGCCCAGTACCCCGCCACCAGTGGCCGCATTGATGACCTGCGCGCTGATGTGGAGAAGGCGCATGCCAAACAGGCGGCCTTCATCGCAGCGGCCGACCTCCTGGCCCTCACGCTGATCACCCCGCCCGGTGAATGGGGTGCCGACATCGTCGTAGGCACCACGCAGCGCTTCGGTATGCCCATGGGCGCGGGTGGCCCGCACGCTGCCTACATGGCCTGCCGCGACGAGTTCAAGCGCAGCCTGCCAGGCCGCCTGGTGGGCGTGAGCGTGGATACACATGGCAAGCCCGCCTACCGTCTGGCCCTGCAAACGCGCGAGCAGCACATCCGCCGCGAAAAGGCCACGTCCAACATCTGCACCGCGCAGGTGCTGCCCGCCGTGATCGCCAGCATGTACGCCGTGTACCATGGCCCCGATGGGCTCAAGCGCATTGCACAGCGTGTGGCCAGCTACACCGCCATTCTGGCCAAGGGGCTCACACAACTGGGCGCACCGGTGCGCCCGCAGGCGTGTTTTGACACGCTGACGCTCAAAACCGATGGCGCTACCAAATCCATAGCTGCTCGCGCAGTACAGCTGGGCGCCAACCTGCGAATTTATTTCGAAAACTACCTGTGCATTTCGCTGGACGAGACCACCACACGCGCCGACATCGAGCTGCTGTGGAAGGTGTTCGCCGCGGATGGCCAGGCGCTGCCCACGTTTGACGCCTTCGAGAAGGGTGTAGAGCCGCTGATCCCCACCGAACTGCGCCGCGCCAGCAAGTACCTGACTCATCCGGTGTTCAACACCCACCACTCCGAAACCGGCATGCTGCGCTACATCCGCCAGCTGTCTGACAAGGACCTGGCGCTGGACCGCAGCATGATCCCGCTGGGCAGCTGCACCATGAAGCTCAATGCCACGAGCGAGATGATCCCCATCACCTGGCCCGAATTCGCCAACGTGCACCCCTTCGCACCCGCTGACCAGTTGCAAGGCTACAAGGAGCTGGACGAACAACTGCGCGCCTGGCTGTGCCAGGCCACGGGCTACGCAGGCATCAGCCTGCAGCCCAACGCCGGATCGCAAGGCGAATACGCGGGCCTGCTGGCCATCAAGGCCTACCACGAAGCCCAGGGCCACGGCCATCGCAACATTTGCCTGATCCCCAGCAGCGCCCACGGCACCAACCCCGCCAGCGCCCAGATGGTGGGCATGCAGGTGGTGGTGACGAAGTGCGACGACAACGGCAACGTGGACATGGCCGACCTGCAGGCCAAGTGCGAACAGCACAGCGCCAACCTGGCCTGCATCATGATCACCTACCCCAGCACGCACGGCGTGTTCGAAACGCAGGTGAAGGAACTGTGCGCCCTGGTGCACAGCCACGGCGGCCGGGTGTATGTGGACGGCGCCAACATGAACGCCCTGGTGGGCGTGGCCGCCCCTGGCGAGTTCGGCGGCGACGTGAGCCACCTGAATCTGCACAAGACCTTCTGCATTCCGCACGGCGGTGGCGGCCCTGGCGTAGGTCCCGTGTGTGTGGTGGCCGATCTGGTGCCCTACCTGCCTGGTCATGCCACGGCCGGTGTGGCCGGCGGCGTGGGTGCCGTGTCGGCAGCGCCTCTGGGCAATGCCGCCGTGCTGCCCATCAGCTGGATGTACTGCCGCATGATGGGCGCCGAAGGCCTGCAGGCCGCGACCGAAACCGCCATCCTCTCGGCCAACTACATCAGTGCACGCCTCAAGGATCACTACCCCACGCTGTACGCGAGCGAAGGTAAGGATGGCAAGCCGGGCCACGTGGCGCACGAGTGCATCCTGGACCTGCGCGGCCTCAAGGACACCAGCGGCGTGATGGCTGAGGATGTCGCCAAGCGCCTGATCGACTACGGCTTCCACGCGCCCACGCTGAGCTTCCCCGTGCCCAACACGCTGATGGTGGAGCCCACCGAGAGCGAAACGCTGTTCGAGATCGACCGCTTCATCGACGCGATGATTGCCATCCGCGAAGAGATCCGCCAGATCGAATCCGGTGCCTGGCCGCAGGACAACAACCCGCTGAAGAACGCGCCGCACACGGCCGAGAGTCTGCTGGGCAGCGAATGGGCTCGCCCTTACGCCCGCGAAGCCGCCGCTTACCCCGTGGCCGCGCTTCGCAGCAACAAGTATTGGTCGCCCGTAGGCCGCGTGGACAACGTGTGGGGTGATCGCAATCTAAGCTGCAGTTGCATCCCGGTGTCTGACTACGCCTGAGACGCCTGAATTGCCTGAACGCAGTGACCTCGACCACCAGCGCCTGCACTGTCTGCCAGCCGCCTGCGCTGGAGGCGCTGGTCCGGTCTGAACCTGCCCTGGCCGCTCTGTGGCAGGCCCTGCCCCGCCGTCAGTTCGGCGCAGGCACGCTGCTGCAGCCCGCGGGCGAGACCAGCACGCGCTGCTGGCAGGTGCGCAGCGGTGTGGTTCGGCTGTTCTACCTGAACGAACAAGGCACCGAGCGCAACCGGTCGTTTCACGGCACCGGCAGCTGGGTGGCTGGCAACCTGCCGCCCCTGGCGCTGCCCAGCCCCTATGCCATCGAGGCCCTGGCACCCGTAGAGGCTGTGGAGCTGGCCTATGCCACCTTGCAGCAGTGGCAACGCAGCTTTGCCCACATCGGCCCCTTGCTGGAAGAGGCCCTGGGCTATGTGTTTCAGCAGCACGCACAGCGCGAAGCCGAGTTGTTGAGCCACCCGCCCGAGGTGCGCTACCAATCTTTTCTCGCTACACACGGTGATTTGACGCCCCACCTGCCGCAGCACCATGTGGCCAGCTACCTGGGCATCTCGCCGGTATCGCTATCACGCATCCGGGCACGGCTGGGCATGCTGGAAGCGTCACGCGGCGTTTGAGAATTTTCAGCGTTCCTGTGGCCACGCACTGACCGTGCGATCCCGCCCTGGCATCACCACCTGGGGCAATTTTTCCTTGTCCATGAGGGCGTCACCTGCCACCAGCCCGTTCAGATGCAGCAGGTGCGCGGTGATGCCGTACACCTCGTCATCGGTCAGGCTCTTGGGCGCGTGCATCGGCATGCCCCGACGCACATAGTCGAACACCGTCGTGGCATAAGGCCACATCGCGCCCACCGACAACACCTGCAGCGGGTACTTGCGCACGCGCAGGGGGCGCAGCGGGTCGCTCCAGCCGATAAAACCATCTGTGCCCACCAGCCGGGCGGCGGGCCCTTCGATGCCCTGTGCGCCGTGGCAGGCGGCGCAGTGCATGGCATACAGCCGCGCGCCCTGCTCCACGCTGCCCCGGCCGGGTGGCAGATTGCGGCCGTTGGGGAAGACGGTGATGGCATAGCGATCGATGTCGGCAGGCGACAGCGGCTGGCCTAAGCCGATGACAAGTGGCGGCGCAGCTGGTGCAGGAGCCGCAGCGGACGGCGCCTGGACCTCGCTGGCTCTGCCTGCACTCAGCAGTCCCACCACCATCGCCACGGCCACGCCCCGCCGCAGGGTGGCGCGTCCTGCGGGCAGCAACTGGCTGCACAGGTCTTCACGCATAGACGTTCTCCACGCGGCCATCGGCCTGCACGCGCCAGGCCTGCACCGCGTTGTAGTGGTTGAACGAGTGCATGGCATAGCGCCGCTTCCATTCACTGCGCAGTGGCTGTGTACGACCATGCTCGTCGGTGGCGCGGCTCATCAGGTCGGCCTTGCGGCCGTTCCACTGCCAGGGCAGCGTGAAGCGCGTAAAGGCCCGGTCCAGTACCGGGCCGTGCAGCTGCGCCGCAGCCCAGGTGCGACCTCCGTCCAAGGACACATCCACACGCGCTATGCGCCCCCGGCCCGACCAGGCCAGACCAGCGATTTCGCAAAACCCATGGGGCTCAGGCAAACGCTGCTGGCCGGAGGGGTGCGTGATCACCGACTTCACTTCCATGTGGAACGCGAAGCGCTCGATCCGTCCATCGGCCAGCACTTGCGTGTACAGACCCGACTCGTCCTTGGTGTAGGCGGGCGCGTCGGTCACTTCGAGCCGGTGCAGCCATTTCACGTTGACGTTGCCCTCCCAGCCCGGCATGAACAGGCGCATGGGGTAGCCCTGCGAAGGCCGCAGCCGCTCTCCGTTCTGGTACAGCGCCACCATGCCGTGCTCCAGCAAGGCCTTCAGCGGCAGGCTGCGGCTGTGCGATCCACCGTCAGCGCCTTCGGCCACCACCCACTGGGCACTGTCCTTCACCCCCGCTTCGTTCAGCAGATAGGCCAGCGGCACGCCCGTCCACTCCGAACACGACACCTCGCCCGCAATCTCGCCCAGCGTCTGGTCCAGAGCCGTGGGCGATAGCGCGTTGGCGGCTGAGTTGCCCGCGCATTCCAGAAAATGCACGCGGCTGACCATGGGGTAGCGCAACAGGCGTTCCAAGTCAAAGCGCAGCGGTTTGTGCACCAGCCCATGCACCTTCAGTGTGTGGCGCTCCGGCGCAATGTCGGGCACGCCGTTGTGGTGCACGGCAAAGTGCAGGCCGCTGGGGGTGATGATGCCGCGCTGGTGCTGCAACGGCGTGCGCCACACCGGAAAGCCTGCCGCAGTGGACAAGGTCCGCTCCACCTGTGCCTCCTGTGCTGCGGGCAGGCCGTACGGCAGATCGGCCCCACCGGGGCGGGTCATCGCATCGGGCAAGCGGGCGGCCAGTGGCTGTGGCGGCGCTGCCTGCGCCACCGCCATACCCACGCCCCCCGTCGCAAGCCCCCCCAAAAAAGTCCTCCGAGCCAGTCCGCTGTGGCCGTTGAATGAACGCATCCGTCATCTCCGCAAAAACAAGCACTCGGCACCCATTGGCCGCAGCTGCAGTGTTGTCATCCGCATGCCGCTGCGCATTAACGTTGGTTAACGCGCCCACAGTGGATTGGCACCAGCCACGGCGCCACGCCCTTTACACTGGCGCGCCGCTTGCAGCCCAACCGTTGCTGACGAGCAAAATGGCGTTCTGACTTTTCCCCCCTTTCTTTTTTGTTTCAAGGACTCCTCGTGCGCATTTCTTCCGCCCTTGTGCTCATTGGCCTTCTGGCTGCCCCCTTTGCCTCTGCCCAGGCCGCAGGCCCCGTCACCACGGCCAGTGGCCTGGTTTATGAATCGCTCAAGGACGGCACCGGCGATTCGCCCAAGGCCACCGACACCGTCAAGGTGCACTACAAAGGCATGTTTCTGGACGGCAAGGAGTTCGACAGCTCCTACAAGCGCGGCGAGCCGACGTCGTTCCCGCTCAACGGCGTGATCCCCTGCTGGACCGAAGGCGTGCAACGCATGAAGCCGGGTGGCAAGGCCAAGCTGACCTGCCCGCCATCCATCGCTTACGGCGCCCGGGGAGCCGGTGGCGTGATCCCACCCAATGCCACGCTCAACTTCGAGATCGAACTCATCTCCATCGGCCGCTGACCCCATGCTGCTCAAGGTCGGTGATCTCGCGCGGCGCACCGGCCTGACGGTGCGCACGCTTCACCACTATGACGAGATCGGGCTGCTCAAGCCTTCAGGCCGGTCCGAGGCGGGCTACCGCCTCTACAGCCAGGCCGATGTGCAGCGACTGCACGGCATCCAGACCATGCGCCAGATGGGCCTGGCGCTCAGCGACATCGGGGCGCTGCTGGCGGGTGACGGCATGGCCCCCGAACGCATCATCGGGCAGCAGATCCGCTCGCTGGACCAGCAAATCGCGCAGGCCACCGAACTGCGCGGACGCCTGACCATGCTGAGGGACGGCCTGATGGCCGGTGCCGAGCCAGACATGGGCAACTGGCTGGAGGCCCTGGCGCTGATGACGACCTATGGCAAGTATTTCAGCTCGGCCGAACTCAAGCACATCTTTCAGAACTGGAACCTCATTGAGGCCGACTGGCTGATCGTCAAAGACCTGGTGCGCAGCGCCATGGACCGCCAACTGGCACCCGACACACCCGAGGTGCAGGCGCTGGCCTACCGCTGGATGGCGCTCATGCTGCACTGTATGAAGGGCGATCTGGACCTGCTGGAGCGCTGGGGCCATATGTTCCGCACCGAACCCAGCACCCAGGGGCGCAACCATGCACCGCCGGGTGAAATGATCGAGTACATCGAAACGGCCATCAAGCTGCGCATGGCGCTGCTGGAAAAGTACCTGACCCGCAACGATCTGCGCACACTGGGCCATGTGCCCCATACCGACTGGGCAGCGCTGGAGCAGGACGTTCAACAGCTTCTGGCCCGCGCCCTTCCTCCCCACCACCCCGATGCGGTGGCTGCCGCTTTGCGCTGGAACGATCTGTTCGACACACTCACGCGGCGCAGACCCGAGTTGCGCCAGAAGCTGCTCATGGCCTCCGCCAACGAACCGCTGCTGCAGGCAGGTTCGCCCCTGAGTGCTCCCGTACGCGCCTATCTGCAGGCAGCGCTGGCGCATGCCATGCCAGCACCTGCGGCCGCTGTGGTATCCCCACACCGCTGACAACAACACCGCCCCAAAAAGTCGGAAAAGTGCTTGACCCTCACGCAACGTGAGGCTTCACAGTCGGTCCCTATGAATGGACCGACTCACACCACAGAATCCGCCGCCGCGGGGCGAAAGCTGCATGCCCTGGACAATCTGCGCGCCGCCATGATGTGGCTGGGCATCGTGCTGCATGTCTCGGTCATTTACATGAGCCGGCCGTCTCCCCTGCCCTGGCACGACGATTTGTCCACGTCGGTGGCCGACTTGCTGGTGGCGGTGATCCATGCGTTCCGCATGCCCCTGTTTTTTATCCTGGCCGGTTTTTTTGTGTCGGCACTGGTGCAGCACCGAGGGCTGGCGGGCATGGTGCGCAACCGGCTGCGCCGCCTGGGCCTGCCTTTTGTGGTGTTCTGGCCGCCCTTGTTGGCGGTCAGCGCCCTGCTGGGCCTGTTGTTCCTGCACCGCATGGCCCATGGCACCTGGGGCGTGGACCGCAGCCTGCTGCCCCACGGCCCCAACGTACCCAAAGGCCCGCCGACCATGCACCTGTGGTTTCTGTGGATGCTGCTGTGGCTGGCCGTGTTCACGCCTGTGGTGTGGGCTGCAGCACGTGCGCTGCCCGGCGGCGTACAAAAAGCCCTGGGGCGCTTCACCGCCTGGCTGGGCGGTTCGGCCCTGGGCATTGTGGCGCTCACACTTCCACTCGCCTGGATCGGCGCCCACTACGACCACGGAATCGTCACGCCCAGCGGTTCCTTTCTGCCTCCCTTGGCGGAATGGCTCCACAACGGGCTGTTCTACGGATTCGGGCTGTGCCTGTATACGCAGCGCATGGACTTGATGGTGCGCTACGCAAGGCACTGGCCCGTGCTGGCGGGTCTGGGGCTCGTGTGCTTCCTGATCACTGCATTCTTGTCGGAAGTGCTGGCCCAGCCTGAGGCTTCGGCCTTTGCTCTGGTCCTGGTCACCGGTGCCTTCACCGAGATCCTGGCCGAGCCCGTCTCTGCCACCCGGCACCTGCAGTTCTGGATGGCACTGGCTTACAACGCCGCGTCCTGGTTGTGGAGCTTTGCGCTGATCGGGCTCTTTCTGCGCCACGTCGGACAGCCCCGTGCCTGGCTCGCCTACCTGGCCGACAGCTCGTACTGGGTGTACCTCGTGCATCTGCCGCTGACGATTGGTTTAGCGCGCTGCTGTATGGGGTGCCGATTCCCGTCCTGGCCAAGATGGCTCTCAATGTGCTGGCCACCACGGCCCTGTGCCTGGTCAGCTACCACCTGTGCGTGCGATTCACTGCCGTGAGCCAGTGGCTCAACGGGCGCCGGCACACCCGCAAATCTTTTGGAGACCCTGTTCATGCGACCTGAAATGCCCCATCACCCTTCGCCCCCCCACCCAAAGAGCGCTCCCCAGGACCCGCGCGCCGCGCTGTTCAAGGACCCCAACTTTCGCTGGATGACGAGCGGCTCCTTCCTGTCCATGCTGGGCGACCAGTTCACGCTGATTGCACTGCCCTGGCTGGTGCTGCAGATGACGGGCGACACCCTGGT
Organism: Acidovorax facilis; assembly: GCF_023913775.1. Classification (GTDB taxonomy): domain Bacteria; phylum Pseudomonadota; class Gammaproteobacteria; order Burkholderiales; family Burkholderiaceae_C; genus Acidovorax; species Acidovorax facilis. The sequence continues at coordinate 46,049 of NZ_JAMXAX010000002.1, forward strand.
GCTGGGCACCGTGCTGGCCCTCATCAGCGTGCCGCGCGCACTGTTCATCCTGATCGGCGGAGCACTGGTAGACCGCCACTCGCCCAAGCAGGTGCTGATGATCACCAAATACATCAACCTGGTGCTGCTGGCCGTGCTGGCGGGGCTGGTGCTTGCAGGCACCCTGACGCTGTGGATGGTGTATGCGCTGTCGCTGGGCATTGGCCTGGCCACGGCCTTCAGCATTCCTGCTGGCACGGCCATGATGCCGCACGTGGTGGCGCGATCGCAGTTGCAGGCCGCCAACGGCATCAGCCTGGGCCTGCGCCAGCTGACCATGTTCCTTGGGCCCCTGCTGGCAGGGCTGCTCATTGCGCTGTTTGGTGCGGGCGACGCAGTCAAAGAAGTCGCCAGTGCACCGGCCCATGCCAACGCCGCCGGCATCGGCCTGGCCTTTGCGCTGGATGCCCTGAGCTTTGCGGTGTCCGCCTGGACGCTTTCCAAGGTGCAGACCCATGCAGGCAACTCGACCCCGGCTGCCGCACCCCAGGCGGTGCTGGCGTCGGTGGCGCAGGGCCTGGTTCACTTCTGGCGCGATGGAGAGCTGCGCACCTGCTTTCTCTACTGGAGCGCCATCGCCCTGTTCATCATGGGCCCCATCCACATCGCCATCCCCGTGCTGGCCAGCAGCACGCCAGCGCTGGGCGCGGCCGCGTTCGGCACCATGGTGGGCGCCCATGGCGCGGGCACGCTCCTGGGCATGGTGGTGTCGGGCATGTTGCCGAGGCTGCGTTTTGGCAGCCTCGGCATGACCATCCTGGCGTTCGACGCCATCATCGGTGTACTGTTCATGCCTCTGGGGCTGATCACGGCCGTGTGGCAGGGCGCAACGCTGATGCTGGTCATCGGCCTGCTCGGCGGCTTCATGCAGGTGAGCGTGTTCACCTGGATCCAGCAACGTGTGCCGCCGGCCCTGATTGGCCGGGCGATGAGCCTGTTCATGTTCATCTTCATGGGCTTGGCCCCCATCTCCGCAGCCGTCACGGGCTGGGTGATGAAAAGCATCACGCTGACCCAGCTGTTTGCGGCCAGCGGAGGTACGCTGGTGGTGCTAGCCGCAATGGCTTTTGTACTGACGCCCATGCGCCGCGTGACGGATGCAGCACCCGCCACACGCTGAGGCTCCCCACGCAAACCCACGCAAAAAAGGCTGGACCACTGTCCAGCCTTTTTTGTGCCTTAGGAGGAGATCCTCAGACTTCAGTCACGAACTGCTCGCGGGGGCGGCGCACCTTCTTCAGGTTCACCAGCCAGTCGCCTTCATCGGCGCGGTAACCCAGCGGCAGGATCGACACGCTGCGCAGGCCACGTGCCCGAAGGCCCAGGATCTCATCGAGCGCGTTGGGGTCAAAGCCTTCCATGGGGGTGGAGTCCACCTCTTCAAACGCAGCGGCGATCAGTGCGGCACTCATGCCAATGTAGGCTTGGCGGGCTGCGTGCTGGAAGTTCACCTCGGCATCGCGCTGGGGGTAGCTGTTCAGCAGCATCTGGCGGTAGTTTTCCCAGCCTTCGTTCTTGAAGCCACGCTGGTCATTGGTCAGATCGAACATCATGTTGATGCGGTCGGCCGTGTAGTTGTCCCATGCAGCAAATACCAGCAGGTGCGAGCCGTCGGTGATCTGGGCCTGGTTCCAGGCGATGGGCTGGATCTTGGCGCGCACAGCGGGATCGGTCACCACGATGATTTCAAAGGGCTGCAGGCCACTGGAGGTGGGCGCCAGGCGCGCGGCTTCGAGAATGCGCTCCACCTTCTCCTGCGGAACCGCCTTGGTGGGGTTCATCTTCTTGGCGGCATAGCGCCATTGCAGTTTATTCAGCAGGGGTTGGGCAAGGGAGGTGTCGTCGATGGGGTTCATGGCAAAAATTCCTGACAGTCAGTAGCGATCGGGTTGGATCTAAAAAATTCGGGATGGTGGAACTGTAGGGATCCGAATCTCCTTCGGTAAGCCCCGTGAGAGAAAAGGATTGTTCGCAATTGATCAACAATCGCCCCTTGAAAGAGGCGCTGAAGCCGTTCACCCCGGTCTCTGCGTGTACGAGACCCCGGGGCCTGCAGGATCCGCAGGCTTGCAGGCGTACACTCGTGGCCATGCTTTCTGGCCCACAGCATTGCGCAGCGCGCGCACTTTCCTCGCGCCAAAACCCCTGGCCGCGCCCCTCCCATGAGTGAACCCGACCTGTCGTTTCTGGACCCTGCGGGGCGGCAGCCCGCTCCCACAGGTCACGCGCCCGGGACTCCCACCCCGCGTGCCACGCCCCCCAGCACAGGAGCCGAGGGCCTGGTGGCTGAGCTGCGCGCCTACCAGGCAGAGCTGGAGAGCCAGAACAAGGTCCTGCGCTACAGCCAGACCGTGGCGGAAAGCGCCTACGAACGCTTCGAGACCCTGTTTGCCAGTGTGCCGCTGGCCCTCATGGTGGTGGACGAACACGACATGGTGGTGCAGGCCAACTCGATGGCGCACCGCTCGTTCCAGCCCACCGAACGCGACCGCCCGCTCACGGCACTGATGCCCTTTGTGCGCCCGCAGGACGCCCGGCGCGTGCGCGAGGCCTTCGCGCTGGCGCAGGACCTGGGCCGCAGCGAGGTCAAGGAGGTCGTTTTTTCCATCAATGCAGATACGCCCATCACGGGCGACCTGCACATCGCGCACATTGAGGCCCCGCAAAGCAGTGGTCCCCCCCCTGTCGCAGTTTCTGTGTGCAGTGATCGACCAAGGCCCACTGCTGGCCGAGCGCCAGGCGCTACAGCACAGCGCCATCACCCTGCAGCAGCGCAACGAACAGATCCGCGCCAGTGAGAAGCGGCTGGAGGCCATCATCAACTCCGCGCTGGACGCCATCATCTGCGTGGACCAGCACCAGCGCATCACCGTGTTCAACCCTACGGCGGCAGCGCTGTTCCAGTGCAGCGCCAGCGACGCGCTGGGCAGTACGCTGGACCGCTTTTTGCCCGATGCGGCGCAGGCACTGGCGTTTGCCCAGCTCACCACCCAGGCCCTGCTGGGCGAGATGACGGCGTTGACCGCCAGCGGCAAGGAACTGGCCGTGGAAGTGAGCGTGTCGTTCGAGCGCCATGCCGAGGGCGAAACCACCACCGTGTTCGCCCGCGACCTGACCGGGCGCAAGAAGGCCGAGGCGCACCGCAGCGAGCTGGAAGCGCAGCTGCGCGAGTCACACAAGATGCAGGCCGTGGGCACCATGGCGGGCGGCATTGCTCACGACTTCAACAACATCCTGGGCGCGATCCTGGGCAATGTCGAACTGGCCAAGGCCGACTGTGCAGCAGGTTCGCCCGTGCTGGAAAGCCTGATGGAGATCGACAAGGCCGGTCGGCGTGCGCGCGACCTGGTGCGCCAGATCCTCACTTTCAGCCGCAACGAGCCACCGCAGCGCTCCGCAGTGTCGTTGGCCGAAGTGGTGCACGACACCGAACGCCTGCTGCGCGTCACCCTGCCCCCCGCCATCGAGCTGCACATGCAGTTGCAAGCAGGCCTGCCCCCCGTGCTGGCCGATGCCACGCAGGTCGAGCAGGCCCTGCTCAACCTGTGCACCAATGCGGTCCACGCCATCCAGAGCCAAGGCACCGAGCGCGGCAGCATCCATGTGGAAGCCGCTGCCGTGCAGCCCGACCAGCGCCTGAGCGAGCGGCTGGGCCTGGCCCCCGTGGACTATGTCGCCCTGACCGTGCGCGACAGTGGCCCCGGCATGGACGCTGCCACGCTGGAACGCATCTTCGAGCCCTTCTTCACCACCAAGCCCGTGGGCCAGGGCACGGGCCTCGGCCTGGCGGTGGTGCACGGCGTGATGCGCACACATGAAGGCGGCGTGGACGTGCACAGTGCCCTCGGCCAGGGCAGCCGGTTCACGTTGTACTTTCCGGTCGCCCACAGCGCGGCGCAAAGCACCCTGGATGCGCAGCCCACTCAAGCGGTGCAGGCCGCACCAGCATCCTCCGCACCCTCGACGCCTCCCGCCACCGATACCCCCGGCAGCGCACCGCGCAAGAAGCACCACGTGATGTACGTGGACGATGACCAGGCCCTGGTGTTTCTGGTTCAGCGCCTGCTGCGCCGCCGAGGCTATGAGGTCAGCGGCTACACCGACCCGCACGAGGCCACGGCCGCGCTGCGCGCTGCCCCGCAGGCCTTTGACCTGCTGGTCACCGACTACAACATGCCCGGCTTCTGTGGAGTGGACCTCGTGCGCGAAGCCCGCCTGATCCGCCCCGACCTGCCCGTGGCCCTGGCCTCGGGCTACGTCACGGCCGAAATTGAACAGGCTGCGCTGGCCGAAGGCGCACAGGCATTGATCCACAAGCCCAACGACGTGGAAGAGCTTTGCGCCACCGTGCAGCGCCTGGTGGGCGGCGACAGCCATGCCGCAGGCTGAAACCAGCGCGCTGGCTGCGGACACTGCTGGCCTACCCGCCCCGGTGGCACTGTATGAGGATGCCGACCTGCTCGTGCTCTGCAAGCCCTCAGGCCTGCTGTGCGTACCAGGGCGCGGCCCCGACAAGCAAGACTGCCTGAGTGCCCGCGCTCAGCAGCACTGGCCCGGCGCACTCATCGTGCACCGGCTGGACCAGGCCACCTCAGGCCTGGTGCTCATGGCCCGGCATGCCGAGGCACAACGGCGCCTGAGCCTGGCGTTCGAACAGCGGCAGATTCACAAGCGCTACGTCGCAATCGTGCAAGGCCTGGTGGCAGAACCGCCCGGCTCCTGGGCAGACATCCATCTGCCCATCGCTGCCGACTGGGAGCGACGCCCCCTGCGCGTGATTGATGCAGAGCACGGCAAGCCCAGCCACACCCGCTGGCGCCCCCTGGACCACAACACGGCGGCAGGAACCACGCGGGTCGAGCTCGAACCCGTCACTGGCCGCACGCACCAACTGCGCGTGCATCTGGCCGCCCTGGGCCACCCGATCCTGGGAGACGCGCTGTACGCCAATGCCGCCACCCAGGCCCAGGCGCCACGCCTGCTGCTGCATGCCGGGGAACTGGCCTTGGCCCACCCCACCACCGGGCAGGCCATGCGGTGGAAGTTCGCAGCTGATTTTTGAAGTTATTTGCCACCCAGCGCTTGAAGGGTGTCATTTATAGCTATATATTTAATAGCAAACCATACTCAATGACTGGGCAGCAGGGCCGTCACCGAATGGCTCAATTGCTCCTGCCAGGGCAAAGCGTCCACCACCGTGGACAGCAGTTCCAGGTTCTTATGCCACCCGGTGTCGTTGCCCGTGGAATACACCAGCATCACGTTGCTGCGGGGCTGGCCCAGCCGTGCCCAGGCAAAGGGCCGTTGCGCTGTCCAGAGACTGATGTGCCAGTCCCAGCCAATGGAAACCACGGGGCAGGACGCGCTCACCCATTCGGTATAGCCGCTGATGGTGGTTTCGCAGCCGCACACGGCGGTGCGCGGCACCACCAGGTCCAGGTCTACCGCCGACATCAGATGGTGGATGGGCAGGGACAGCAACTCGTCAATCGACAGGCGCAGCAGGCCATCCGGCGACACCTGCATGGCGTTCACGCCCGCTCCCCACAGGCCGCCCAGGTTGCGGCCCATCCCAGCTTGGTGCGGTCTGGCTGTGCGCAAGGGCCTACAGCGCCCCCGGGCCGCTGCATCAGCCCAGCAACCCCAGCATGGCGGCACGCACGGTGGCAGCCGTCTTGTTGGTGGTTTGCAGTTTGGTCACGGCATTCTTGACGTGGAAGTTCACGGTGTTTTCCGACACATCCAGCAGCGAGGAGATGTCGGCAGAGGTCTTGCCGTCGGCGGTCCATTTGAGCACCTCGATTTCTCTGGCCGTCAGATGCGGCTGCATCTCTTCGGCCTGGCGTGTCGTAAAGATGCGCGACAGGATCAGGTGCGCAATGTGCGCCAGCCAGCGCATCTTCATCTCGCTGTGGGCAATCTCGTCGGGTGTCAGGGCATCGGACGAACGCGCCAGCGTCAGCATGCCGCGCACCCCGCCCCCGTCAATGCACGATTGCGCCCATCCAAAGCGCAGGCCAAACGATCGCGCGTCCTCCCAGAAATCCTGGGCCGATGCAAACACGTCGTCTGACCAGACCAGCGGGGTCTGCTTGCGGCACCCATGCTGCACCGTGGGGTCCACCTGCACATAGCCCTGCTGCACATACCGCTCCTGCCAGGCCGGCGGGTAGTTGTTCAAGAAAATGGTCTTTGGGTTGGACAGGGGCATGGGTACCCGCAGGCCATAGGCGCAGTACTCAAACCCCAAAGCGTGCGCAGCAAGCTCGATTTTGCAAAAAACCTCTTGCTCAGACTGCGCGCGGTCCATCACCCCCAAAAGATCTTCTTGCCAGCTTGTCATAGGACTCCAACACCGAGCACCACCCCACAGAGACTGACCATCCGCATGCGAATTACGCACCATCAACCGCCGTTACGTTTTTCCACATTCTGGCGGCATTGAAGCCCTTTGGCGAGTTGATTTTGAGAGGGACGGGGTCAGGCAACACCTACCAGAGTTGGTAGTTACAAATATTTTCGGGTGATTTTCTAATGGGGAAAACTCATGAGGGAATCTCCGATGCGCATCACCTCTGGCTGCTCTGCGGAACTGCGTCCACCACTGATGACCCGCATGGCCCGGTACCGGCACCGCGTTTTTGTGGAAAAACTGGGCTGGCAGCTGCACTGCCGCGATGCCCTGGAGCTGGACCAGTTCGACCGGGACGACACCGTCTACGTCATCGCCCAGAACGAAGACGGCGAGGTCATTGGCACCGCCCGGCTTCTGCCCACCACCCGCCCCTACCTGCTGGCCGAGGTGTTTCCGCAACTGCTCAACGGTGCACCGGCCCCCGACGCGCCGGAGGTGTGGGAGCTGTCCCGCTTTGCATCCATGGATTTTTCAGGCCCCACGGGCTCTGCACTCGACCAGTTCTCCTCGCCCATCACCACCGGCCTGCTGCAGGCGGCCAGCCGGTGCGCCATGGCACACGGAGCCCAGCGCATGGTCACTGTCTCGCCACTGGGGGTGGAGCGCCTGCTGCGCCGCACGGGTTTTGAATCGCATCGCCTGGGCCCGCCCACCGTGGTCCAGGGCCATCCGCTTTTTGCCTGCTCCATTCGGTGCAAGTGACAACACGAAACCGCCTGCTGACACGCTCGCCGCCCACAGCCTTTGTCTGACATGACCATGCCGCAGCCTTCTTCGCTCCAGCACCCGGCCCAGGGCCCGACCCCTGCGGCTGCGGCTGCCTCTCCAGGCCTGACGCCCCACGGCCTGCGGGTGGTGATCCCGCATGCCGGACGGGTGACCGGTCCCCTGCGCGAGGACCTGCTGCAGCAGCGCCCCGTCACCCTCTGGCTCACCGGCCTGAGCGGTGCGGGCAAGTCCACCCTGGCCTATGCGCTGGAGGAAGAACTGCATGGGCTCGGGTTTGCGAGTTTTGTGCTGGACGGGGACAACCTGCGGCACCGGCTCAACCGCGACCTCGGTTTCAGCGCCGCCGAGCGCTCGGAAAACATTCGGCGCGTGGCCGAAGTCGCCGCCCTCATGAACGACGCCGGGCTGATGGTGTTCACCGCACTCATCTCCCCCCAGCGCAGCGACCGTGCCATGGCCCGTGCGCTCATCGGAGAACACCGCTTTCTGGAGGTGCATGTGAGCACCCCGCTCAACGTGTGCGAGGGCCGCGATCCCAAGGGCCTGTACACCTTGGCGCGAGCGGGGCACATCCCACAGTTCACAGGGGTTTCCGCCCCCTACGAGGCACCCGAATCGCCTGATTTCAGCATCGACACCGCCCACCTGAGCCTGCCCGATGCCTGCGCCCAGGTGCTCGCGCTCCTGCGCCAGCGCGGGTACATCCGCTAGGGCTGTCTTTTTTTGCACGTTTCTTTCCATGTCTACCGACCACGCCCCAGTCTCCGCCCCGGCGCCAGCCCCCACGGCCCATGGGGTGCACGCCTATGACCTCTTCAACGGTGATGCCGACGGGCTGTGTGCGCTGCACCAGCTGCGCCTGGTAGAGCCCCGCGACAGCTTTCTCATCAGCGGGGTGAAGCGGGACATTGCCCTGTTCGACCAGCTGCCCTCCGGGCGGCCACTGCAGGTGACGGCGCTCGACATCTCGTGGGACCGCAATGCGCAGGGCGTGTGCCGGGTGCTCAATGGCGGCGGCAACGTGACTTATTTCGACCACCACAGCGCAAAAACCCTTTTTCGCCACCCGCAGCTCACCGCCCACATTGACACCGGCCTGGACGTCTGCACCAGCATCCTGGTAGACCGCCACCTGGGCGGCGTTTTGCGCCAGTGGGCCATCGTGGCGGCCTACGGTGACAACCTGGACGCCGTGGCCGACCGCATGGCGCGCGAGCATGGCTGCACGGCGGCCACACGCGGTGCGCTGGCGCAGCTGGGCTACCTGCTCAATTACAACGCCTATGGCGAAAGCCGCGAAGACCTGCACTTTTGCCCCGTGCAGCTGTACCGGTCACTCCATCGCTTTGAAAGCCCGCTCGACTTCATGGCCAAGGCCTACGAATTCCGCCGCCTGCAAGAAGGCCATGCCAGCGACCAGCAGGCCGTGCAGGACCTGGCCCCCTACACCGCCAACGACCGGGCCACCGTGTACGTGCTGCCCGACCGCGCATGGGCCCGGCGTCTGTGCGGCACCCTGGCCAACCAGCTGGTGGCGCGCAACAACGGGCGCTCGGTCGCCGTGCTCACGCCCCGTTCGGACGGCGACTTTCTGGTCAACCTGCGCATCGGCAGCGCCAGCGCCAGCCGTGCCGACATTTTCTGCAGCCGCTACCCGGCGGGTGGCGGTCGCCATGGCGCGGGCGGCATCGACCGGCTGCCCGACCAGGATATGGATCGCTTCATCAACGAGTTCTTCGCGCACCTGGAGTCAGACACACCATGAACCAGCCAACCCGCACTACACGCCCGCTTCCGCTGTTGATGATTCCGCTGCGGCGCTGCGGCAGCCATGCACTGCGCCTGCGCCTGAACGCCAGCCCACAGTTCCACTCCCCCTACCCCCTGCACATCGTGGACTTCATGCCCCTGGTGCCGCTGTATGGCGACCTGCGCGATGACAGCGCGTACCGGCAGATGGTCAAGGACGTGGTGGGACTGCAGCAATCCAGCATGGTGAAGTGGCCGGGGGTGCATTTCGACGCCGAGGAGATCTTCACCGCGCTGAAGAACGAACCCCGCAGCGTGCACCGCATTGTGTGGGAGCTGCTGCTGCGCAGCGCGGAGCAGCACGGAGCCAGCGTGGCCATGGACAAGTCGCTCGACAGCGTCCACTACGCGCACGACCTGATGGCCCTGTTTCCGGAAATGCGTTTTCTGAACGTGGTCCGCGACCCCCGGGCGCAGGTGGCTTCGATGAACCGGGCGATCATTCACGACTTCGACACCACACTCAACGCCCTGGCCTGGGTCAAGGCCCACGCCACAGGCCGCGCACTGGCATTGCGCTACCCGGACCGCGTGCTCACCATCCGCTACGAAGACTTCCTGGGCGACCAGGAACACACGCTGCGGCGCATCTGCCAGTTCATCGGCATCGAGTTCCTGCCGCAGATGCTGGACATCGCAGCATCGCAAGAGGCGCAAGACCTGTCCCGCATGTCCGCCCTGTGGGAGTCCAACTGCTTTGCCCCACTGCCAGCCAACAAGGACAAGTTCAAGACCCAGCTACAGCCCCATGAGATCGAGACCATCGAAAGCCTGGCGTGGGAAACCATGCACTACTACGGCTACGAATGCATGACCGAGGCCCAGGCCCTGCCCCCCACGCCCGTGGTGCTGGCGCAGTGCCACCAGCAGTCAGAAAAACGGCGCGTCGAGGCCTGGGAGCAGTTGCTGCGCAGTGCGCCGCGCGACTATGCGGCCCGCCGCGTGCGGGCCGACTACCTGGAGCGCGTGCGCCAGCGCCTGCAAAGCACCAGCTCCCTGGAAACCGGGGCAGCGGCCTTGTCCTGACCAGCGCGGCAAACCAACCTGGTCCACAGGCACCCGACCCCAGCCCCCTTCACACACCATCGCCACTGCACCCTCAAGGAACCGCCATGCGCATCAAAGACCTGAAACTGGGCATTCGACTTGGAGTGGCATTCGGGCTGCTGCTACTGATCACCATGGTCATCGCTGTACTCGGCGTCATGAGCGTGACCGCCCTGCAGCACAGCAACGAGCACATTGCCACCTCGGAACTCAAGCGCCAGGGCATCGTGCACCAGTGGCAGACCGACATCCAGATGAACTGGTTGCGCACCGAGGCCTTCCTCAAAGCCAACGACGCCCAGTACGCCGGCAAGCTCAAGAAAGACATGTCTGCCGTGGTCGAGGTGCAAAGCAAGCGCATGCAGGAGGTGCACAGCTACCTGTTGCCCGGCAAGGAAATGCAGCTTTACGACCAGGCTATTGCCGCGCGCGATGCCTACCGCGTCAAGCGCACCGAACTCGTCAAAGCCAAGGAGGCGGGACAGGACGTGGCCGCGCAGGCCGATACCGTGCTGGCGCCCGTCTTTCAGAGCTACGCGGCCGTGCTGCAAGAGCTGACCCACACGCTGGACGAAGGCGTGGCCAGCACCCTGAAGGACACCACGCGCAAGGCCGAGGCCAGCACCGCCTGGGTGAGCGGCAGCACCGTGCTGGCCATCCTGGTGGGGTTGTTCCTGGCGTGGTGGACCACCCGCTCCATCACCGCCCCCGTGCGGCAGGCCGTCCAGGCCACCACGGCCATCGCGGCGGGTGACCTGGCCACTCCCATCCCCCTGGGGGCCAAGGACGAGCCGGGCCAGTTGCTCACCGAGCTGGCACACATGCGTGCCAAGCTGGCCGACATCGTGGCCAACGTGCGGCAAAGCGCCGAAAGCGTCTCCACCGCCAGTGCAGAAATCTCGCAGGGCAACCACGACCTCTCGGCCCGCACCGAACGCCAGGCCAGCGCGCTGCAGCAAACCGCTGCTTCCATGGAGGAGCTGGGCTCGACCGTGAAGCAGAACTCCGACAGCGCCCAGCAAGCCAACAAGCTCGCCCGCAATGCCAACGACGTGGCCGTGCAGGGTGGCGAAGTGGTGGCCCAGGTGGTGGAGACCATGAAGGGCATCAACGACAGCTCCAAGAAAATTGCCGACATCATCAGCGTGATCGACGGCATCGCCTTTCAGACCAACATCCTGGCACTGAACGCCGCCGTGGAAGCCGCGCGTGCGGGCGAGCAGGGCCGGGGCTTTGCCGTGGTGGCCACCGAAGTGCGGGGGCTGGCGGGCCGGTCGGCCGAAGCTGCCAAGGAGATCAAGGAACTCATCTCGGCCAGCGTCAGCCGCGTGGACCAGGGCACGGCCCTGGTCGACAAGGCCGGGCAGACGATGACGGATGTCGTCCAGTCGATCCGGCGTGTGACGGACATCATGAGCGAGATCAGTGCCGCCAGCGCCGAGCAGAGCGACGGCGTGGGCCAGGTGGGTGAAGCCGTGATGCAGATGGACCAGGCCACACAACAGAACGCAGCCCTGGTCGAAGAAATGGCCGCCGCCGCCAGCAGCATGAAGAGCCAGGCCCTGGATCTCGTCCAGCTGGTCTCGGTGTTCCAGTTGGATGCAGCAGGCAGCAGCCCCCCGCTGCCTGCTGCCAGCCGGGCGCCCACACCATCGGCCCACACGGCCCACCCAGCCCTGGCACCGGTTGCGCGTGTCGGCGCGCCCCGCGCCATCGCTGCAGCCTGAGGCGCCGCAAGGCAAGGCGATGGTTTAGGGCCTTTTGAGGCCCTGGCGCTTGATGGTTCTCATTGTTAGCTATAACTAATATAGCAAACAAGACCGCATCCAGGCGCGACCAACGAACCTACCCTTGCACCGGCCTCGACATCGCCCACTGCACCGCCAAAATGCTGGCCAGCACCACCAGCATGCCCCCCAGCGCCACCCCTGTCATGGCCTGCCCCAGCAACACCCAGCCCAGCAGCACGGCCGTGACCGGGCTCAGCAGCCCTAGCGACGACACCGCCACCGACGGCAACCGCGCAATACCACGAAACCACAGCGCGTAGGCCAACAGGGCACCCGCCAGACTCAGATAGACATAGCCGCCTACCTGCGTGGCCGAGAGCGCGGGCAGCGGCGGGTCTACCACCCAGGCCACGGGCGCCAGCATGATGCCGCCCGCCAGCAGCTGCCAGCCCGTGAATGCCAGCACCGGCAGGTCCGACCGCCAGCGCCGCGACCAGAACGTGCCCGCTGCCATGCACACCGTGCCCACCAGCGCCGCAGCCACACCCACCATGTCCCACCGTGCCCCGGGCGTCAGCAGCAGCGCCGCCATGCCCAGCACGCCCAAGGCACCCGCTGCCAACGCCAGACCTGGCGGGCGCCGATGGTCCAGCGCCCAGACCAGCCCCATCACCACCAGCGGACCTATGGCGCCCACCACAGCCGCCACGCCCCCCGGCAGCCGATAGGCCGCCACAAACAGCAGCGCCTGGAAAACGCCAATGTTGAGCGCCGACAGCACCAGCAAGCGCCACCAGCCCACCCAATCGCCCCACGCCGGACTGCGGCGGCACCACAGCACCAGCAGCAGCCCCGCGGGCAGGGTACGCAGCAGCGCTGCAGTGAAAGGCCGGTCAGGTGGCAACAGCTCGGTGGTGACGATGTAGGTGGAGCCCCAAATGACCGGGCCCACGGCCGTGGTGAGCGCATCCAGCCAGGGAGAGGTGCGATGGTTTTGCATGGCAATTTATCTTCAATTCAAGATAAATAATCCTACCACGCCCGTACCCTACAATCTTGAATTCAAGATAATTTCATCACCAACACCATGGCCACTCAACGCCAACCCGACGCCGTGGACGCCATCCTGGCCCAGTGGCACCGGGAGCGCCCCGACCTGGACGTGAGCCCCATGGGCCCCATCGGCCGCATCAAACGCTGCGCCGCGCTGTTGCAGCGCAGGCTCGACGAGACCTTTGCCGAATTCGGCCTGAGCTATTGGGAGTTCGATGTGCTGGCCACGCTGCGCCGCAGCGGCGCTCCACACTGCCTAGCACCGACCACGCTGTTTTCCACGCTCATGGTCACCTCGGGCACCATGACGCACCGCATGGGCAAGCTCGAAGCCCAGGGCTGGATCACCCGCCGGCCGAACCCCGACGACGCGCGCAGCTCGCTGGTGCAGCTCACGCCCGAGGGGTTGGCACTGATCGACCGCGCCGTGGAAGCCCATGTGGCCAACGAGCACCGCATCCTGGCGCCACTGAAGGCCGCCGACCTCGCGGCACTTGACGCCCGGCTGGCACTGCTGCTGACGGCGCTGGAGTCGCCCACAGGGCAGTAATTACCCCCGGCCATGGGTACTGCGCAGTAACATGGCGGGATGCCCCAAAACCACCTCACCATCCTCACCGGCGCATCGCGCGGCATGGGCCTGGCCATGGCCCAGCAGCTTTTGAAAAGCGGCAACACCCTGGTCTGCATCGCGCGCAGCACCAACGCCGACCTGGCCATCGAAGCGAAAGCGGCAGGCGTCACCATCGAACAGTGGCAGCAAGACCTGTCGCAGGGCGAACAGGCCGCCCACAAGCTGCAGGCTTGGCTGCAGGCGCAAGGCCCGCAGGCATTTGCCAGCGCCACGCTGATCAACAACGCGGGCATGATTCCGCAGATTGCACCGCTGTCACACAGCAATGTGGACGACCTGGCCACCGCCCTGCGTGTGGGGCTGGAGGCGCCCATGCAACTGACCGCCGCCTTCCTGGGTGCAACGGACAGCTGGACGGTGCCCCGCAAGGTGCTCAACATCTCCTCGGGCCTGGGCCGCCGGGCCATGGCCTCGCAGGCCGCCTACTGCGCGGCCAAGGCCGGCATGGACCACTTCACGCGCTGCGTGGCGCTGGACGAGGCCCTCAAGCCCCACGGTGCCAAGGTATGCTCGCTGGCGCCTGGTGTGATCGACACCGACATGCAGGTCCAGCTGCGCGGCGCCGACCCGGCCGCATTCCCGGACCGCCAGAATTTCGCCAACCTCAAGACGGGTGGCCAACTCACATCGCCCACCGACGCCGCTATCCGCGTGCTCGCCTGGCTGGAACGCGCAGACTTTGGCACCAACCCGGTGGCCGATGTCAGAGATGCCTAAAGCCCCGAAACTCCTGTTTTTATAGCTGCTCGCGCTTTCTGGATAAGCGCTAGCGGCCAATTTAGCCTCAAATTCATCTGAAAGGACCTCCCCATGACCCGTGAAGTCGTCGTCGTCAGCGCAGTGCGCACCGCCATTGGCACCTTTGGTGGCAGCCTCAAGGACGTGCCTCCTACCGAACTGGGCGCACTCGTGGTGCGCGAATCGCTTGCACGTGCCAACGTGGAAGGCAAGGACGTGGGCCACGTGGTGTTTGGCCATGTGGTCAACACCGAGCCCAAGGACATGTACCTCTCGCGCGTGGCCGCCATCAACGGTGGCTGCGGCGAAGGCACGCCTGCTTTCAACGTCAACCGCCTGTGCGGCTCAGGCCTGCAGGCCATCGTCAACGCCAGCCAGTCCATCCTGCTGGGCGACACCGACGTGGCGATTGGCGCCGGAGCTGAAAACATGAGCCGCGTGCCCTTTGCCAGCCTGAACATGCGCTGGGGCGCCCGCATGGGCGACACCAAGATGGTGGACATGATGATCGGCGCTCTGCACGACCCCTTCCACAACATCCACATGGGTGTGACGGCCGAGAACATTGCCGCCAAATGGGGCATCACGCGTGAAGACCAGGACAAGCTGGCGGTGGAAAGCCACAACCGCGCCGAACGCGCCACGCAAAACGGCGTGTTCAAAGACCAGATCGTCCCCGTCACGCTCAAGAGCAAGAAGGGCGACGTGTTGTACGCCACCGACGAGCACTTCCGCCCCGGCGCCACGATGGACGACCTGGCCAAGCTCAAGCCCGTGTTCATCAAGGAAAACGGCACGGTGACGGCCGGCAACGCCTCGGGCATCAACGACGCTGCCGCCGCCGTGGTGCTGATGGAAGCCGGTGCCGCCAAGGCCCGTGGCGCCAAGCCCCTGGCACGCCTGGTGGCCTACGCCCACGCAGGTGTAGACCCCAAGTACATGGGCATCGGCCCCGTGCCAGCCACGCAGCTGGCACTGAAAAAGGCGGGCCTCACCGTCAACGACCTGGACGTGATCGAAGCCAACGAAGCCTTTGCCGCCCAGGCCTGCGCCGTGACCAAGGACCTGGGCCTGGACCCTGCCAAGGTCAACCCCAATGGCTCGGGTATTTCGCTGGGCCACCCCATTGGCGCGACCGGCGCACTCATCACCGTGAAGGCCATCCACGAGCTGCAACGCATCCAGGGCCGCTATGCGCTGGTGACGATGTGCATTGGCGGCGGCCAGGGCATTGCAGCGATTTTTGAACGCATCTGACCTCCCTGCGGGTGGGAACACTGCCATCGCCACCCGCGATGCTGCCACCCGCCATTGGCAAGGCGGGCGCCTCCGGTCATCAGCGATCATTGGCGCCCGCTGACCCAGATCAGCCAGGTGGCGTGTGCCCAGCCACCGCCTGCACATTCCATGAACCGACGGAGACAAACCACACCATGATTCGCACCCTGCTTTCCTTCACCGCGATCGCTTTTGCCGTGGGCACCACCGCGCACGCCCAGGCACCCGCACCGGCTGCGGCCTACCCCACCAAGCCCATCCGCCTGATCGTGCCCTTCCCGCCCGGCGGCGGCACCGACATCCTCTCGCGCCTGGTGGCCACCAAGCTCACCGAAAGCGCCAAGTGGACGGTGGTGGCCGACAACAAGGCCGGCGCGGGCGGCACCATCGGCATTGGCGAAGCTGTCAAGGCCGCGCCCACGGGCTATGACCTGGTGATGGGCCAAAAGGACAACCTCGTGATCGGCCCCTGGCTGTACAAAAACCTGCCCTGGGACCCCACCAAGGACCTGACCGCCATCGCCCACGTGGCCTACACGCCCGTGGTCATCGCCACCAGCGTCAACTCCAAGTACAAAACCCTGGCCGACGTGGTGGCCGCCGCCAAGGCCTCGCCCGGCACCATCACCTATGGCTCGCCCGGCAACGGCACGTCCATCCACCTGGCGGGTGACCTGTTCGAGAAGGCCGCAGGCGTCAAGCTGAGCCACATCCCGTACAAAGGATCGAACCCCGCGTTGATGGATGCGCTGGCGGGCAACGTGGACCTGCTGGTCTCGTCCCTGCCCTCGGCCATGGGCCAGATCAAGGCAGGCAAGCTGCGTCCGCTGGCCGTCACGTCGGCCAAGCGCAGCTCGTCGCTGCCCGAAGTGCCCACCGTGGCCGAGTCGGGCTTCAAGGACTTTGATGTGAGCACCTGGTACGGCGTGTTTGCCCCAGCCGGTACACCCGCCGCCGTGGTGACCACCGTGAACGCTGAAATCAACAAGCTGCTGGCCACGCCCGACATGAAGGCCGCCATCCAGGCCCAGGGCGCCGAGCCCGAAGCCATGTCGCCCGCACAGTTTGGCACCCTGCTCAAGACCGACTACGCCAAGTGGAAGGGCATCGTGGAAGCCTCCGGCGCAAAGATTGAGTGACCCCCTGAGGCGCTTCGCGCCTTCCCCCTGAAGGTGGACGCACCCGGTGGCCTGGCGGAGCCAGATCCACGGGTGCACTGGCGGGGGGCGTGCCTGTTCCGCGAGCTGTGGGATGCGGATGCGCAGCGTTATCGAGAACTGCCATGAAAAACGGCCCCGTAAGGAGCCGTTTTTTTATGGAGCAACGCCCTCAGTCGCGTACCACCAGCACGGGGATGTGCACCACACCCAGCACGCGCTGCGTGACGCTGCCCAGCACCAGCTTTTCAAGGCCGCGCCGACCGTGGGAACCCATCACGATGAGATCGGCGCCTGTGCTCTCCAGCGCGCGCAGGATGCCGTCGTGCACGGCATGGCCCTCGCCCACCACGGTGGTCACAGCCACACCGGCTTCGGCCATGGCTTTGCGCGTGGCTTCCAGGGCCGCGTTGGCTTCAGAGGTAGCAGCATTGATGTACTGCGCCTGGCCATACGCAAAATCGGCCCCTACGCCGGTGAAGGGATAGGGGTCTACCACATAGACCGCCGTCACGGCGCTGCCAAAGGTCTTGGCCAGCCCGGCCGCCTTGGACACGGCCAGCATCGAGGTGTTGGAACCATCGACTGGAACCAGAATGTGCTTGAACATGGTGCTTCTCCTTGGGTTGATGGGTGAGTCAAGCTTGTGGCCCGACTTCTTGAACCAGAGTGTGAACCGCCACCATACCCCGCATCTTGATTCGCATCAAATCGGCTGCACACATGCGCTGCTGCAGGCGCTTGTGTTCAGGCTGCCGGGGTCTGCCCCACCACGTCCGCCCCCTGAAAGTTGCCTCGGCGGCAGGTGACCACCAGGGTGTCACGGTACCCGCCTTCGGCCAACGGTTGAATCGGGGTGGACTCGTGGATCATGCGGGCATCGTCCAGCAGCAGCAAAGACCACGGCTCGGTCAGCGTAAAGCGCTGGCCGCTCGGGCCTGCGGCCTCGAACACGCGCGTCTCGCCGCCCTTGACGCCCTCGCGCCCCACCAGGAAGACGGCCACCAGGTCCACGCCATCGCGGTGCGCCCCCTCGGGCGTGGGTCGGCCAATGCCGTCGGTGGTGTCGATGCGGAACTGGTGCGCCTCGATGAACCAGGGCACGGGCGCATCGGACGGAGCAAACACGGCATCGGACACCCCGGCCAGCGCAGCCAGCAGCTGCTGCCACACCGGCTGGGCCACGGTGGCAGGCTCCATGGGCGCAAACCAGCGCTCCATGCCGCCATGCAGCGCGTTGTATTCCACAGGTTGCCAGTGCGCCCGGTGTGGTGCCTGCTGCAGTTGCCCGCCCTGCACCACAAAACACGCATGGCGACGGCGCCGGTAGCGGCCACCGTCCTTCAGAAAATCATCGGGCGGCAAAGCCGCCCAGTCGCCATTCAGGGCCATCAGCGACGAAAGATCGCAGCCCACCCAGCGGGCCACGTAGGCAGGCGACAAAACGGCGTAACCCGCCTGGCGCAGCTGGCTCGCCACATCGGAGGGAGCCGTGAACGGAGGAGAAAAAGTGACTTGGGCCATAGAAGCCCGAGCTTAACCGCTGGCACCGCAGGTCTTCTGCGGTGGCGCAAGCAAGGTGGGCAGGGCCTGCACCTGCTTGGCACCCCGCAGTGCTGCGATCGGCCTTCCCCCTCAGTCGTTAGCCGTTAGCCATCAATCGCGGTTGCCGTGGCCCTTGCCGTTGCCATGGCCGCGCCCCCGATCATGGTCACGGTCGTGCTTGCCACCGTGGCGGTGGTCATCGTCCCAGCGGCGGTCATCGCGGCCGTGGGCACGGGGTGGAGGGCCACGGCGTGGTGGTGGCTCCTGCACAAAATACACCGGCTGGTTGCAGGCGTTGTAGCGGCCACAGTGTTTGCCCCAGTTCTTGGCATGGCCGGGCGGCACATACAGGTAGATGGGTGCCCGTGGCACCACCACCGCCGGGCGGTGGATGATGACCGGCTCGGCGTAGATGAGCGGCGGCGGTGGCGCGTTGCCGATGTTGATGCGGCCGTACACGCCGGGCGCCAGTTCGCCGCCCACGGTGGCGTTGACATAGGCCTGCGCGTGGGCGCCGCCAGCGGCGGCCAGCAGCAGCGCGGCCATCGCGCCAGACAGGAGAAGACGGAGTGAGAGCATCGTGGTCATGGTTGTGTTTTTCATGGGGGACTCCTTGTTTTTGCCACCCGGAGCCGCCACCCGTTGGGCGGCTGCGGTAGGCTGGCCCTGGTTTGTAAAAAGGCCTGCCACACCCTACACCGCGCAGGGTGCACAGGATGTAAGGAAATGGCGACAGAACCCCTTGCCGGCCTCGCAGCGGTCAATTTCACAAGCAAAATTTGCTTCTAGAGCTTACCTATCAAGCGCTAGCAGCTATCAAAACAGAAGCACCCTCCAACAACAGATGGCCCTACACCACCGCCCCTGCCGGCGCCTCCCGCAGTGCGCTGGCAGGTCCGGGCCGCCCAAACAGGTAGCCCTGCCACATGTGGCAGCCCAGGCTGGCCAGCATGTCGCGCTGCTCGCAGGTTTCCACGCCTTCGGCAATCACGCCCAGGTCCAGACTTTGAGCCAGGGTGACGATGGTGCGAGCAATGCTGGCGTCGTTGGCATCGGTGAGCAGGTCGCGCACAAAACTCTGGTCGATCTTGAGCTGGTCCAGCGGCAGGCGCTTGAGGTAGCTCAGGGACGAATACCCGGTGCCGAAGTCGTCGAGCGAAAACCCCAGGCCCAGCGCCCGCAGCGTGGTCATGCGCTCGATCGTGTCCTCCACGTCGTCAAGCAGCAGGGTCTCGGTCAGCTCCAGCTTCAAGCGCTGCGGATTGGCGCCCGTCTCTTCAAGCACCCCCAGCACCTCGTCCACAAAGTGCGGGTGGCGGAACTGGCGCGCACTCACGTTCACGGCCAGAGTCCAGTGCGCGGTTGCGGGGTCTTGGGCCCACTCCACCAGCTGCAGGCAGGCAGTGCGCAATATCCACGCCCCCAGCGGCACGATGAGGCCCGAGGCCTCGGCCACCGGAATGAACTCGGCAGGCGACACCAGCCCCCGCTGCGGGTGCTGCCAGCGCACCAGCGCCTCGGCCCCAACCATGCCGCGGGCTTGGCTGATCTGGGCCTGGTAGTGCAGCAGGAACTGGCCGTCGCGCAGAGCCTCGCGCATCCCGGACTCCAGGGCCGTGCGCGCCGTGACGGCGGCCTGTGTGCGCGGATCAAAGAACCGCATCGTGTTGCGCCCGGCACCCTTGGCCTGGTACATGGCCATGTCGCCCCGCTTGAGCAGTTCGTCCACTGAGCCCTGCGCATCGGCATACAGCGCCACGCCGATGCTGCACGAGCTGTGGTACGTGTGCCCACCCAGCGGGTAGCCTTGCGCCAATGCGAGCAGCACCGCGCGCCCCACGGTTTCTGCCTGGGCGGCGGCTTCGTGGGCCTGTGGGCTCAGCCCCTCGATCAGCAGCACAAACTCGTCGCCCCCCAGCCGCGCCACGGTGTCGCCGCTGCGCACACAGCCGCCCAGGCGGGCCGCCACCTGGCGCAAGAGCTGATCGCCAAACTCGTGGCCCTGCGTATCGTTCAGATCCTTGAAGTTGTCCAGGTCCACAAACAGCAGTGCCCCGCCCGCACCGGAGCGCGCCGAGGTGGCCAGGCTGTGCTGCAGACGGTCGTTCATGAGGCGGCGGTTGGGCAGACCGGTGAGCGGGTCGTAGAACGCGAGCAGACGGATCTCCTCCTCGGCCGCCTTGCGGTGCGAGATGTCGGTCAGCGTGCCCACATAGTGCGTAACCTCTCCTTGTGCAGAACGCACAGCCGTCACCGTGATCCACGCGGGGTACACCTCGCCGTTCTTGCGCCGGTTCCACACTTCGCCCTGCCAGGCACCGGTGCTGCGCAGCGCACTGTGTAGGCCTTCGTAAAACTGCGCATCGTGGCGGCCAGACTGCAGCAATGCGGGGGTCTGGCCCACCAGCTCCTCCACCGTATACCCCGTGAGGCGTGCATACGACTGGTTGGCCTTCAGGATGCGCTGGTCCGGCCCCGTAACCACCATGCCCTCGAAGGACTCGAACACGGACGCCGCGATCCGCAACGACTCCTCGGCCCGGCGGCGCTCTGTGATGTCGGTGGAGATGCCGCACAGCGCGTGGATGCTGCCGTCGGGCAGGCGAAGGGGAATCTTGACCGACAGGTAGGCACGGGTCACGCCATCGGCCAGGTGGGTATTGACCTCTTCCACCTCCAGCCGCTCGCCGTGCTCCAGCACGCGCCGGTCGTTCTCCTGGATCTGTACGGCAGTGGCTTGGTCAAAAAAAGCCGTGTCGTCCTGCCCCACCACCTCGCTCGCGGGCCGCCCGAACAGCTCCAGGATATGGTGGTTCGCATACTGGTAGCGATAGTCCCGCCCCTTGATGTAGATGAAGGCGCCCACGCTGTCGAGGATGGCAGCCAGCTTCTGCTCGCTGACCTGAAGGTGGCGTGTGCGCTCCTGCACCTTGCGCTGCAGCACCACGGCCGAGAGCGCGGCCAGCAGCCCGAACAACGCCAGCCCCGCCACACCCCACCACGCCCAGGGGGGAATGCGCGCGCCCTGCTCTTGCCCGCCCCAGCGGCGCAGAACCTGGGTGTATTGCGTGTCGGCACCGCTGCGCCAGTCCTGCACTGATCGATCAATGGCATCCAGCACATCGGCGTTGCGTCCGAGGCCGGTGGCAAAGTACAAGGTGGCGGGCTGGAACACGATGCCCGAATCCGCCAGCCCATACTGGGCCGCATGAAAGTTGCCGAACAGGTGGTTGGCAATCACTGCATCCGCATCGCCGTTCTGTACAAATTCGAAAGCCTCGGTCAGTGTGGACGCGTCGATCAGCAGCACCGCGATGCCAAAACTGTCCATCATGCTCTGGAAGGTTGCGCGCTGCACCGAGCCCTTGAGCACCGCCACACGCTTGCCCGCCAGGTCGAACATCGACTGGATGGAACTGCCCCGCGCGCGGTAGACCTGCGACCAGCTGTGCAGCACAGGCGAGGCATGAAAGTCGAACAGCCGCTCGCGCTCGCTGGTGCGGGCGACGTCGGGCATCAGGTCAATCTGCCCGGCTGCCAGCGCATCCAGACAGTCCTGCCAATCGCAGGGCACATAGCGCAGTGTCCACTGCTCTCGGGTGGCCACCAGCTGCAGCAGGTCCACAAAGATGCCTGAGGGCTTGCCCTCCGCGTTCACAAACACCTTCGGTTCGTTGGAATACACCCCCACGCGCAGCTCGCGCGGAGCCGCCATCGCAACGCCACATGCCCACAGCAACGCCAACAGCACTGCCCATCGCAGCCAGCCGACGCAATGGCTCCCGAACCGGTACACGCATGGACTCACAGCTTGGCCCTATCGAAATCAGGGAAATAAGACCCATGGTAACGAAAGCTTGCAAAAACATCCAAATGCAATCTGCCACCGCCGGGCTTGGAGTAGCATGTGCCCACCCCCGCTTCGCCCAGGAGACAGCGATGCCCCACGAACGCCGCCACTTTGTCCGCGTCGGCTTTGACGCACCGGCCCTGCTGACCACATCCACCGACGCATTCAGCGTGCATGTGCTGGACCTGTCCCTCAAAGGCGCGTTGATCATGGTGCCCGCGCAGGCCGACCTGGAGCCGGGCATGCTCTGCCAGCTGACCATTCCCCTGGCCGAAACCGGCAACCACATCGCCATGTCCACCGAAGTCGCGCATACCGAAGGCCTGCACACCGGCCTGCTGTGCCGCGGCATCGATCTGGACAGCGTGACCCACCTGCGCCGCCTGATCGAACTGCAATTGGGCGACCCCGCCTTGCTGGAGCGCGACCTGGGCGAGCTGACGCTGGCTACGCCATCCCACTGACCCGGCGCATGGAAAAAGGGCTACCGATGGCAGCCCCTGATTCCGATTCCCGGCCTGGCCACACGCCCATGGGCCACTGCAACTGCTACTGCCACTTCCCCTACTGAGCCTCCTGCTCCTGCAGCGCCCGCCACATCACCTTGCCACTGCCACTCTTGGGCAACGCCGCCACAAACTGCACGATGCGCGGCACCTTGTAGACCGCCATGTTCTCGCGGCACCAGTCGATGATCTGCTGCTCGGTCGTGTCCTGGTGCGTGGCGCGCAGCACCACCACGGCCTTGACCGTCTCGCCCCGATAGCTGTCTTTGGCGGCGATGATGCAGGCCTCCTGAATGGCCGGGTGGCGGAACATCAGCGCCTCCACCTCGGCAGGCCAGACCTTGAAACCGCTCGCGTTGATCATGCGCTTGAGCCGGTCGGTCAAAAAGAAATAGCCGTCCTCGTCCATGCGCCCCAGATCCCCCGAACGGAAGAACCGCTTGCCCTCGAACTCGATGAAGGCCGAGGCCGTGGCATCCGGCCGCTTCCAGTAACCCTCGAACACCTCGGGGCCATGGATGATGATCTCGCCCTGCTCGCCCACCGGCAGCTCCTGCAGCGTGTCGGGGTCGATCACCCGCGCGTCGGTACTCATGAACGGAATGCCCAGGCACTGCTGCTTGGGGTGGTCGGGCGGGTTGGCGTGCGACGGAGCGGCTGTCTCGGTCAGGCCATAGCCCTCGGAATACCGCAGG
Source organism: Acidovorax facilis (assembly GCF_023913775.1). Taxonomy (GTDB): domain Bacteria; phylum Pseudomonadota; class Gammaproteobacteria; order Burkholderiales; family Burkholderiaceae_C; genus Acidovorax; species Acidovorax facilis. Next base: position 69,274 of record NZ_JAMXAX010000002.1, read on the forward strand.
CCATACTGCTCCAGCAAGCGTTGCGCCACTGCCTGCGGCATGGCGGCCCCACCCCCACCGATATAGGCCAGGCTGGACAGGTCATAGCTGGCAAAGTTCGGGCTGCCCAGCAGGTCGATGACCATGGTGGGAATGTTGGTCCAGGTGGTGACCTGGTAGCGCGATATCAGGCGCCCAGCCAGGTCGCGGTCCCACCGGGGCATGATGACCAGCGTGGCGCCGCAGTAGATCGACGTGTGCATCACGCTCACCATGCCGGTGATGTGGAACATGGGCACCACCGCCAGCGTCACATTGTCGGCTGACCCATTGCCCCACAGGCTGGCGGCCACCGTGTTGTGCATGATGCTTTTGTGCAGGTGCATGCAGCCCTTGGGCAGACCGGTGGTGCCACTGGTGTAGGGCAGCAGCGCCAGGTCGGCCGGGCCTACCGACAGGGCGGCTGGCGCTTCCGCACAGGCCAGGGCGTCCGTCCAGACATGGGCCTGCCCGCCCTCCAGTGCAGGCAGCGGGTGGCGCGCGCCCAGCCAGTCCATCCATGCTTCAGGCGGCGCATCGATGCCGGTCACGTTCACGTCGAACGCATCCGAAAACTGTGTGACCACCAGATGCGCCAGCCGCTCGCCAGGGGCCAACGCATTGCTGGCCTTGGCCATCTCCGGTGCCAGATCACCGGTAGTGATCGCCACCTTGGTGTCGGGATCGGTGATGTAGTGCTTGAGCTCTTCGGCCCGATTCATCGGATTGACCGGCACCACCACCGCATTGGCCCGCAGGATGGCGAAATGCGCCATCACCAGCTGCGGGCAGTTCTGCATGCACAGCACCACGCGGTCGCCCCGCTGCACCCCCAGTTGCCCCAGCCTGGCGGCCAGGCGCTCAGCGCTCTCCATCAACTGGCGGTAGCTCGTCGTGCTTCCAAAAAACACCAGCGCCGCCTTGTCGGGGTAACGGCGTGCATTGGTTGCCAGGTTGTCCCACAGTGAGGTGGCAGGCAGCGTGATGGACTTGGGCAAACGACGGGGCCAGAACTGGTAGTGAGGGCGCATGGGCAAACAGTCTCCTTGTTCACAGCAGCCTAGATGGCCCACCTGCACCAAGCAAGGGGAATGCCCCCATGATCGTCACCCATGTGACGCATGGCACCCCGCCGAAGGTCGGGCTTACTCGCCTTGTTCACGCAAGCACATGGCCGTGTGCTCGCAATCCATCGCCCTGCCACAAACCATTAACCAAATGTATCGGTCGCCCCTAGAATGGCCCGCAGGGAGGAACACGCATGACGCCAGAGGCGAAGGCCAGGCTAACTATCGATGCACTGCTGACAGCAGCAGGCTGGCACGTGTGCAACGTTGCAGACGCCAACATCCACGCAGCCGTGGGCGTGGCGATTCGCGAGTTCCCCCTGAACCCTGGCTTTGGCTATGCCGACCACCTGCTCTACGTCAACGGCAAAGCCTGCGGCGTGATCGAAGCCAAAAAAGAAGGCGCCACCCTGACCGGCGTAGAGCTGCAAAGCAGCCGCTACGCCAAAGGCCTGCCCACCACCCTGCCCGCCTGGAACCGCCCCCTGCCCTTTGTGTGGGAAAGCACGGGCGTAGAAACCCACTTTACCAACGGCCTGGACCCCGAACCCCGCGCACGCAGCGTGTTCGCCTTCTTCCGCCCCGAACTGCTGGTGCAATGGCTGGCGCTGCTGCCACCAATGATGAACGGCAACGGCGTCAGCGAACCACCCAGCACCTTCCTGGCCCGCATGCGCAACATGCCCAAGCTGGTGACCGAATGGGGCAGCGGCGGCGCGCACTACCAGCTGTGGCCTGCCCAAATCGGCGCCATTACCAACCTGGAAAAATCCTTGGCCGACAACAAGCCCAAGGCCCTGATCCAGATGGCCACCGGCAGCGGCAAAACCTTTACCAGCATCGGCTTCATCTACCGCCTCATCAAGTTTGGCGGCGCGCGCCGCGTGCTGTTTTTGGTAGACCGGGGCAACCTGGCCCGCCAGACCAAAAAAGAGTTTGACGCCTACGCCAGCCCCTACAACAACTACAAGTTTGGCGAGGAATACATCGTCCAGCACCTGCAGGGCGGCCAGCTCGACACCAGCGCCCGCGTGGTCATCTGCACCATCCAGCGCATGTTCAGCATGCTCAAGGGGCGCGAGCTGGCCGAGGAGGCCGACGAAGAAAGCACCGAACGCATCGAAGGCCTGTTCAAAGACCCCGAACCCATTGGCTACAACCCAGCCATCCCCATCGAGAGCTTTGACATTGTGGTCACCGACGAGGCCCACCGCAGCATCTACAACCTGTGGCGCCAGGTGCTGGAGTACTTTGACGCCTACCTCATCGGCCTGACCGCCACGCCCAACAAACAGACCTTTGGCTTCTTCAACCAAAACCTGGTCATGGAATACGGCCACGCCCAGGCCGTGGCCGATGGTGTGAACGTCAACTACGACGTGTACCGCATCAAAACCGAAGTGGGTGAAAGCGGCGCCAAGGTAGACAAAGGCTTCTGGCTGGAAACGCAAGACAAAGCCACCCGGCGCAAAACCGCCTGGCAGCTGGACGACGACTTTGAATACCAGCCCGAAGAGCTGGACCGCGCCGTACAAACGCCCGACCAGATCCGCACCGTGGTGCGCACCCTGCGCGACCGCTGGCAGCCCGACATGTTCCCCCAGCGGCAAGAGCTACCCAAGACCCTCATCTTCGCCAAAGACGACAACCACGCCGAAAAGATTGTCGAAACCCTGCGCGAAGAGTTTGGCCGGGGCAACGAGTTCGCGCAGAAGATCACCTACCGCAGCGCCCAGGGCGGCGGCACCAGCCCCGACCAGCTCATCAAAGACTTCCGCTCCAGCTACTACCCCCGCGTGGCCGTCACCGTGGACATGATCGCCACCGGCACCGACATCAAGCCGGTGGAAATCGTCGTCTTCATGCGCAGTGTGAAAAGCCGCAGCTTCTTCGAGCAGATGAAAGGCCGTGGCGTGCGCGTGTGCAAAGACGACGACCTGCGCAGCGTCAACCCCGGGGAACACATCAAGAAAGACCACTTCGTTATCGTCGATTGCGTGGGCGTGTGCGAGCGCGACAAAACCGACAGCCGCCCCATGGACGCCAAAAAGAGCGTGCCGCTGGACAAACTGCTGCAAGCCGTGAGCCTGGGCAACGTGGAAGACGAAGTGCTCAGCAGCATCGCCGCCAGGTTGGCCCGGCTGGACAAAGACGCCAGCGACGCCGACCGCGACAAGGTGGTAGAGCTGAGCGGCGGCAAAACCCTGCGCGACCTGGCGCGCGGCATTGTGGATGCGCTCAATATCGACGCTACCCAAGACATGCCGCCCGCCGAGGCAGAGCAGCGCTTAAGGGACGCTACAAGGCCTTTCGGCTCACCTGCATTGCGCGAGCAGCTATTAAAAATGAAGCAAAAGGCAGACTTGGTGATCGACACGGTCACCAAAGACACGCTGATCGACGCCCGCTTTACCATGGGCAGCGACCGCGCCACGGCCCTGGTGCAGAGCTTTGAAGACTTCATCAAGCAGCACAAAGACGAAATCACCGCCCTGCAAATTTTGTACAGCCGCCCCACGCGCGCGCCGCTCAAGTTTGAAGACGTGAAAGCCCTGGCCGACGCCCTGCACGCCCCGCCGCTGAATATTGACGAAGGCGCCCTGTGGCAGGCCTACGCCACCCTGCGCAAAGACAAGGTCAAAGGCGCCAAGCAGCGCCGCTTGCTCACCGATCTGGTCAGCCTAGTCCGCTTTGCCATGCAGCAGACCAACGAACTGGTGCCCTACCCCGAGCGCGTGCAGGCCAACTTCAAAGCCTGGCTGGCCCAGCACCAGCAGACAGACACAAACAAGTTCACCCCAGAACAACAACACTGGCTAGAAATGATCCGCGACCACATCGCAGCCAACCTTGGCATAGAGATAGACGACTTTGAATACGCCCCCTTCAACGCCCAAGGCGGCCTGGGCAAAGTGCACCAGCTCTTTGGCGCGGAACTGCCCAAGGTGATTGAGGAATTGAATCGGGAGTTGGCGGCGTGAGTGAGGCTTTTTTGCTGGGTGATGTGGCTGACGTTGTTGCAGGCGTTGGATTTCCAAAAGACATGCAAGGTGGTCAAGACGGTGCGATACCCGTTTTCAAAGTTGGCGACATTTCTGCTGCCTGGCTCCAGGGAAAAAGTCTATTGGCTGACTCGCGCAACTACTTGTCGGCGGAGGAAGCAAAGTCCCTCGGCAAGTGCGTGCCCGCCGGTGCAACGGTTTTCGCCAAGATTGGCGAGGCATTGCGACTGAATCGCAGGGTCATGCTTGGTCGCGATGCACTTGTGGACAACAACGTTATGGGACTGGTCCCAAAGCGAGAAAAGGTTTCGCCCAAATATCTGTACTACTTCATGCAGACGGTGGACCTTGGCGAGCTGTCTCGCTCGACTACTGTCCCTTCCATCAGGAAATCCGATGTGGTGGAGATCAGCATTCCTGTTCCTAGATTGGCCGCGCAAGATCAAATCGTCGCCGAACTCGAAAAACAGTTCTCCCGCCTCGACGAAGCCGTCGCCAACCTCCAACGCGTCAAAGCCAACCTCAAACGCTACAAAGCCTCCGTCCTCAAAGCTGCCGTCGAAGGCCGCCTCGTAGAAACCGAAGCCACCCTTGCCCACCGCGAAGGCCGCACCTACGAAACCGGCGAACAACTTTTGCAGCGGATTCTTGAGGAGCGGCGTGCTAAGTGGACGGGGAAGCGCAAATACCGGGAGCCAGTGAAACCTGAAACCGAGGCACTGTCAGAACTGCCTACAGGCTGGGTATGGGCATCACCCGAGCAGGTGTCTGCAGGCGAACCCTATTCATTGGCGATAGGCCCTTTTGGTAGTAGTTTGAAGGTGAGCGACTACAAAACCGAAGGTGTGCCCTTGGTCTTTGTGCGCAATATCCGTTCTGGGTCATTCGGTGGTGAAAACACTGTCTACGTCACTGCTGACAAGGCCGCAGAGCTTTCGGCACACTCAGTGGATGCTGGCGATGTTCTTGTGACCAAGATGGGTGACCCACCGGGGGATGTGTGTCGCTACCCGGCGAATCGCCCACCTGCCGTGATTACTGCCGATTGCATCAAGTTGCGGGTGACCAAAGTCGGCGTTGATCCGGGATTCATCGAGTACGCCATCGCGTCGCGGGTCGTTCAAGACCAAATCTTGGGCATTACCAAGGGCGTTGCGCAATTGAAGGTCAATCTGGCGAACTTCAGCTCGATTGCCTTGCCGCTACCGCCCTACGCAGAGCAAGCACGAATCGTCGTCGAAGTCGACAGCCACCTGTCCATCATCCGCGAAGTCGAAGCCGAGGTCGACGCCAACCTCCAGCGCGCGCAGGCGCTTCGGCAATCTGTATTGCAACGTGATTTTTCAACGGCGTCGCCAAATGCCGACGCCCTGCAACCTACACACTGATTTGTTAAGCCACACCCATTAACGACTTGATTGAAAGAAGAAGGTCAAATCCCCATGGCAGGTTCCACTTTTCAAACTAACCCCTATGACTTGTCCAAGTTGCTGGAGGACTGCCATCGTGGTGTTCTACAGCTCCCAGATTTTCAGCGGAGCTGGGTTTGGGACGAGGACCGCATCAAAAGTCTGATCGCGTCGATTTCGCGCTCATTCCCAGTGGGTGCATTGATGACGCTCGACACCGGAGGCGATGTCAACTTCAAACCTCGGCCAGTGGAAGGCGCGCCCGCCGCAGCGAAAGACATGAAGCCAAATTCGTTGCTCCTCGATGGGCAGCAGCGCATGACGTCTCTTTATCAGGTGACCATGCGGGGCAAAGTAGTTGAAACAGTGACGCCCAAGAAAAAGAAGGTCAAGCGTTGGTTTTATATCGACATTCGCAAGGCGCTGGACCCATCTGTGGACCGGGAAGAGGCCATCCTGGGCGTGCCCGAAGACAAGATTGTGCGAGGCGAGTTTGGGCGAGAAGCGGGACCCGATCTTTCAACCAGCGAACAAGAATACAAGCTACTCATGTACCCGGTTTCAAAGGTATTTGACTGGGATCGCTGGCAGGACGGCTTTGATAAGGCATGGCCCGGTGATTCCAACGAATCGGTGCGTGAAGAATTTCGCCGTTTTAAGCGTGATGTGCTGGAGAACTTCAAGTACTACCGGGTTCCCGTCATAGCGCTCGACCGTTCAACCACCAAAGAAGCCGTATGCGTCGTCTTCGAGAAAGTGAATACAGGCGGCAAGCCCTTGGACGCTTTCGAATTGGTGACCGCCATGTATGCAGCCGAGGGCCACGAACTGCGCAAAGACTGGTACGGAGATGATGGCCATAAGGGACGTCACAGCAGGTTTGTGGAAACCTTGCGGCCTGCTGGTTCGGAGGCCGGAATCATTGCCAATGTTGGAAACACCGATTTTCTGCAAGCGGTCTCTTTGTTCTACACCCGCGAGCGTCGGCGGGAAGCCGAAAAGGCAGGCAAGCAGGGCAAAGAACTGCCAGCAGTCACTGGAAACCGCCAAGCCTTATTGGACCTTCCGCTAGCAGCTTACAAGCAGTATGAAGAGCAGGTCGAGCAAGGATTCTTGAAGGCGGCGAAGTTCCTGCACATGCTTCACATTTATCGGATTTTCGACCTCCCCTATCAATCGCAAATCGTGCCGCTGGCTGCCATCCTTGCGGACATCGGAACGGACTGGGAACATGAAGCCAATCGCGCAAAGCTGGTCCGCTGGTACTGGAACGGTGTTTTTGGGGAGCTTTATGGCTCAGCTGTCGAAACCCGAATTGCAAAGGACTTCATGGAAGTACCGGCGTGGCTAAGAGGTGGGCCGGAGCCCTCGACAGTAAGCGAGACGATGTTCCGCGCTGATCGACTCAAAACCATGCGCATGCGGCTCTCTGCTGCCTACAAGGGAATCAATGCCTTGTTGATGAAAGAGGATGCCCAAGATTTTCGTTCAGGGCAAAAATTTGACCACACTGTTTTCTTCGGGGAGAACGTCGATATTCATCACATCTTCCCTCAGGACTGGTGCAAAAAGCAGGGCATCAAGCCGTCGGTGTTCGACTCCATCATTAACAAAACTCCTCTGTCGTTTAGAACCAACCGGATCATTGGCGGCGTGGCCCCATCGGTCTATCTAAAGAAATTGGAACAGGGTGACCCAACAACGCCCGGTATCGATCCGCAAAAGCTGGACACGTACCTCCGTTCGCACCTGATCGACCCACCACTGCTTCGCGCCGACAGTTTTGAGTTATTCATGGCTGATCGGCAAAAGCGGCTGCTGGCATTGATTGAGCAGGCCACTGGAAAAGCGGCATATGTTGGAGAAGCCGGGGAGGATGGTGTCGAAGTCGAAGCAGACGACGATGCAGTCGAAGCCGACATGACGATCACCGCGTGACCTCAGATCTAAACCATTGCTGATCGATGAGCACGCTCTCATAGTCCCCACATCGATGCTGTGGGGTCGCCAACCCTCTGAACGAACGGCTGGAGACCGAAAAAGATTCAAGAAACTGAAGCGGCACAGTAAGCCAATCACTTCATTTTTGATAGCTGCTTGTGCTTGACACATAAGCGATAGAGGCCATTTTCACTCAAAGCCTTGCCACTGATGTCAGATCAGCTTATATTCAATATTCGCGATTTACGAATATTGAATATCAATGCAACTCAAGCCCCAAGACTTTCTGGTCGCCCTCAAGCTCGTCGCCTGGGGTGAGCAGCGCTGGACGTATGCGCGGCTGGCGCAAGAGCTGGGCATCAGCGTTTCGGAGGCGCATGCCTGCATCAAGCGCGGGTTGTTGGCGGGGCTGTTACTGCCCAACCGTGAGCCGCAACCTGCTACCAGCGCGGGTGGCCCCGATGCAAACAAGATGGGCAGCGATTTGGCCGCACAAGAGCCCATGGGCATTTACCGCGTCACCCGCAAGCGGGTGCGCCGCGCAGCCCTGCCGGATGATGCGAAGGCGGCAGCCGACAACCCGGTGCGCCCCCACACCCGCAACCTGGCGGAGTTTGCCTTGCATGGGGCCAAGTACGCCTTCCCGGCCGTCAAGCTGCCTTTAGTGGCCGGGGTGCCCACCAGTCACAGCGCGCCCGCCTTTGCCGGGGTGTTTGCGCCGGGCAGCACCGATTTTGTGTGGCCGCACCCCAACGGCACGGTGCGCGGGGTGGGCATAGAGCCGCTGCACCCTGCCGTGCCCTTTGCGGCTATGCAAGACGCCAAGCTGTACGAGCTGCTGGCGCTGTTTGACGCCCTGCGCGTGGGCAAGGCCCGCGAGCGGGGCATGGCGCTGGAGCGGCTGCAGGCGCTGATCGACCCTGAGTCGCCCACCCAAGCCAAAGGCCCATCGTATGGCTAACCCCAACCTGGAACTGTTGCTGGGCATCGCCCGGGCCATGGGGCCGCTGTGCGAGCAGGTGGTGTTTGTGGGCGGCTGCGCCACTGGCCTGCTGGTAGACGACGCGGGCTTGATGGACGTGCGCCCCACCGAAGACGTGGACGCCATTGTGGAGGTGGCTACCTTGGGCGCTTACCACCGCCTGACAGAGCAGCTGATGCAGCGCGGCTTTACGCAAACCATGGCCGACAATACGCCGCCCTTTCGCTGGTTTTGGCACCGCATGCAGCTGGACTTGGTGCCGCTGGATGAAAAAGTGCTGGGCTTTGCCAACCCTTGGTACCGCGTGGGATTTGACGAGGCGTTGACGGCCACACTGACAGACGGACTTGCAGATGGGCTGGTGGTGCGGCACCTGTCGGCACCGCACTTTTTGGCGACCAAGCTGGAGGCCTTCAAAGATCGTGGCGGCAACGATGTGTACTTGAGCCACGACCTGGAAGACATCATGACCGTGCTGGAGGGCCGCGCCGCAGTGGCCCGCGAGGTGGCCGCCGCCAGCGCACCCGTGCGCCAGCATGTGGCGCAAGCAGCCGGTGCGCTGCTGCAAATGCCCGCCTTCCACAACGCCCTGCCCGGCCTGCTGAGCGACCCCGAGCGCGAACCCACAGTGAAAGCCCGGCTGGCACAGATTGCAAGATTGAAAGACTGATGAACACCACCACCCACTCCCTCGTCCAGAAGCTCTGGAACTACTGCAACGTGCTGCGCGACGACGGCATGAGCTATGGCGACTATGTGGAGCAGCTGACCTAACTGCTGTTCCTGAAGATGGCCGACGAACGCGCGCAACCGCCGTACAACCAGCCCAGCATAGTGCCCGCTGAATACGCCTGGGCCTCTCTGCTGGCCAAGGATGGCGACGAGCTGTTTGACCACTACCGCCATGCGCTGGAAAGGCTGGGGCAAGAAAAAGGCACGCTGGGCTTGATTTTTGGCAAGGCGCAAAACAAGTTCCAGGACCCGGCCAAGCTGCGCCGCGTGGTTGTGGATTTGATCGGTGCCGAGACCTGGACGATTCTGGGCGCCGACGTGAAAGGCGACGCCTACGAAGGCCTGCTGGAGCGCAACGCGCAAGACACCAAGAGCGGTGCGGGCCAGTACTTCACCCCCCGGGCGCTGATCCAGGCCATGGTGGAATGCATTGCGCCCAAACCGGCGGAACGCATTTGCGACCCGGCTTGTGGCACAGGTGGCTTCTTGTTTACCGCGCACAACTACATCACCGCGAATAACAAGAGCCTGACGCGCGACCAGCTCAAGCACCTTAAGGAGAAGGCCTTCACCGGCTACGAACTGGTGCAGGCCACGGCCCGTGTGTGCGCCATGAACATGATGCTGCACGGCATTGGCTCTGAAAAATCGGTGCCCGTGGTGGTGGGCGATGCGCTGGCGGCCGACCCTGGCGAGCGTTTTGAGGTGGTGCTGGCCAACCCGCCGTTTGGCAAGAAGAGCAGCACCGTCATCGTGGGCGAAGACGGCCGCACCAGCACCGAGAAAGACACCATCGAGCGCGACGACTTCTGGGCCACCACCAGCAACAAGCAGCTCAACTTTGTGCAGCACATCAAGACGCTGCTCACCACCCACGGCCGCGCGGCGGTAGTGCTGCCCGACAACGTGCTCTTTGAAGGCCGCGCGGGCGAAACCATTCGCAAAAAACTGCTTCACGAGTGCGATGTGCACACGCTGCTGCGACTGCCCACGGGCCTGTTCTACGCCCAGGGCGTCAAAGCCAATGTCTTGTTTTTCGAAAAGAAAGGCGCCAGTGAAACACCGTGGACCAAGCAGCTGTGGATTTACGACCTGCGCACCAACAAGCACTTCACGCTCAAGACCAACCCGCTGACCCGCGCAGACCTGGACGAGTTTGTGGCGCTGTACCAGGCCGACAACCGCCAACAGCGCCAAGCCACCTGGTCGCCAGATACACCTGAAGGCCGCTGGCGTGCGTACAGCTACGACGAGCTGGTGGCGCGGGACAAGGCGAGCCTGGACATCTTCTGGCTCAAGGACGAATCACTGGCCGACAGCGACAACCTGCCCGCACCGGGCGTGATTGCGCGCGAGATTGTCGAAGACCTGGAGGCGGCGCTGGCGCAGTTCAGGCTGATTGCGGGGGACTTGGGAGAGGCTGTGGAAGAATGAGTGCGCAAATCTACCTCTCTGCTGACGGTACAGCGAGCTATGCCTGCCTGCTGCTTTCTTGGCCTGTTGCTTCTTCCGCTGGTATCCAGCGACGGGCATCAGAAGCATCTTGCGCATGAGTCAGGGCGGCCAACGACACTCGCCGCATCGCCCATACACACTCAGCCCCCTCATTTCACGCCATGCTGACCTTCCTTTACTACGCGCTCATGCTCCTTGTTGGCTACGTGTGGTACCGGTATGGGCAAAAGCTGCTGAACCAGGGCCTGCGGGATGAGAACGATGAACTCACTAAGCCTCCGGTCGGGCCTATCGGCTTTCCGCTCGTTGCCGCTGTGGCGTGCTACCTGTTGTTCGCAGCCCTGCGCGCATTGGTTCTGCGCGAAATTCCGTGCGTCGGCAAGGGCTGCGCGGGGCAGATCTACACACTCGCGGAGCACGCTGGCCCGTACTGGGCCAACCTCTTCTTCTTGGTGTGGCTGGTGCTGGCGCTGGGCTATGCCATGTATGTAACCGTCAGGATCTGGACCAGGCCCTAACGCGCGCGGGCCGCAGGCCTGACCTCGCGCAACCCACAGGCCACGGCTCAGCTATTGACCTGCGCCCACAGCTTGTCCAGCCGCTTCACGCTCACCGGCTGGGGCGTTCGCAGCTCCTGCGCAAAGAAGCTCACGCGCAGCTCCTCCAGCAGCCAGCGCAGCTCTTGCATGCGCGCATCAACCTGCCCCTTGCGCTCGGCCACCAGGCGCCAGTAGCGCTGCTCTTGCGGGCGCAGCTCGGCCAGCTTGGCAGCGTCACGGGCGGGGTCGGCGCGGTATTTATCAAGCCGCAGCGTGATGGCTTTGAGGTAGCGGGCGTAGTGGGCCAGTTGCGTCCACGGGGCCACGGCAATGAAGTTCTTGGGCACCAGGCGCTGCAGCTGCTGCAGTGCGTCCGCTGTGGCTTCGGGGGCGTTTTTGGTGTCCTTGATCTTGCGGGCGGCGGCTGCGTATTCAGTAAGGATGGTGGCAGCCAGGCGCGCCACCTCATTGGCGATCAACGTGAGGCGCCCCCTGCCCTCTTCCACGCGGCGTTTGAAGGCAACTTCGTCGGTGGGCAGCGGGTCGAGCAAAAAGGCCCGGTCCAGCGCCACGTCGATGATCTGGGTGCGCAGCTCTTCCTGCGTGCCCAGGGGCATGAACGCCACGGCCATTTTCTGCAGATCGGGGATGTTTTTTTCCAGGTACTTGAGCGCGTCCTTGATCTGCAGCGCAAACAGGCGGCGCAGGCCCGCGCGGTGTTTGGCGGCGGCGACTTCGGGCTCGTCAAAAACCTCGATGGTCACAGCGTCGCCGCCGTCGATGAGTGCCGGAAAGCCGATCAGCGTCTGCCCGGCCTTTTTGATCTCCATCAGCTCGGGCAGCTCGCCAAACGTCCAGGTGGTGTAGCGCTGGCCTGCGGGGGTAGATGGGGTAACGCTCGCAGGTTTCGCGGTGGCGGGCGCTGCCCCCTTTACTCCTGATTTAGTAGCTGCTTGCGCTTTACCATCAAGCGCTGGAGGCATTTTTGACTCATTTTTTTCACTCTCTGCCGCCCCGCCACCGAGCTTGAGCCCTGCCAGCGCCTGGAATGCGCCGCGCGCCTTGGCGCCCCATTCGGCCTTGAGCGCGCCCAGGTTGCGGCCGTGGCCCAGCTGGCGGCCATGCTCATCCACCACGCGGAAGTTCATGAACAGGTGGGGGCTGAGCATGTCGAGCTTGAAGTCCGCCCGCTTCACGTCGAGCGAGGTTTCGTCGCGCACCTGCTTGAGCAGCACGTCGGTGAGACTGCCGGTGCCAAAACGTTCGGGCGTGCCCAGCAGCGCGGCCAGACGGGTGGCGGACTCGGGCAGCGGCACAAAGCGGCTGCGTGGGCGCTGCGGCAGGCTTTTGAGCAGCGCCTGGATCTTGTCCTTGAGCATGCCGGGCACCAGCCATTCGCAGCGCTCGTCGCTCACCTGGTTGAGCACGAAGAGCGGAATGGTCACGGTGATGCCGTCGCGCGGGTCGCCGGGCTCGTGCAGGTAGCTGGCGGCGCAGTCCACACCACCCAATCGCACGGTTTTGGGAAAGGCGTTGGTGGTAATGCCTGCGGCCTCGTGGCGCATCAGCTCATCGCGGGTGAGCTTGAGCAGATCAGGCTGTTTTCTACTTTCTTCGCGGTACCAAGCCTCAAAGCTGTGGCCGCTGCATACCTCGGGCGGCAGCTGCTGGTCGTAGAAGGCGTAGATGAGTTCGTCGTCCACCAGCACGTCCTGGCGGCGCGACTTGTGCTCCAGCTCTTCGACCTTGGCAATGAGCTTCTGGTTGGCGGCCAGAAACGGCAGCTTGGTCTCCCAGTTGCCGCCCACCAGCGCCTCGCGGATGAACACCTCGCGCGCAGCGTGCGGGTCTACCTTGCCGAAGTTCACGCGGCGGTTGTTGTAGACCACGATGCCGTAGAGCGTGGCGCGCTCCAGCGCCACCACTTCGGCAGACTTTTTCTCCCAATGCGGGTCAAGCAGTTGCTTGCGCAGCACATGCCCGCCAATCTGCTCCAGCCACTGCGGCTCAATGGCCGCAATGCCCCGGCCAAACAGACGCGTGGTTTCCACCAGTTCCGACGCCACGATCCAGCGGCCGGGCTTCTTGTTCAGGTGCGCGCCCGGGTGCTTGTAGAACTTGATGCCACGCGCGCCCAGGTACCAGTCTTCCTCGTCGCTCTTGGCGCCCACGTTACCAAGCAGCCCGGCCAGCATCGACAGGTGCAGCTGCTCGTAGCTGGCGGGCTGGGTGTTGATCTGCCACTTGTGCTCGGTGACCACCGTGAGCAGCTGGGTGTGGATGTCGCGCCACTCGCGCAGGCGGCGGATGCTGATGAAGTTCTGGCGCAACAGCTGCTCGTACTGGCGGTTGCTGAGTTTGTGAGTCGCAGCGGGGACGGCGGCGGGTACAGCAGGCGCTGCGGCAGGACTGCCCCCGCCACTGCGCTGCGCCACCGGCAAGTAGGCCTGCGAAGGCGCCTTCTGCGCGGCCATGGCCTTTTGCGCACGGGCCGATGGCAGGCTGGGCGCTCCGCCCCGCGCTTCGTTGATCCACTTCCACAGCTTGAGGTAGCCGCTGAACTCGCTCTTGTCGTCGTCGAACTTGGCGTGCGCCTGGTCGGCCTGCTGCTGCGCCTCCATGGGGCGGTCGCGCACGTCCTGCACGCTGAGCGCACTGGCAATCACCAGCACCTCATCGAGCGCCTTGCGGTCGCGCGCCTCGATGATCATGCGGCCCACGCGCGGGTCCAGCGGCAGGCGCGACAGTTCCACGCCCATGGGGGTCAGCTCGTTGGCGTCGTCCACCGCACCCAGCTCGGCCAGCAGCTGGTAGCCGTCGGCGATCGCGCGGCCCGAAGGCGCCTCGATGAAGGGGAACTGCGTCACGTCGCCCAGGTGTAGCGACTTCATGCGCAGGATGACGCCTGCCAGCGATGACCGCAGGATTTCGGGGTCGGTAAAACGGGGGCGGCCATTGAAACCGGCCTCGTCATACAGGCGAATGCAGATGCCGTTGGCCACTCGGCCGCAGCGGCCAGCACGCTGGTTGGCGGCGGCCTGGCTGACGGGCTCGACCAGCAGCTGCTCGACTTTGCTACGGAAAGAATAGCGCTTCACGCGCGCTGTTCCTGCGTCAATGACGTACCGCACGCCTGGTACGGTGAGCGAAGTCTCGGCCACGTTGGTGGCCAGCACGATGCGGCGGCCCGTGTGGCCGTCAAAGATGCGGTCCTGCTCCGCCTGGGACAAACGCGCGAACAGCGGCAGCACCTCGGCATTGCGCATCACGGGCTGGTGCGACAGATGCTTGCGCAGGTGGTCGGCGGCCTCGCGGATCTCGCGCTCGCCGGGCAAAAACACCAGAATGTCACCGGCCGCATTGCCTTGCCACAGCTCGTCCACACCATCGGCAATGGCTTCGTTCAGGCCGTAGTCGCGGCTTTCTTCAAACGGGCGATAGCGCTGCTCCACCGGGAAGGTGCGGCCCGACACCATGATGACGGGGGCCGGGCCCTTGGCCGACTCAAAGTGCTTGGCAAACCGGTCCGCATCAATCGTGGCCGAGGTAACGATGACCTTCAGATCAGGCCTGCGCGGCAGGATCTGACGGATGTAGCCCAGCAGGAAGTCGATGTTGAGGCTACGTTCGTGCGCCTCGTCAATGATGATGGTGTCGTAGTTCTTGAGCAGCGGGTCGGTCTGCGTCTCGGCCAGCAAGATACCGTCGGTCATGAGCTTGACGGAGGCATCGCGCGACAGGCGGTCCTGGAACCGCACCTTGAAGCCCACCACATCACCCAGCGGCGTGTTCAGCTCTTCGGCAATGCGCTTGGCCACGCTGCTGGCCGCAATGCGGCGCGGCTGGGTGTGGCCGATGAGCTGGCCCTTGGTGCCTGGCTTGGCGTAGCACTTGCCCCGGCCCAGCGCCAGTGCAATCTTGGGCAACTGCGTGGTCTTGCCTGAGCCCGTTTCGCCGCACACGATGATGACCTGGTGCTTCTTGATGGCCTCCATGATCTCTTCGCGCTTGCCCGATACGGGCAGGGACTCAGGAAAGGTGATGCGCAGCGGCGCAGTGCGCGGGGCGGTTGGCAAGGGGTGGGGAGGCGCGGATTCGGTCATGGAGGGCAGCATTATCCGAGCCGGGCGTTGGCCGCGTGCAACACGGGCCATGCGCGCGGTTGCCAGCCCGGGTGCGGGGCTTCCACAATCGCGCCTCGACTGGCGATGCCTCCGCGGCCAATGCCCCCAGGAATACCGAATGCCCCGACAGCCATCCGCCCAGAACCTTGTTGATCAGCCCCGCCTTTTTCCTGCATCGCGCCGTGGTTGGCTGACCTGGGCGGGCACCAGCGCGATGGCTTCGCTGCTGCCCGGTTGTGGTGGCAGCAGCACTGCGTCCCCCACCCTCACAACGACCATTGCCTGGGGTCGCAAGGAAATTCGCGAAGCCATGCAAAGCAGCAAGATGCGGGCGGCCTCCGTGGCACTGCTGCACAACGACCACATCGTCTGGCAAGAGGCCTTCGGGGCGCTGGATGCAAACGCCACCACGCCCGCCACGCCCGACACACGCTTTAACGTCGGCTCCGTCAGCAAGGTGCTCGCGGCACTGGCCATCATGGTGCTGGTAGACCGCAGGCTCGTGCAGTTGGATGCTCCGGTGGTGGCCTACCTGCCGCAGTTCGCGATGCTGTCGCCGGGCTACCGCGACATCACCGTCCGGCACCTGCTGAGCCATGCCTCGGGGTTGCCCGGCACCTACCTGCACAACATGTTTGCCTTTGCGCCGCTGCCGGGCTATGCCGCCGAGGTGGAGGCAGCCATGGCCAATGTGCACCTCAAGCACGCCCCCGGCGCCATGGCGGTGTACTGCAACGACGGTTTCACGCTGATCGAGCGCATCGTGCTGGCCGTCACCGGGCAAACCTACCCGGCGTTTGTGCAGTCCGCCCTGCTCAACCCGCTGGGCATGGCCCGATCAGGCTATACGCTGCAGCCGTTGCCACCGGGCAGCTTTGCCCCCGGCAGCATCAGCGACGCGCCGCAGGGTCAGGAGTTCGTGATGGGCTACGCCACGGGAGGGCTGTGCACCACACCCGGCGACATGATGAAGCTGGCCGCGATGCTCATCCAGGGCGGCGAGCACGATGGCCAGCGCATCGTGTCGAAAACCAGCGTGGCCGAGATGGGCAGGATTCAGAACCAGGGCATGCACCCCAGCCTCACCCCCGACTGGCAGTCGGGCCTGGGCTGGGACAGTGCGCGGCACCCGGGCCTGAATGCTGTGGGCGTGCTCGCGTGGCAAAAGAGCGGCGGCACCATGTTTTATTCCAGCGACTTCTGCGTGCTGCCCCAGGCGGGCATGGCGGTCATGATCACCGGCAACGCCGCCAGCTTCAAGCCGGGCCCGATTGCCGAAGGCATTGCGCTGCGCGCCTTGCAGGAGACGGGGCAACTGCGTGTGCTGCCGCCCCGGGTCTCGACCGCCGCCCCCGCCATGGCCACCGCATCCTCCAGCGCGGTGGATGCCCTGCTAGGCATCTATGGCAACTATTCCGCGCCCATCAAAGCCGTCTCGCCCGACCGCCAACAGGTTGACCTGTGGTCGTGGAACCCAAAACTGCAGGACTGGAAAAACCTGAGCACCGGGCTTCGCCTGCGCAGCGATGGCTGGTGGTGGTCAGACGCCCAGCCTGGTACCCACTACCGCTGGGAGCAGTCCGAAGGCCGCCGCTACCTCCTTGCGCGCGAGGCCGCCACGGCGGGGCACTACTGGATCACCGTGCCCATCGGCCAACAGATGCCGCCCGCACCCGGCCCCCTTGCCGCCCCCTGGACTGCGCGGCTCGACAGCACCTGGCTGCTGACCAACGAAGCACCCACATCCATTCCGCTGGCCATTGGCGTGGGGGCCTCCAGACTTCGGGAGCTGCCCGAACTGCCCGGCTACCTGTTCTGGGACGAGAGCCAGTTCCTGCTGCCCTTGTCGGCGGACCGGGCCGGCATGACCGTGCAGGTGCCGCTCAACGCGGGCCGTGATCTGGTGGAACTGGTCGTGCAGACACGCGACAAGGAGGAGTGGCTGCACGCTGCTGGCTGGATCTACCGGCGCCAAGCCTGAAAACTGCGCTGTTCACCCCCCACCGCACTGTTCTTTTCAAGCGACAAATTCAGCCGATTGCGGCGCCTTCGGCTTGCCAAGCGCCGGGGGCATCGCCACAATTCGCGCTTCTTTCAGGCCGCGCCCGCCGCAACGGCAGCCCCTGAAAACACAGGAGGTCACCACCATGTTTGTTCCCTTGTTCGCTCCCGCCTGACCACAGTCCACCGCCCCGGCTGGACTGTGCATTCACAGCAAGTCCAGCCACGGCAAGCGCGCTCCTGCATCCATTCATTGCAGCGCACCACAAGCCCTGGCTCCATTGCCGGGGTTTTTTGTTTGTGGAGTGCACATGAGTGCCAAAAAACTGTCTCGGGCCTTCGCCCAGGGCGAGCTTAAAAAGCTGCGCCGCATGAAGGCGCCCCTGGTGTTGAAGCTCGAAGCCTCGGGCCCGCCCCGAAATCCTGTGGCCGTCGCACTGGCCCAACGCAGCCTGTCCAGTGCGGCAGGCAAGCACATACGAACCCGTGGGGCCCAGCGCCGTGCGGACAACGTCGCCCTGCGCAAGGCGATCCAGACATCCCGCTTCACCGAAAGCGACTGATACAAAACGATTGAAAACCATGGACCTTTCTACCCTTCAAGAAACCACGCCGCGCGAGCGGCACACACCGGGCGCTGCCCACCGGGAGCTGCTGGCCGAGCGGCAGCAGGTGCTGGCAAATGCCGCAGCACAGCTCAAGGCCGAGCTGTTTGGCATCGACGACGTGATCGACCGCGTGATCGATGCCATCCGCGCCTGGTACGTGTTGCCCCAGCTCATCACCCGCCCCGTCATCGTCTGCCTGTGGGGCCTGACGGGCACGGGCAAGACCCAGCTCACGCGGCGCCTGGCGCAGCTGCTGGGCTTTTACGACCGCTTTGTCGAAGTGCAGATGGACGGCTTCAGCCACGGCGCGAGCTACCGCAGCTCGTCCATCTCGGGCATGCTGGGCGACTCTGGCATCCACGAGGGCGCACCAGGCATGCTGGTGCTGGACGAGTTCCAGCGCTTTCGCACAGTGAGCACAAAAGGTGAAGAGGTCAAGGTAGAGCGCTACCAGGACGTGTGGACGCTGCTGTCCGACGGGCGCCTGCCGCCCGCTTTGAGTGCACTGACCAACATCGAGCGCAAGCTGGCCGACGCGCACTACGAAGCCGAGCGCGCTGACGATAACGAGGAGGAGCGCGCGGGCAAGAAGCCCTACCGCTTTCAGCTCGACGCCTGGGATGCGCAGGAACTCAAGCGCATGCTCAAGCTGCAAGAGCCCCTGGCCGAGATCATGCAGTGGCCGCCCGCGCAGGTGCAGGCCCTGTTCACGCGGTTTCAGCAGTCGCTTTCGTCCTGGGAGACCGACTACAGCAAGCTGCTGGTGTTCGTCTGCGGCAACCTCGACGAGATGTACCACGAGACCGCGCAGCGCGTGGAAGACTGCGACACCGACGCCGACATCTTCCACCGCCTCACGCGCAAGCTCTCGCTCATCGATGTGAAGAAGGCGCTCAGCGAACGCTTCAAGCCTGAGCAGATCGCGCGGCTGGGCAACGAGCACGTGATCTACCCCTCGTTCAACAAGGCCACCTACGAGCAGCTCATCCGCAACCTGTGTGCGCGGTATTGCGACGACATTGCCGCCCAGTGCGGCGTGCGCTTTGCCATCGGGCAGGACGTGCGCGATGAGCTGTATGCCAACGCGGTGTTTCCGGCCCAGGGCACGCGGCCGCTGTTCTCGTCGGTGCATGCCATCCTGAGCGCCAATTTGGTCAACGCCGCGCTCTGGGTGCTGGAGCAGCAGCTGCCCCTGGCGCAGGACTTTGGCATCACGCTGGCGGCCGACAAGCGCCACCTGGTGGTGCGTGGCGCTAGCGCCCACGGCGATGTGCAGCAGGCGCAATTTGCGGTGACGCTGGAGCTCAACCGCCTCAAGCAGCGCGCCAATGCCGACTTCCGCGCCCTGCTGGCCGTGCACGAAGCAGGCCACGGGCTGGTCTACTGCCTGCTGTTCGGCCAGGCCCCGCAGGAGGTGAAGATCAACATCGCCTCGTTCGAGGGCGGCTACAACAGCTTTGCGGGCCTGAAGGTCACAACGCGGCAGAACGCGCTCGACATGATGTGCGTGGGTCTGGCGGGCCGCGTGGCCGAGGAGCTGGTGTTTGGTGAAATGGCCTGCACGACCGGCGCGGAGCAGGACTACAAGCAGGTCACGGCCGAGGCTGCGCGGTTCATTCGCCACCATGGGTTTGGCACGCGGCTGTCCCGCACCGACGTCACGGTGGAGCTGGACAACCACCTCAACACCGACGTGGAACCCAGCAACGCCGCCATCGAGGAACTGCTGCAGTCCCAATACCAGCGCGCCAGCGCCCTGCTGGGCCAGTACCGGGGTGCCCTCACCCGCCTGGTGGAGGCCCTGCTGGACCACGGCATGATCGCCCAGCCCGAGATGCAGGCGCTGATGGCCCAAAGTGGCGTGGCCATTGCGGTGGCAGCCCACACGGGGCCTGACGAAGCTCTGATCCTGGAGCCCTTTGCGGCCCGGCTGGCGGCGTTTCGGCAACAAACCGGGGGCCAGGCTGCAACTGCCCCAGACAGCGAAAGCCCTGCATGCTTATGATGCGCGACTTGGCGGCCCTGCTCAGCTGCCTTTCATTGCCAGTTTTTCCGTAGCTCCAAGGCCACCCACCGCTCTCCACTGCCATGTCCGCCGTTTTCAACTTCACCTTCGTCCCCTGGTTCCGCTCGGTGGCGCCTTACATCCACAAGTTCCGCAACCAGACGTTTGTGATCGGGCTCACGGGTGAGGCCATTGCGGCCGGCAAGCTGCACAGCATTGCGCAAGACCTGGCACTGATCCAGGCCATGGGCGTAAAGATTGTTCTGGTACACGGTTTTCGTCCACAGGTGAACGAACAGCTGGCCGCCAAGGGCCATGCAGCCAAGTATTCGCATGGCATCCGCATCACCGACTCGGTGGCGCTCGATTGCGCGCAGGAGGCTGCGGGCCAGTTGCGTTATGAAATCGAGGCCGCCTTCAGCCAGGGACTGCCCAACACGCCCATGGCGGGTGCCACCGTGCGGGTGATCTCGGGCAACTTCCTGACCGCGCGGCCCGTGGGCATCGTGGATGGGGTGGATTTTCAGCACTCGGGTCTGGTGCGCAAGGTAGACGTTGCGGGCATCCAGCGCACGCTGGACATGGGTGCACTGGTGCTGCTGTCGCCGTTTGGCTTCTCGCCCACGGGCGAGGCTTTCAACCTGAGCATGGAAGAAGTGGCCACCAGCGTGGCCATTGAGCTGCGGGCCGACAAGCTGATCTTCTTGACCGAGGTGCAAGGCATCCGCATGTCGCCCACCGAGCCCGAGAGCGACGACAACCCCATCGACACCGAGCTGCCGCTGGCCGCCGCGCAAGCCTTGCTGGCGCAGCTACCGCCCGCACAGCAGCCCACGGACACGGGCTTCTACCTGCAGCACTGCGTGAAGGCCTGCAAGGCCGGCGTGGAGCGCAGCCACATACTGCCGTTTGCGGTGGATGGTTCGCTGTTGCTGGAGGTGTATGTGCACGATGGCATCGGCACCATGGTCATTGACGAAAAGCTGGAAGAGCTGCGCGAGGCCACGATTGACGACGTGGGCGGCATCCTTCAGCTCATCGAGCCGTTTGAGAAAGACGGCACGCTGGTCAAGCGCGACCGCACCGAGATCGAACGCGACATTGCCACCTACACCATCATCGAGCACGACGGTGTGATCTTTGGCTGCGCAGCGCTCTACCCCTACCCCGAGGCCAAGACGGCCGAGATGGCCGCCGTGACGGTGTCGCCGCAAAGCCAGGGCACGGGCGATGGAGAAAAGCTGCTCAAGCGCATCGAGCAACGCGCGCGGCTGCAAGGGCTGGACAGTATCTTTGTGCTCACCACCCGCACCATGCACTGGTTCATCAAGCGCGGCTTCCAGCCCGTGGACCCGGACTGGCTGCCCGATGCGCGCAAGCGCAAGTACAACTGGGACCGGCGCAGCCAGGTGCTGGTCAAGAAGCTCTGAACGTCTCGCGCGCAGCCGCCACGGCCCGCGCCACCTGGGCGATCGCCGCATCGCGCTGCTCGGGCTTGGCGGTAGACCGCGTGAGGTAACACGTCACCAGCACCGGGGCGCCGCCAGCCGTAGGCCACAAAACCGCTACGTCATTCGCCGTGCCGCTGTCACTGGCAGTGCCCGTCTTGTCCCCCACCTTCCAGCCCGGCACACCCGCGCGCAGGCGCTTGTCGCCCGTGCTCGTCTCTACCAGCCAGCGCTGCAGCCACGCGCGCGACGGGGGCGTGAGTACATCGCCCAGCACCAGCTTTTGCAGGGTCTGCAGCATGGCCTGCGGCGTGGTCGTGTCGCGCGGGTCGCCCACCTTGGCTTCGTTCAACGTGGGCTCGGTGCGGTCCAGCCGTGTGATGCTGTCGCCCAGTGACCGCACAAAGGCCGTGAACCCCGCCGGGCCGCCGTGGCGCGCCAGCAGCACGTTGGCGGCGGTGTTATCGCTCAGGCTCACGGTGGCGGAGCACAGCTCGCCGACCGTCAACCCGCCCCCATCGCCCGCACGGGGGCCGCTGACGGGTGAATACGCCACCACATCGCCCGCAGCGTAGTGCACGCGGGCATCCAGTCGCTCCTTGCCCTGGTCCACCAGCGCCAGCATCCAGCCCGCCAGCACCGCCTTCAAAGTGCTGGCCATGGCAAAGCGCTCGTCCTGGCGCCAGCCCAACTGCAGGCCCGAGCCCGTGTCCAGCATGGCCACGCCCAAGCGGCCCTGGGCAGTGCGTTCGATGTTGGCGAGGGTCTCGTTCCATTCGCGGGTGGTCTTGTCGCGGTTCGCTGCGTTGCTGGTGGCCGCGCAACCCCAAAGAGGCATGGTGGCAGCGGCCGTCAAACCCAAGGAAAACTGTCGTCTTTGCATAAAAATTGGAGGTGAGTGAAGACAAGGCCTGAACGATAAAGAGCTTGAGCCCAAAGCACCATCGACAATAATTGCCGCCAGCCCCTAGAAAAACTTATGCATCTCCCGCTCAATGCCTTGCGCGCGTTCGAAGCCTCGGCGCGCCACCTCAACCTGACGCGGGCGGCCCAGGAGTTGCACGTCACGCAGACAGCGGTCAGCCAGCACATCCGCAAGCTCGAAGAGCGCCTGGGCAAGCCACTGTTTCGCCGCCTGCCGCGTGGCCTGGCGTTGACGGACGAAGGCCAGGCGCTGCTGCCGGTGGTGACGGAATCGTTCTCCAACCTGGCGCGCGCCCTGGAAAAACTGGGCGACACCCGCCCACGCGAGGTGCTGACCGTGGGCGCCGTGGGCACCTTTGCCGTGGGCTGGCTGCTGCCCCGACTGCGCGACTTTCAGCAGGCCTGCCCGTTTGTGGACCTGCGCCTGCTCACGCACAACAACCGAGTGGACATGGCGGGCGAAGGGCTGGACTATGCGATCCGCTTTGGTGACGGCGCCTGGCACGGCACACATGCCGAACGCATCATGGACGCGCCCATGTCTGTAATGTGCACCCCGGCCCTGGCCAACAGCCTGCGGGTGCCATCAGACCTGGCGCGCCAGCCCCTGCTGCGAAGCTACCGCACCGACGAATGGTCCGCCTGGTTCGAGGCGGCCGGCGTGCCCTGCCCCGTTGTGCGCGGCGCGGTGTTCGACTCGTCGCTCACCCTGGCCGAAGCGGCGGCCCAGGGCGCGGGCGCCGCGCTGCTCCCGGCGTGCATGTTCGAACGCGAACTGCGCCAGGGCCGCCTGGTGCGACCGTTCGCGCTGGAACTGCGCCGGGGCGCCTACTGGCTCACACGGCTGCAATCCCGGCCCGTGACGGCGGCCATGCACGCCTTTCACGGCTGGCTCGCCACAGCTCAGAAAACTAAACAAAAATAGGCTTCATCGCTTTACCCATAAGCGTTAACAGCTATTAATTGAGGAGCAATCAAGCCCTGCGCCGCTGCGCCACCATGCCCAGCGCCCCGGCCATCACTCCCAGCAGCAGCAGGGCCCAGGGGGACAGCGCGGGGATCGCTTGCAGGGCGGCGGCGGCCAGCGGCATCACCGGGTCGGCGATCACGCCGGGCGCAGCATCGTCGTCGCCAGGCTGGTTATCGGTCACGTCAAAGCCCACGGTGGTGCTGCCCAGGCCCGCGCTCGCAGGCACGATGAACTGGCCGCTGCCGGTGCGCTTGACGAAGTCCGCCACCGGCTGCGGCCAGGTGGTGGTCACGCGCACCGTGGCACCCGCGTCGCAGCCGATCAGCCTGAAGCGGAACGCGCCCTGCGGCGCCACCCGGCCAGGAGGCGGCGTGGCGGCCTCGAAGGCCGTGGCGGCTGGATCGAACTGGCACAGCGCCCCGCCATCGTTGCCAATTCTGGCGCTGGCCGGGCCGCCCGCGCCGCTGGCGGGCAAGGTGGTGCCAGTGAACGTTTTGAGCAGTGCCACGATGGCAAACGCTTGCTGCTGCCGCGCGGCGGCAGCGTAGTGGGCGTTGCCTGCCTGGTCGGCGTAGATGGTGCAAGTACCCGCGCCGTTGAAGCTGACCACCTGGCCCGCCACCGTGCAAGCGCCCGTAGTGGTGAACACCACGGGGTTGCCGGACGCGCCGCCCGTGGCCGCCACGGTGTAGGTTCTGCCCGCCACTGCGGGGCTGGGCGGCGTGGTGGTGAAGGCGATCACCTGGCCGGCCTGCACCACCGCTGTGCTTTGCGACACGCGGGGCGCGGCGGGATAAACCGCATCGCCCGCCTGGTCGGCGTAGATGGTGCAGGTGCCTGCGCCGTTGAAGCTGACCACCTGGCCGGCCACCGTGCAAGGGCCCACCGTGCTGAACACCACCGCGTTGCCCGACGCGCCGCCCGTGGCCGCCACGGTGTAAGTGCTGCCCGCGACTGCGGGGCTCGGCGGCATGGTGGTGAAGCTAATGGCCTGCGACGTGTAGGTGAAGTCGTCTTCCGGCACGTCGGGGCTGGCGTTTGCCCCCACGGTGTAGCGCACGCGCACGGTGCTGCCCGCCGTGCCGGGCGGCGCGGCTGCGGTCAGGCTCATCGAACCGTCCGCATGGGTGATCGAGCCCGTGGCGCTGACTGGCGTCCCGTCAAAGTTCAGCGTGCCGCCCGACAGGTTGAAGCCCCTGACGGTGACCGCGTAGCCCCCAGCGGGCGGCCCCTTGGCGGGGTCCAGCTCGGTGATGGATGGCAGCGTCGTGCTGAACTGCACCGCCCCGGCGTCGACGACCGCGCCCACCGTGGCGGGCCGGGCCACGCCGCGCTGGTCGGTGGCGGGCTCGCCTGCGGCATAGCGGGAGGCGGCCCAGGCTCTGCTGGCGAGGCCTCCCGGCGGCATGGTCTGCGTGGGGCCACCATAGTCGCCCAGCGGTTGCAGGTAGAGGCCACCCACGCCTGAGGCTGGGGCGCCGATCACGTTCCAGTGGTCGACGGCCAGGTCGTCATCCGCCACGTCGCTGCCATAGACGTCCGTCAGGTAACTCTGGATGGCGTTGCCGGACACGATGGAATTGAACAACTGCACGATCGGCACTGTGCTGCCCGAGGATGGGATGTGGATGCCGCCACCCAAGCCCCCTGCCACGTTGTTCACGATGGTGCTGTTGTCGATGCGCGCCACGCTCGCGCCGCCGATCCAGCCTACGCTGATGGCGCCGCCATCGCCATCGCTGGTGTTGCCGGTGAAGGTGCTGTTGCTGATGCTGAAGTCGTCCGACGAGCGGAATGCGCCGCCTTTGGCGCCGCTGCGGTTGCCCGCGAACGTGCAGTTGCGCACGGTGATCGTCCCGTTGAAGACGGCCAGAGCGATGCCCCCGCCGTCCCCGCCCACGGTGCTGTGGGCGCGGTTGCCCGAGATGGTGCTGTTGCTGATCGTCAGCGCCGATGCCGCGATGCCGCCGCCGCCGCACACGTTGCCATGGCATGCGGACGAGAACACCTGGTTGCCGGAGAGGGTGCTGCGGTCGATGGTGAGCGCACCATACGACGCCACACCACCCCCGCTGTGCCCAAATTCGCCTTCACGCACCGTGTTGTTGGCGATGGTGCTGCGGTCGATGGTGATCACGCCGTTGGGTGAGTTGTAGATACCGCCGCCGCGCCAGCCGGTGGAATTGCCGCTGACCTCGCTGCGCACGATCGTGAGCCTGCCCGCGGGCCCGTTGCCGATGCCCGCGCCTACGTTGCCCGCCCACATGCCCGTGACCTTCACGTCGTCCAGCGTGAGCGTGCCCCAATTGGCGATACCGCCCACCGAGCCGGAGTTTCCGTTCATGTTTACGCCACCGTCCACCGCCGTCGTGCCGTTGGCGAACGCCAGTCCGCTGATATGCACCGGTCCGCTCACTGGCACCCCCGCGCTGGCCGTGCCAGCATTCACCTCCAGCAGGTGCACCGCGTTCTGGCCGTCGAGGGTGAGCAGGCTGGCGCCGGGGCCGCGCAGCGTGATGGCGCGGGCAATGACCAGCGGCCTGCCCACCGCCAGCACCTGCGGCGCCGCAAACACCGCGCCGTCGAACGCTACGGTGTCGCCATGCTGCGCGGCCGCGATCGCATCGCGCAGGCTGCATGTATGCGCATTGCCGGGCGCGCAGCGGGCCGCGCTGCCGCTGGCGGGGTCGTCCACGCGGTTCACCTGCCAGGTGGCTGCCCAGGCTAGCGGCACCGCAGACAGCACCATCGCAGCCAGGCCCAGCCGCATCGATAGAATCAGTACGTTTTTGATCATTATTTGATAGCACACTGTGTTGACTGACTAGGCGATGGAAGGCAATCTGTCTCAAAATCTGGCCATGCGCCACGCCAGTGCGCCCACCAGCAGCGTGAGCAGCAGCAGGCCCCATTCACCCAGCGTGGGGATGGCCTGCGCGGCACCGGGCGCGGCCGCCAACGGCATGACCGGGTCCAGGATCACGCCGTTCGCCGTCCAGTCGTCGTCGCCCAGCTGGCCGTCGGTCACGTCAAAGCGCACGGTGCTGCCGCTGATGACCAGGTTGGAGGGCGCGAAGAAGCTGGCGCTGGCAGCCTGGCCGGAGGCCTTGCCGTACTTCGCGAACGCACTGACGGCTTGGGGCCAGTGGGTGGTGATGGTGACGGTAGCACCGGGGGTGCAGCCCACAAGCCGGAATTCGAACATGCCTTGGGGTGCGCCCTGCCCTGGAGGGGCTGCGTTCGCGGCCGTGTAGCGGGTGGCCGACGCGTCGAACTGGCAGGTAGCGCCACCGCCTGACAGGCTGGCGCTGGCCGGTCCTGAGCTGCCCCCGCCGCCCGAGGGCACCGTGGGCCCGCTGAAGCTCGCGGAGCCGACAGTAAAGCTCTGCCGCACTTGAGCGGCAGCAGAGTAAGCCGCATTGCCTGCTTGATCGGCTTGGATGGAGCAGGTGCCGGCGCCGGTAAACACCACCGCGCCGTTTGCCGCTACCGTGCAGGCGCCCAGCGTGGAGCCGGCCGTGTCGAGGCTGTAGATGACCGGCAGGCCCGAGCCGCCGCCCGTGGCCGCCGCAAGATATGTTCCGCCCACCTTGGCGAAGGCCGGAGGTGATGTGGTGAAGCTGATGGACTGGCCCTGTCGCGCGCCCTGTAGCACGTTGACGGCAAACGTCGCAGTGACGCTGGCGTCGCCCTTGCTAGTGACGGTGAGCGTGCGCGCGCCCAAACCCGAGAACGTGACGGCGAACGCCACACTGCCTTCGCTTTGCTGAATCTCGCTGGGTAAGGTGTCGGCGGGGTTGCTGCTGGTGATGATCCAGCGCGTGGTGTCGTCGATGTTCTGGCCCACCGGGTCGGCCACGGCCAGCACGAAGGGCTGCGGCGCACCGGCACCGACCGCCACCACGGTGGTGCCAGGCGCCGTCTCCACACGGGCCGGACCGCTCAGCGACGGCAAGGGCAGCGGCAGGTTCTCGAAGTCGATGGCGGTGCGCAGGTTGTGCCCCGCCATGCTCACGATGCCGCGGTACGTGCCCACCACGCGGTTGGCCCTGGCTTCGTGAATGCCGTAGCCAATGTAGCTGGCCATGTCGCCCGACAGGCTCTGGGGGCCCAGGTCGGCGGGCACTTGGGCGCTGGCGCCGCTTTGGGGCAGAGCAAGGTCGATGTCTGCCGCATAGGGTACATGGCCGCCCGCTGCGGTGTCGGCCCAGAGCCCGATGACAATGACACGGCCCGAGCTGGTGAACGGCTGCCCGAGGCGGGCGCGCAGCGACAGCGCGCTGTGGCACGTGCCCGCGCTGCCCGTGTACTGCAGGCACAGGCTCAATGCATGTGTGCTGTCGTCCTTGTCGAAGTCGAAGGGTGACCGCCACACGTCCTTCTCAGGTTTGATGACGGTGATGAAACGCGGCGCATGCCCGGTGCGGGTGTTGCGGCTGCTGTCCAGCGTTATCGGCGATTGCACGTTGGTGGTGACAGCCGCCGCAAAGTCCTGGTTGCGGTTGCCGTTGTACGCGCTGGCCAGCGTGTCGATATAGCGATCGGTGGTATCGGCGACCACAGTCTGGCGAGGCGCGCTGCGGTCCAGTGCCGCCGTGGCGATGAGGTCCGCGCCCGGCGGCTCCGCCCAGCCGTCGTTCCACGATCGCACCACCTGACCGCTCACGTTGAACCTGCGTCGCCCGTAGACCTGCACCTGCGGCTGCGGCTGCGGCGTGGTCTGGTCCAGCACCGGCCCGTTCACATGCATGACCAGCGACTGCTTGCCTGCCATCGAACCCGTACTGAACAGCACCTGGCGCAGCGGAAAGCCGACTTCGAGCGGCTGCGGCTGCAACAGTGCATAGGCGCGGTCCCCTGCCGCGCCGCCAAGCCACAGGTTTTCGTCCTGCCGGAAGTCCTGCGCGGCGACGGTCGGGTCGGTGGACGACTGACGCACGCTGGTGGAGGCATAGGGTCTGCTGCTGATGCCCGCCAGACCCTCCAGCGTGATCAGCAATTGCGCCTGGTGCAGCACGCGCGCCTGGCCCACCGGCTGCTCGCGGCTGGCGAACTCGAAGCTGCCGTAGGAACCATCGGTGTCCTGCGCGGCTTCCACGCGCAGCATCGATTCCACACCCTGCGCCAGCCGGTGCTTGACGAGCTCGGTCACGTCGAAGCTGTAGAAGCCGCGCTCGGTAATGCGCAAGGGCTGCGTCGGCCGGTCCGCATCGGTGGCGCGCCCACCGACGGCGCTGGCCAGTTGCAGGTCGCAGGCGGGAGCCGTGCCCTCGTGCGCAAAGCAGTCTGCGCCCCCGGCCTGGTAGGCACCGAAGATGGCGATGTAGCCCGAGGTGGTCACCTTGTCGACATACAGCACCAGCCGTGCGCGCACCACCTTGCCGGCGTCGAGCGTATAGCTGTCATGGCCTACGGTGGCAACCGTGTTGTCGGTGTCCACATTCAACTTGGTCAGCGCACCGTCTGGCAAGGTGGCATAAGAGAACTTCAACTGCGCGCTGGCCCCCTCGCTCACTGGCAGGCTGGTGCCGTGGGGCGCATAGCCCGCGCCGGTGGTGCTTCCGTCGGCCACCAGGGGCGCCTCGATCCACGACGGCTGGGCCACGCTGCAGGCCTGCAGCAGCAGCACCATGGCCAGCGCGCCCAGCGCCACCGCGCTGCGCGCGCGCAACCAGGCCCGGTGCATGAGCGGGGTGTGAAGGACATTTTTGAGCATATTTTTAGCCTCTAGCGCTTTCTGATCAAGCGCTGACAGCTATAACTTCAATAGCAAAAAGCCAGCAAAGCCAGCGCGTGACCCGGATGCTAGGGACAGGGGGCGGTTTCGTATGTCCCCCTTTTGGGCGACATGCCCGTGCCCAGCGGCTGTGGCAGCATCGGTGCATGCCACCGCCTTCTTCCATTGCCTCCACCCCCGTTCGCGTCGCCGTGGTCGAGGACGACGCCGCCTGCCGCACCGCCCTGGCCCACGCGCTGCAAGGCGCCAGCGACATGCGCCTGGCGTGGACGGCCGCCAGCCGCACCGAGGCCATGGCCGCGCTGGCGCAGGACGACGCCGCGCCGCTGGACGTGCTGCTGCTCGACCTGGGCCTGCCCGACGGCAGCGGGCTGGACGTGCTGGCCGCGCTGCGGGCACGCTGGCCGCAGGCGGCGGCCATGGTCAGCACCATCTTCGGCGACGAGGTGCACGTGCTGGATGCCATCGCCGCCGGTGCCATGGGCTATTTGCTCAAAGACTTGCCCGCCACCGCCGTGGTGGACGAAGTGCGCAGCCTGCACGCAGGCGGCAGCCCCATCAACCCCATGGTGGCGCGCAAGCTGTTGCTGCTGCGCCAGACGCAGCCCGCGCTGGCGGCAGCGCCGCCCCCGCCGCCGGGCGCAGGCCTGGGCGCAAGCGCACCCCCGTCCGCGCGCGAGGCCGAACTGCTGCGCCTGGTGGCGCGCGGCCATACGCTGGACGAGGTCGCCCGCGCAATGGGCGTCTCGCGCCACACCGTGCGCACCTTTGTGCGACGCGTATATGCCAAGCTGCAGGTCACCACGCAGGCCGAGGCCGTGAGCGCCGCAGCGCGCCAGGGCTGGATCCATGCGGCCGACTGAGGCGGCGCGCCGGGTGCTGCGGCGTTGGCGGCTGCTGGCAATGCCGTTGGTGCTGCTGCTGGTGATGATGCTGGTGCCGTGCACGCACGCCGCAGAGGCCGTGCACCTGTTGCAGGCCGAGACCTGGTCTTCGCCCAGCGGCGACTGGGCGCCACCGCCTTCGCTGCACGCATCCGGCGATGCGGTGCTGGACGCCGCGACGCCCTGGGCCGCCGTGGCCCTGCCACATGCTCGCCCGCGCAGCACCGCGTCCAGCGCCGAGCAGGCCAGCGCGCCGCCCGAAGTGCAGTGGTACCGCCTGCGCGTGCCCGCCAACGCGCTGCCGCACGGCACTCCGCAGGGTATGCGCCTGTACATCCCGCGCTGGCAGACGGTGGGCACGGTGGCCGTGTATGCCAACGGACGCCTTGCATGGCAGACGCGCGGCAGCCGCGTGTGGAACGGCTTCAACCGCCCGGTATGGCTGGATCTGAAGTGCCTAGACCAAGCGGGTGCAGCGCCGCAGCTGCACGTGCGCATGGCCAGCCTGCCGGGCGTGGGCGGGGCGCTGTCCTCGGTGTGGGCCGGACCGGCTGAGGCGCTGCGGCCAGCCTGGCGGCTGCGCGAGCTGCTGCAGACCGGCCTGGTGACCTACCTGCGGGGCGCCTACCTGGTGCTGGGCGTGCTGGCGCTGATGGTGTGGCTGATGCGGCGGGCGCGGGGCCATGGCGAGGGGCGCGAGGAAGCAGGCTACTTGCTGTTCTTCCTGTTGTCGGTGGCGCACCTGCTGGCGACGCTGTTCTATCTGGTGGACGAGGAAGGCCTGGCCGTGCCCGACGCCTGGTTCTCCTGGCTCACGCTGGTGGGGTCACTGGGCTCCTCGGTGTGTTCCTTCTTGCTGCTGCGGCAGATGCAGGGCTGGCACAGGCCCCGGCTGGCACGGGCGCTGATGGCCTACTGCTGGCTGGTGGCGGCTGCAGCGCTGCCGTTGTGGGGGCTCAGGCACGAGGCGATGCTTCCGCTGCTGCGCCTGGCGCTGTTCCCGCCGGGGGTGGTGGTGCTGTATGTGGCGGCGCGCGGCGCGTGGACGCACCGCACGGGGGCCAACGTTCTACTGTGCGGCGCCGTGGCGCTGTCGTTTCCGATGGCGTTCCATGACCTGGCGATGCAGCGGTATCTCATCAGCATCGAGCACATTTACCTCACCCCCTATGCCTACATGGGCGTGCTCACCATGTTCCTGTGGGTGGCCTTCACGCGCTACCAGCGCGCGCTGGGCGCGGCCGAGCTGGCCAATGCCGTGCAGGCCGAGCGCCTGGCCGCGCAAGAACAGCAACTGCGCGAAACCCACGAGCGGCTGCGCGCCGCCGAGCGCGAACAGACGCTGCTCCAAGAGCGCCAGCGCCTGATGCGCGAGATGCACGACGGCGTGGGCTCGTCACTGATGAGCGCGCTGCGGCTGGTGGAGAACGAGCCCGCCGCGCGCCTGGACGTGGCGCCGGTGCTGCGCGAGTGCATCGACGACCTGAAGCTGTCCATCGACTCGCTGGAGCCTGTGGACGCCGACCTGCTGGCCCTGCTTGCGCGCCTGCGCTTCCGGCTGGGCCCCCGTCTAGAGGGCGCTGGCCTGGCGTTGCGCTGGCAGGTGGACGATGTGCCGCCCCTGCCCTGGCTCGATTCGCAGAGCGCGCTGCATGTGCTGCGCATCCTGCAGGAGGTGCTGACCAACATCCTCAAGCACAGCGGCGCGATGGAGATCACGCTCGGCACCGCTGAATCGGTGCGCGGAGGTGTGCCCGGCGTGCAGGTGTGCGTGCAGGACAACGGCACCCCCTTCACCGCGCCCCCACCCGATGCGCTACCGCCCGCGCGCAGGGGCCTGGCCAACGTGCGCAGCCGCGCACTGGCGCTGGGCGCGCAGTGTTCGTGGGACACCTGGGGGGCGCTGGGGGAGGACTGCGGTTCGCGCTTCACGCTGTGGCTGCCGCTGCACAAGCCATGAGGCATCTCGACCCTGCGAACCCGGTCAGTGGCCAGTGCACTGGGCTTGGCAGCGATCCACTCAGAAGCATTTCAGTCAGGAGAAGCCGAGCGCCGCGATGTCCACCACGTCCATCTGCCCGGGCTCCAGAAAGTCCCGCGCGTAGCGCAGGTACACCCCCTCGCGCACAAACACCTCGAACAGGTCCGGGTCGATGTGCCCGTTGTCGCGCATCCTGCACATGATGGCTATCGCCTCTGACAAGGTCATACCACTCTTGTAGGGCCGATCAGCCGCTGTCAGCGCCTCGAAGATGTCGGCTATGCCCATCATGCGGGCCTGCAGCGACATCTGGTCACGCGTAAGGCCGCGCGGGTAACCCTTGCCGTCCATGCGCTCGTGGTGGCCGCCCGCATACTCCGGCACGTTCTTGAGGTGCCGTGGCCAGGGCAGCGTCTCCAGCATCTTAATGGTGGCAACGATGTGGTAATTGATGGTGTCGCGCTCGGCCTGGTTCAGGGTGCCGGATCGGATGGTGAGGTTCTCCACCTCCTCGGCCGTAAGGAAGCTTGTCTGCACCCCCTGCGGGTTGCGCCAGTGCCGCATGGCGGCAATGTCGCGCACGCGCTGCTGGTCCTCGGGGCGCATGGCCTCGGTGCCGGTATTGCAGCGGCGCAGAAACTCGCGGTCTTCTTCCAGTGCGTGGATTTCGTGCTGCAGGGCTTGCAGCTCCTGCCCCTCGGCACGCGCATCCACCACCGGGCGCAGCGCCAGCTGGCGGCGCAGTGCGGCCAGCTCGGCATCGCGCTTCAAGACTTCAAACCGCGTGTCCACCAGCCCAATGCGGTCGTACAGGGTCTGCAGCTTGGTGGCCTTGTCCACCACGTGCACGGGCGTGGTGATCTTGCCGCAGTCGTGCAGCAGGCCGGCCATCTTGAGTTCGTAGCGGTCCCGGTCACTCATGCGAAAGCCCGCCAGTGGCCCCTGGTTGGTGGCATTCACCGCCTCGGCCAGCATCATGGTAAGGGCGGGCACCCGCTGGCAATGGCCACCGGTGTAGGGCGACTTTTCGTCAATGGCCAGGTTGATCAGGTTCACGAACGACTCGAACAGGCGCTCCAGCTGCGTGATGAGCAAGCGGTTGGTGAGGGCAATGGCAGCCTGCGAGGCCAGCGACTCGGCCAGGCCCTGGTCGGCCTCGGAGAATGTGGTGACCTCGCCGGTCTCCCAGTGTCGCGCGTTGATGAGCTGCAGCACGCCGATCAGTTCATGGTCGTGGTTCTTCATCGGCACGGTCAGAAACGACTGCGAGCGGTACCCCGTGCGCGCATCGAAACTGCGGGTGCCTGAAAAATCAAAGCCCTCGGCGCTGTACGCATCGGCAATGTTCACCGTGCGGTCGTGGATGGCGGCATACGCGGCCACCAGCGAATCGTTGGGGCTGCCATCTGCGTTGCGCAGCGGCAGGTGCGGAAAATCAATGGGCTTGCCCGTGGTGCCACCGAGGCGAATGTCCAGCGAGTCGGTGCGCAGTATCTCGAACTTGAGCGACTTCCCGTCCTCCGTCACGCTGTAGAGCGTTCCGCCGTCCGCGCCCGTGATGGCCTTGGCAGCCTCCAGAATGTTCTCCAGCAGGCGGTCGATGTTGCGCTCGCGGGAGAGCGCAGCCCCAATACCGTTGAGCTGCTCCAGGCGGCGAAACAGGTTGAGGGAGGGTTCCTGGGCCATAAAACACCTTGGGCGCATGTTGGAGACGCCTGCATCGTAACGAAAAGTGACCGCTATCATCACCCCTTCTTTTCCGCTCTCTCCCCCATTTCGTGGACTCGGTCACACCCCGCTTTCTCACTGTTGCGCTTTACCAGTTTGTCGATCTGCCCGACTGCGCCACACTGCGCGCGCCCCTGCAGACCCTGTGCGACGAGCGCGGCGTGCGCGGCATGCTGCTGCTGGCGCCCGAGGGCATCAACGGCACCATTGCGGGCGCACCCGCCGATGTGCTGGCGGTGCTCACCTGGCTGCGCAGCGATGCCCGCTTTGCGAACCTGCAGCACAAAGAAGCCCCCACCGACCGCCAACCGTTCTACCGCATGCGCGTGCGTCTCAAGCGCGAGATCGTGACCCTGGGCGTGCCCGGCCTGAACCCGGCTCGCAATGCGGGCACCTATGTGAAGCCCGAGAAATGGAACGCACTCATCGACGACCCCAGCGTGGTGGTGGTGGACACGCGCAACGACTACGAAGTGGGTATCGGCACGTTTGAACGCGCCATCAACCCCCACACCAAGAGCTTTGCCGAGTTCCCGGCCTGGGTGGCGCAGCAGTCGCAGCCCGGCGGCGTGCTGGCGGGTAACCCGCGCGTGGCCATGTTCTGCACGGGCGGCATACGGTGCGAGAAATCCACCGCCTACCTCAAATCGCAGGGCTTTGACGAGGTGTACCACTTGGAAGGCGGCATCCTCAAATACCTGGAAACCGTGCCCGAAGAAGACAGCCTGTGGCATGGCGACTGCTTCGTGTTTGACGAACGTGTGTCGGTGGGCCACGGCCTGGCTCCGGGGCACCACCAACTGTGCCGCTCTTGCCGCATGCCCCTGGGCGAGGTCGAGCTGCAGTCGCCGCATTACGTGCGCGGCGTGAGCTGCCCGTATTGCCACGGCACGCGCACACCCGAGCAGGAACGCGCGCTGGCAGAGCGGCAACGCCAGATGGACCTGGCGGATCAGCGCGGGCAAGCGCATATCGGCGCGCGGCAACCGGGCAACCGAGCGCGATTCAGCTCCAGCGACGAAAAAAATGATCGCGAGGACGACTCCGCGTGAGCGCTGCCCTGCCCGTCCTCTATTCCTTTCGTCGCTGCCCCTACGCCATGCGCGCCCGGCTGGCGCTGGCTGTCAGTGGCCAGGCCTGCGAACTGCGCGAGGTGGTGTTGCGCAACAAGCCACAGGGCCTGCTGCACGCCTCCCCCAAGGGCACTGTGCCCGTGCTGGTGCTGCCGACTGGCCAGGTGCTGGAGCAGAGCCTGGAGATCATGCTGTGGGCGCTGGCGCAGCACGACCCCGAGGGCTGGCTCATCCCCAGCCACGGCAATCTGCAGGCCATGCTGGCGCTGATTGCCGAATGCGATGGCCCGTTCAAGCAGGCGCTGGACCGGTGCAAATATCCCAGCCGCTACCCCGATGCCGACACGAATGCAGAACGCGCCCGCGCCGTGGCCTGGCTGGGGGGGCTGGAGGCGCGTCTCTGGCCGGACCAGCCCTATCTGTTCGGCACCCATGCGGCCCTGGCCGATATGGCGATTGCGCCTTTTGTACGGCAGTTTGCAGGCATTGATGCCGATTGGTGGGCCGCACAGCCCTGGCCCCGCCTGCAAGCCTGGCTGGCGCAGTGGCAGGCCAGCGATCTTTTGGCCAGCGTGATGCACAAGCTACCCGCATGGGTGGATGGGACAGAGGGCGTGCTGTTTGCGCGTCCGGCAAAGAGGCTCGCGCCTGGGGCCGACACCGCACGGCCAGACTCCGAAGGACGCTGACATGGTGGGGTCTGTTCTCGTCGGCATGCTGTGTGCTCACCTGCTGTGCTTCGCGGTGATGTTTTTGCTCATCAGCAAGCGCTTGCAGGGCAAGAAGATGGGCATGGATTTTTTTGCCATGGGCAACTTGCTGCTGGGGCTTGCCTATGTACTGCAGTTGGTGGAAGGCGGCCCGGCCTGGAGCATGATGAGCGTGGTTAACCACACCCTCACCCTGGCGGCCCCGATCACCTATGGCCTCGGGGTCATGCGGTTCCTTGGATTTCCCGCGCCGCTGTGGCGGCCGCTGGCGGCATTTGTACTCGCCTACTCCACCGCACAGGCACTGATTCAGTGGAGCTTGGGGCCGGTCGCCCGCTACGCCATGCTGTCCGGGATGTCTGCGCTGCTGTTCCTGGTCATGACGCTCGCGGCACTCTATGGTGTTCGCACATTCGCCAAGCACCTGTACCGCGAAATGGCATTTTTCGCGCTCCTGATCAGTGGCATCTGCATTCTGAACGCAATCAAGTTCATAAGGCTACTCCAGGGCGGACTGGAAGTGCTGCACATGGACAGCAGCTTTCAGATGGTGTTCTACATCTATATGTCGTCCCTGGCGACGGTGGTGCCACCCTTCATGATTTGGCTGGTGTTCCGGCGCCTGACCGATGATCTGAGCCAGATGGCGGCGCGCGATCCCATGACGCAACTGCTCAATCGCCGGGGGCTTTCAGAAGCGCTGGAGCAACACTTCAACCTCCACAACGTCGCGCCCGCTTACTTGCTGCTGCTGGACGTGGACCACTTCAAACGTATCAACGACACCTACGGACACCAGGCTGGCGACACCGTGCTGCGCCATGTTGCAGATGTGCTGCGCACCACCGTGCGCCGAGGCGACCTGACGGGCCGCATAGGAGGAGAAGAGTTTGTGGCTGTCTGCCTCGACAGTGATGATGTCGGCGTCGTGCAGTTGGCAGAACGACTGCGCGCAGCGGTCGAAGAACAGGCCATTCACGTGAGCGGCCACGACAAACCGCTGCACTGCACCGTCACCATTGGTGTGTCACCCCGGTTCGCCAACGGCCACGCCTTGGAGAAGGCCCTGCGGGCTGCCGATGTCGCGCTTTACCAGGGCAAGGCAGCTGGGCGCAACCGGATCGAGAAGGCCCATGCATTCGCTCATATCGCACCATTGCCAGGCGCTGGCGCCTCTGCGACCACCTGATCGAATGCTCCCGAAACCTGGGTTCTCAGCGTGAAGACCTGCCATGCCAACGCAAAAAAAAATGGCGCTCACAAGGAGCGCCTTTTTTTCTGATGCAAGTTACGGGCTACGACAAGCGAGCCGACCCCGGCGCATCAAGCCATCGAGTAACCGGAACCCCGACGATTGCCGCTGGTGAACCCGCGCACCAACAGCGCCAGCAGCACCACCGCAAACCCCACAAAACACACAAACGACCAGTTGGCTATCGAGCCGCCCAGGAAGGTCCAGTCAATCGCAGCGCAGTCACCGGAGCCCCGGAAGATCATGGGGATGGCGCGGCTG
This sequence comes from Acidovorax facilis, assembly GCF_023913775.1. Lineage (GTDB taxonomy): Bacteria > Pseudomonadota > Gammaproteobacteria > Burkholderiales > Burkholderiaceae_C > Acidovorax > Acidovorax facilis. The sequence goes on from NZ_JAMXAX010000002.1 coordinate 106,125, forward strand.
ATGGGATAGTTTTCGATCATGCCGTAGAAGTCGCGGCCGCAGGTGGCGACTTCGGGTGGGTACCACTGCAGCCAGCTCTGGCGGGCCGCCACGAAGGCGCCGAAGCCGGATGCGATCAGGGCCAGCGCGCCCCAGCCCATCCACCAGCCTTTTGAGCCCCTAGCGCTTGCCAGACCTGTGAAGATTGCTACACCAATGAGAGCATAGCGCTGCACGATGCACATGGGGCATGGCTCCAGGCCCACCACATGCTGCAGGTACATGCCAAACGCCAGCATGGCCACGCAGGCCACACTGATCAACGCCAGCACGCGGCGCGGGGCCTGATCGATCCAGTTCAACACCATCATTCTTATCCCTCATCCAACAGTAACCGCCCAGGGCATTGCCTCTGAAACCGTCACAGCCCAAACGCGCGGACGGCCAGCAAGGGCCGTCCCACAGCAAAGGCCGTCGTCCCCCTCAGGGGAAGACGCGAAGCGGCTCAGGGGGAGTCAAATCCCAGCAGCGTGATCCAAGAACACTCGGGCGCGGCGTGGTGTGACCACCAGCGTTTCGCCCTCTTTGAAACCCATTTCCTTGAATTGCTGCGCAGGGATCTGCGCTTCAATCAAGGATTCTGGGGACGCATTGTCCGCTGGTTTGTGGTCGTCGGAGGGAATAAGTTCCAGCCTTGCAATCGGGCCCACCACAATGGCGCGGCTGAGCTGGGCCACGATGCCGCGCGGGCGGCCTTCGGCGTCGAGCCCTGCACCGGGCGAATAGCGCTCCACATCCAGGTCGTGCGGGCGCACGTAGGCAAAGGCCTTGGCGTTCTGCGCCTGGCTGTGCTCGGGCGAGTCGATCTGCATGCCGTCCAGGTGCACCAGGCCTTCATGGGCGCGACCGTGGAACAGGTTCACATCACCCAAAAAGCCATACACAAACGGACTGGCTGGCTGGTCCCATACCTGCTGGGGCGAGCCGCTTTGCTCAATGCGGCCCTGGTTGATCACCACCACGCGGTCGGCCACTTCCAGCGCTTCTTCCTGGTCATGGGTCACGAAGATCGAGGTGACATGCAGTTCGTCGTGCAGGCGGCGCAGCCAGCGGCGCAGTTCCTTGCGCACCTTGGCGTCCAGGGCGCCGAAGGGTTCGTCGAGCAGCAGCACCTTGGGCTCCACCGCCAGGGCACGGGCCAGGGCGATGCGCTGGCGCTGGCCACCGGACAGCTGCGAGGGGTAGCGCTCGGCCAACCAGTCGAGCTGCACGAGCTTGAGCAGGTCAGTCACCTTTTGCTTGATCTGTGCCTCGCTCGGTCGCTCTTTGCGGGGCTTCACGCGCAGGCCGAAGGCCACGTTCTCGAACACCGTCATGTGGCGGAACAGTGCGTAGTGCTGGAACACAAAGCCCACGTTGCGCTCGCGCACATGAACGTCGGTCGTGTCTTCGCCGCTGAAGTGGATGGTGCCCACATCGGCCGTCTCCAGCCCCGCGATGATGCGCAGCAGCGTGGTCTTGCCGCAGCCCGAAGGGCCCAGCAGCGCTATGAGTTCGCCCGAGGCAATGTCCAGGCTCACATCGCGCAGGGCCTGGAAGTCGCCAAACTGTTTGCTGACGTTGCGGATTTCAATGCTCATGGTGTTTGTTCCTTCAGCGTGCGTTCGGCAGGGGTGCGGGCCGCTCGGGGGGCAATTCGGCGGCCGCCTTGAGTGCCTGCTCGTTGCGGTGTTCGGCAATCGTCTTGATGACCAGCGTGACCAGGGCCAACAAAGCCAGCAGCGAGGCTGCGGCAAACGCAGCCACCGATTGGTATTCGTTGTAGAGAATTTCGACATGCAGCGGGATGGTGTTGGTCTGCCCACGGATGTGGCCCGACACCACGGATACCGCGCCAAACTCGCCCATGGCCCGCGCATTGCACAGGATCACGCCGTACAGCAGGCCCCACTTGATGTTGGGCAGCGTCACGTACCAGAAAGTCTGCCAGCCGGTGGCCCCCAGCACGATGGCTGCCTGCTCCTCATCGTTGCCCTGGGCCTGCATCAGCGGGATCAGCTCGCGAGCGATGAACGGAAAGGTCACGAACACGGTGGCCAGCACGATGCCCGGCACGGCAAAGATGATCTTGATGTCGTGTGCCTGCAGCCAGGGGCCAAACCAGCCCTGTGCGCCGAACATCAGCACATAGATCAGGCCCGCCACCACGGGCGACACCGAGAACGGCAGGTCCACCAACGTGGTCAAGAACGCCTTGCCCTTGAACTCGTACTTGGCAATACACCAGGCCGCTGCCACGCCAAACACCAGGTTCAGCGGCACCGCAATCAGCGCGGTGATGAGTGTGAGCTTGATGGCTGACCAGGCGTCGGGTTCACGCAGACCCTCCAGGTAAGCGCCAAAGCCTTTGCGCAGCGCCTCGGCGAACACGGCGGCCAGCGGCAACACCAGGAACAGCAGCATGAAGGCGAGCGCGACAGCAATCAGGGTGTAGCGCACCCACGGTGATTCGGTCGTGCCCGCTTGGGCGCGGCGTATGGTTCGGGAGTTGTTGCCGCTCATGCTGGAGCCCCCGCATGGCGGCGCTGCCATGCCTGTAGTGCGTTGATGACCAAGAGCAAGATGAACGAGATCACGAGCATCACCACGGCCACGGCCGTGGCGCCTGCGTAGTCGTACTGCTCCAGCTTGCCGATGATGATGAGGGGCGTGATCTCCGACACCATGGGCATGTTGCCTGCGATGAAGATGACCGAACCGTACTCCCCCACCGCCCGCGCAAATGCCATGGCAAAGCCGGTGAGCAGCGCGGGCGTGATGGAGGGCAGGATGACCTTGGTAAAGGTCTGCAGGCGCGTGGCACCCAGGCAGGTGGCGGCTTCTTCCAGCTCCTTCTCGGCATCTTCCAGCACGGGCTGCACGGTGCGCACCACAAACGGCAGCCCGATGAAGATCAGCGCAATCACGATGCCTGCGGGCTTGAACGCGAGCTGGATACCCATGGGCTCCAGAATGCTGCCCACCCAACCATTGCCTGCCAACAGTGCGGTCAGCGAAATGCCGGCCACAGCGGTGGGCAGCGCAAACGGCAGGTCCACCAGCGCGTCCACGATCTTCTTGCCCGGAAACTTGTAGCGCACCAGCACCCAGGCGATCAGCAGGCCAAACACCAGGTTCACCAGCGCCGCGAGAAACGATGCGCCAAAGGTCAGCCGGTACGAAGCCATCACACGCGGCGCGCTGATAGCCGCCCAGAACTGCTCCCAGGTGAGGGTGAAGGTCTTGAAAATCAGTGCCGACAGCGGGATCAGCACGATGATGCTCAGATAAAAGAGCGTGTAGCCCAGCGTCAGGCCGAAGCCTGGCAGCACCCTCTTGGCGCTCTTAGTTCTAGTCATAGGAAGCTATTTTTTTACGCAGCGCTCAAAACTGGCGCGACCCAGCCTAGGGCCACCGTGCAAGGGCCGCCCCGCAGCACCGGTGGCGTCTCCCTTCCCGAATTGCGCAGCAATTCGAGAGAAGGGGGAAGGCGCACAGCGCCTCAGGGGGATGTTCACTTAGTGCTGTACAGCTTGTCGAACTGTCCGCCGTCGTTGAAGTGCACCTTCTGCGCTTCGGTCAGCGAGCCGAAATACTTGGCCACGGTGAACTGCTTGAGCGGCTTGAAGGTGGCTTCGTACTTCTTGAGCACCTTTTCCGAGCGGGGCCGGATGGCATGCTTGGCGGCGATCTCCTGCGCCTCCTCTGAATACAGGTAGTCCAGGTAGGCTTTGGCCAGCTGGGCCGTACCCTTCTTGGCCACGGTGCGCTCCACCACGGCCACGGGGTTCTCGGCCACCACACTCACCGAGGGGTAAATCGCATCGACCTTGCCCGCGCCGAATTCACGGTCGATGGAGACCACTTCGGATTCGAAGGTGATCAGCACATCGCCCTGGTTGCGCTGCAGGAAGGTGGCCGTGGCGTCACGCCCACCCTTGGCCAGCACGGGCACATTCTTGTAGAGCTTGCCCACGAACTCGGCAGCCTGTGCTTCGGTGCCGCCCTTTTCGCGCACGGCGCCCCAGGCGGCCAAGTAGGCATAGCGGCCATTGCCACCGGTCTTGGGGTTCACCACGATGACCTGGACACCGGGCTTGATGAGGTCTTCCCAGTCCTTGATGCCCTTGGGGTTGCCGTTGCGCACCAGGAACAGCATGGTCGAAGTGGTGGGCGATGCGTCGTGCGGGAATTTCTTGGCCCAGTCCTTAGCCACCACACCGCTGTCGGCCAGGAACTGCACGTCGGTGGTCGTGTTCATGGTCACCACGTCGGCGGCCAGGCCGTCGTTCACGGCACGCGCCTGGGCGCTGGAGCCTGCGTGCGACTGGTCGATCTTCACGTCCTGGCCGGTGGTCTTCTTGTAGTGCGCGGCAAAGGCGGCGTTGTAGTCCTTGTAGAACTCACGGGCCACGTCGTACGACACGTTGAGCAGCGAATTCTGTGCGGCGGCCATGCCACTGGCGGCCAGGGCCAGGGAGGCGAAAAGAGTCTTGAGTTTCAAGGAAGTCATGGTGATGTCGCCCAAAAGATGCTGGAGATGCCGCATTGTGCGGAGGCATCTTTAAAACTCAAAAGAATATATTTTTGTTAATTAATCGCAATTTCGAATATAGATTTTTCAGAGGATCGCGTCGGGCCATTGCCTGATCCATCGGCAGCGGCCCCTGACTCGGAATTTCAAGCAAAAAAGAGCACCAGCGCTTTCTGGACAAGCGCAAAAAGCTATTAAATTTATAGCAATCAGACAGCAGCAGGCGACATGATCGACCGCGCACCGGGTTGCGATGGCACCGTGTGATTCCCCTCCAGCGACTGCAGCAATGCCCAGCCCAAAGGCCATTCCCCGTGGCCGGAGTCGATATTGATGTGCCCGGCGTTCTGCATACGCACAAACTCGCTGCCCCAGGCCCGCGCATAGGCGCCCGCCAGGCGGATGGGGCAAAACGGATCGTTGCTGCTGGCCACCACGATGCTGCGATAGGGCAACGCGGCATAGGGCACGGGCGCAAAGTCGCTCAGGATGGCGCGGCGCTCCGGGTCGGCCGGGGCCACCAGCAGCGCACCACACACGCGGGCCGCTGCCTCGGGGCCCATATGAGAGGTAGCGATGCAGCCCAGGCTGTGCGCCACGATCACCACGGGGTTCGGCGCGGCCAACACGGTCTTTTCCAGTTGCCCCACCCAGGCCGTCCGGGTGGGCGTGATCCAGTCGTCCTGCACCACGCGGCGCGCATTGGGCAGGCGCTCAGCCCACAGGCTTTGCCAGTGTCCGGGGCCAGAGTCGCGCCAGCCGGGGACGATGATGATGGAGATGGTAGAGGTCACAGCATCGGCATTCTGCGAGCCGCGCTTTAAAACCCAAACGACTTAATTCTTGTTATTTAATCGCCAAAACATCTAAAAAAAGCCTCAGTTCCTGCCCAAACAAACAAACATTGACTATCGAGTAAATAAATTAAACCAAACGGTTTAATTTGCAACCAATCAGTACAATGTAACGAAATGCAAACATGTTGCCATGGCATGCCCCTCCAACGGGGACACCTGGCGGTTTGTATGGGCAACGTCGTCCCAAGACATCTTCAAGAGGCACCTTCAATGCACACATGGAAAATCAGCCAGCGCCTGATGGCGGGCTTCGGCCTGGTCATCGTGGCTTTGCTCGGAATGTCGGTCTACAGCGTGCTCATTGCACGGGGCATCGATGGCGCATTGAGCGCCAATGCCACGCAAAACGCGGTCATCCAGCGCGCTGCCATCAACTTCCGGGGTTCGGCCCACGACCGCTCCATCGCGGTGCGGGATGTGGTGCTGGCGCCCAACGACGAGGCGCGCAAAAAAGAGATTGAATCCATCGCGCGGCTGGCCGACTTCTATGCCCAGTCCGCCACGCAACTCGACAACGTGCTGAAAACCGCAAAAGAGGTCCCACCCGAAGTGGGCCCCCTGGTGCAGGCGCTCAAGGACATCGAAGCACGCACGGTGGCCACCACCAGCAAGGTGGTTGCACTGATACAGGCTGGCGACCGCGCGGGCGCCGAAGCCCTGCTCTGGGCCGAGGCCAAACCGCAGTACGAGCAATGGCTGGCCGCCGCCAACAAGCTCATCGACTACGAGGAAGGCCGCATCATCAAGAACAGCCAGACGGCCAACCAGGACGCCAGCCAATTCACCGGCGTGATGCTGTCCATCACCCTGCTGGCCGTGCTGATCAGCGTGGCGGTGACAGTGCTGGTATCGCGCAGCATTGGCCGCGAGCTGGGGGCAGAGCCCAGCGAAGTGCGCGCCGTGGTGCAGGCCATCCAGCAAGGCAACCTGACGGCGCACGTGCAGGTCAAGGCGGGCGACACCGGCAGCGTGATGGTGGCCGTGCGCGACATGCAACAGCGCTTTCATGAACTGGTTTCGGCCGTGCGCGACAACATTGCGCAGCTGCGCACCACCAGCGACGACATCAGCAGTGGCAACCAGAACCTGGGCCACCGCACCGAACAAGCCGCCAGCAGCCTGGAGCAAACCGCCGCCAGCATGGAAGAGCTGACCGCCACCGTGCGCCAAAGCGCCGACTCGGCCCGCCAGGCCAACCAACTGGCCACCACCGCCGCCAGCACCGCCACCAAGGGCGGAGAGGTGATGCAGCAGGTGGTGAGCACCATGCAGGACATCCACCACAGCAGCCAGAAGATCGCCGACATCATCGGCGTGATCGACGGCATTGCCTTCCAGACCAACATCCTCGCGCTCAATGCCGCCGTCGAGGCCGCCCGCGCGGGCGAGCAGGGGCGTGGCTTTGCGGTGGTAGCCACCGAGGTGCGCAGCCTGGCGCAGCGCAGCGCCGAGGCCGCCAAGGAGATCAAGGCGCTGATCCAGTCCAGCGTCGAAAAGGTGGGCTCAGGCACCCAGCTCGTAGCCAATGCGGGCGAGACCATGAACGAGATCGTGCAAGGCGTGCAGCGCGTGAACGGCATCATCAGCGAGATCAGCACCGCCGCCGCCGAGCAGAGTGACGGCATATCGCAGGTCAACGTGGCCGTGACCCAGCTGGACCAGATGACCCAGCAAAACGGCGCACTGGTGGGCGAAAGCACTGCAGCCGCCGAGAACCTGCGCCAGCAGGCCCAGCGCCTGGCAGAGCTGGTGGCCGTGTTCCAGGTCAGCGGCAGCGCTGCAGCCGGCATGGGCACGCGCGCCACAGCGAGCCACCGGGGCAATGCCCTGCCCACCACCAGCGTGCGACGCCTCGCACACTGAGACCGCAGTGCGAACGGTAGGCCCGCAAGCTTGGGTGCGATGCGGTGCTGAAAACTATTTTTGATTTTTTTCGACACCTCTCAACCCCATTGACCCACCCCGTTCGTTTCATACAGCACCACCACTTTTTTGATGGAGCTGCCATGAAACCCCGTTCGCTCACCCTGTCCGCCCTCGCTGCCCTGACGGCACTGCTGGGCCTGGTCCACCTTCCTGCCCAGGCCATTGGCCGCCTGGCCGATGTCACCATCGTGGACCGTGACACCGGCGCCACGCTGCCGGTGCACTACGCCCGGGGCGAATACTGGGTGGCAGGGCGGCCCGGGGCGCGGTATGCCATCACGGTGCGCAACCGGCTGGAAGAGCGGGTGCTGGCCGTGCCTTCTGTGGACGGCGTGAATGTGCTCAGCGGCGAGACTGCGGCCTGGGACCAGCGCGGCTATGTGTTCTCTCCTTATGAGCGTTACCAGATCACCGGCTGGCGCAAGAGCGACAGCCAGGTGGCGGCCTTCGAGTTTTCCCACATTGCCAACTCGTATGCCGCCCGCACGGGCCGCCCGGCGCATGTGGGCGTGATTGGCGTGGCGCTGTTTCGCGAACAACCGCCGTTGCCCGCGCCCGCCATCATCCCCGAGCCCTACAGCCAGCGTCGCGACAGCAGCAATGGGCGTAGCAACGGGAGCGGCGAAAGCCTGGAGCGACTGCGCGAGGAGCCTGCACCCACGCTGCCCTCGCCGCAGGCAGCACCGGCTGCGCCCGCCGCAGCGGCGCCCGCCCAGGCTTCGGAAGCCGAGTCTTCTGCACGGTCGATGTCCTCCGACAGCGTGGCCAAGGCGGCGCCCATGCCGTCGCCAAAACTCGGCACAGCCCATGGCCAGCGCGAGACGTCCATCGTGTCGCACACCACCTTTACCCGCATGCAGGACCGCCCCAACGAAGTCATTAGCATCCGCTACGACAGTCGCGAGAATCTGATCGCCAGCGGCGTGATCCGAGAACCCATTGCGCGGCCCCATGTGCCCCGCGCGTTCCCGCAGTCGGACAACCTGTCTTATGTTCCCGACCCAAGGTAGGGCTTGAGAGCACCCGCTGCGCACGGACCGGCGGGTGCATGAGGGACTCGCATAATTCGCGGGTGCCTGCCGCCCCCTCCCCCACACCTGCAGACGATTCCGACGAGACGCTGATGCTGCGCTACGCCAGCGGCGACTTGGCCGCATTCGACCACCTCTACGCCCGGCACGAGCTGGCGGTGTGGCGGTTTGTGTTTCGCAGCGTGAAGGTGCAGGCGGTGGCGGACGACCTGCTGCAGGACGTGTGGTTTGCCGTGGCGCGCAACGCCACACGCTACGAGGTCAAGGCCAGGTTTCGCACCTGGTTGTTCACCCTGGCCCACCACCGGCTGGTGGACCACCTGCGCACCGCCAAACACCACACCAGTCTGGACGCCAGCGACGACGACGCGCGCAGCCTGGCAGACACGCTGATGGCCGACTCCGGCTTCGGACCGGTGCGGCAACTACAGTCGCGCGAGCAGGCCGCTGCGCTCATCGCCGCCGTTGAGCAGCTGCCCCTGGAGCAGCGCGAAGCCTTTTTGCTGCAGGCCGAAGGCGACCTGAGCGTGCAGGAGATTGCCGAGGCCACCGGCGTCAACTTTGAAACCGCCAAGAGCCGCCTGCGTTATGCGCGGGCCAGCCTTCGCGCCCAGCTAAAGGAATTTGCACCATGAGCGCGCCAGACGACGAGCTGGTGAGGCGGTACCGCGAAGCCAGCGCGCAGGAAGATGCCCGCCCCGGCGCGCATGTGCGCGGCGCCGTGCGTGCCCATGCGCAGATGCTGGCGGCGGCTGCAGCCCCCGCTGCCCCATCGCCCAAGGCCACCGCCCCTGCCCGCGCCGCTGCCAACCATCCGCGCTGGAAGATCTCGGCCCTGGCCACAGTGGCCGTGGTGGGCCTCACCGGTTTGCTGATGATGCAGTTCGAGCGCGGGACGCCCGAAGAGAAAGAAATCGCCTACGGCCAGCGCCGGGCCGAAATGCCTGCGCCTGCTGCCACCGCTCCGTCATCCACCGTCCCCGCCGCGGAACAAGGCTCGGAGCCCACAGCCCCGGCGGCGATGCCCGATGCCGCCCGCGCACCCGCCCGTCCATCGGCGACCCCAATCACCGCGCCAAGACTCGCGACACCCGCGCCCCAACCCGCCGCACCACAGGCCAAAACAGCCCCCGCTATCCAGGAGGCAGAGGCCCCTGCGGCGCCGGGCCAGGCTGGTGGCGTCTCCGGCTTTCCAGCATCGCCACCCACCGAGGCCGAACCGTCCCTCGCTGCGCGGCCCGCACCCACACCCCCAACCGAGTCTCTCGCTGAGGCGCACAAGCGTTCTACCGCCCAAGATGCCGCCGTGGGCAGGCAGGTGCCGCCGCCCCGCGAAGCGGCTGCACCCGCTGCTGCCGGTGCCGAATCCGCCCGTTCTGCGGCGCCGGTTCAAAGCATGTCCGCACCCGCCGCCAACGCAACGTCCAGTGCACCGAGGTCGCTTGAGCTGCACGACGCGGCCCGCGCAGGCAACACCCTCCAGGTGGAAAACCTCATACGCCAGGGCGTGCCGGTTGACGCCCCTGACAGAGTGGGCAGAACGGCACTGATGCTGGCTGGCATGCACGGCCAAACCGCCACGGTCCAGAAGCTTCTGGCGCTGGGCGCCAACCCCGCGCTGGTAGACCGCGAAGGCCTGAACGCGGCGCAGCTGGCCCGGCAGCAGGGAAACACACGCCTTGCCGACCAGCTGGAAGCGGTGCGCCGATAGCGGCTTCTACAGAACTGTCCTGAGCCCGTTGAAGGGCTCAACCCGATCGTTTCTGACGGATCCAGCGCGAACCTGGATCAGAACCGCACCGCCTCAAACGCCGGATGCAGCGCGTCGATCCAGTGGTCCAGCTCGTCCTGCGTTACGTGCAGGTGGTCCATGCAGGCCTGCCCATGCTGCTGCCATTCGCGCGTGGGCGGCAGGTTGTCGTGCTGGTTGACCAGAAACTCGGCCAGCAGGCCCAGGGCCACCAGGTGGCGTACGGTAGGGTCAAACCGCTCGTCATCGAGGCAGGCAAAGTCGTGGTGCAACCAGATGGCTTGCGCTACGTCGCCTGGCAGGTGCCAGGTGCGCGCGACGATGGCGCCCATCACGGCGTGGTCGGTGCGGTGGCTGGCGTTTTCGGTCTGGGTGAAGGTGCGGTCCTTGCGCGCCAGGGCCTCGGTCACGGTGCCAGCATAGCCGCGCACCGCCTTCACCAACACCGGCATGCCCACATGGCAGAACAGACCGAAGCTGTAGCCCAGGCCCGGGTCAAAGCTGTAGAGCTGGTGGCCGATGTGTTCGCAGGCGATGGCGCGGCGCTGCGAGCTTTCCCAGAAATGCTCCAGCAGCGGCGACCGCACCTGCAGCGCGTTGCGCGTGATGAAGGCCGACAGCAGTTGCACCGCAGGCTGCAGCCCCAGCACCGTGAGCGCCATGCCCACGGTCTGCACCGGCTGGGCCAGGCCATACAGCGGGCTGTTGGCCAGCCGCATGACGGCAGCGGCCAGGGCCACGTCGGAGGAAGCCAATTGTTCCAGGGCCGCCGAGTCCAGCTCGGGCTCGGCCATGATCTGCTGCAGGCGCAGCAACGATTCGGGGCACGGCGGGACCACGATGGCCCGCACGGCGGGGTGCACACGGGCCTGCCGGATGTCTTGGTCGATGGGGTGTGGAGCAGTCACAAAAAATCCCCGGGCCGCCGCGTGTGCTGAACACAGGGACGAGGGCAGCCCGCACAGTTGCAATTCGTTGCATTGTGGGGCCAAAAAGCGTGCCGCCCATTGAACCCGTGCACAAGCGCAGTCTTTGCGCTCAGCAACTCAGATATTCGCGCCGTCGAGCCCCTGCAGGGCCTGCCGCGTGCTCAGGCTGCTGCGCCCGGGCATGGCCTCGCCCAGGTAGTCCAGAAACCGCCGCACGGCGGGCGACAGACCCCTGCGCGAGGGGAACACCGCATGCACGATGGTGGGCGCAGGCGCCCAGTCAGGCAGCACCCGCACCAGCTTGCGCTCGCGCATTTCTTCCTGGCACATGTAGTCGGGCATCCAGCACACGCCGGTGCCCGCCACGGCGGCGTATTTGAGCGTGAGCAGATCATCGGCCACATAGCGCGGGGTGTGCTGCACCATCTGGTGCACGCCGCCAGGGCCGATGAGATTCCAGATGGACCGGCCCTCGGGTGCCGACATGGCAATGCTGTCAAGCTTGGCCAGATCGTCCAGCGTCTTGGGCGTGCCCTGGCGGATCAGCAGCTCGGGGCTGGCCACCAGGATCTGCGTGGTGTGGTCCAGCCGCTTGACGACCATGCTGCCGCTGTCGTCCACCGAGGGGCGCACGCGCAGCGCCACATCGATGCCCTCCTCCACCAGGTTGACCGCACGGTTGCTCACCAGCATGTCGATACGCACTTCGGGGTACTGGGCGAGAAACCGGGGCATCAGCTCGGCCACCACGGTCTGCGCCAGCGTCACCGGGCAACTCACGCGGATGGTGCCACGCGGTGTGGTCTGCACCTGGGCCACAGTGTCGGCAGCAGCCTGGGCCGACTCGCGCATGGCCTGGCAATGGCGCAAGTAGGCCTCGCCCACTTCGGTCAGCGACAGCTTGCGGGTGGTGCGTTGCAGCAGACGCACACCCAGCTGCGCCTCCAGGTCGGACACGCGCCGCGACAGGCGCGACTTGGGGATGCCGAGGGCGCGGCCGGCAGCGGCAAAGCCACCGCGCTCCACCACTTCGGCGAAATACAGCATGTCATTGAGGTCTTGCATGGTGGAAGTGCGGGTTGTAGCCACGCGCGATTAATTCGATGGATGGAACAATCTATCTCAAATTAACCACCTTATCAACAAACGGATGAACAACCACAATTCATCCCATGGCCACACGCTGTGGCTCCATCCACAGAACCCCCAGGAGTTTTTCATGCAACTGCTTCACGTCGATTCCGCCATCACCGGTGCCAACTCCGTTTCGCGACAGCTCACGGCACAGATCGTGGCCGCCTACAAAGCCAGCCATCCAGCCACCGAGGTGACCTACCTCGACCTGGTAGCCAACACCCCCGCACACTTCACCATGGACGCAATGACTCCGCGCACTGGCCAGACCGAAGGCTTGAGCGAAGCGCAAAAGCGCGAGAACGCGGTGTCCGAGCAACTGGTCAGCCAGTTTCTGGCAGCCGACGTGGTGGTGATTGGCGCACCGTTCTACAACTTCAGCATTCCCACCCAGCTCAAGGCCTGGATCGACCGGCTTGCCCAGCCTGGCCGCACATTCCAGTACACCGCCAATGGGCCAGAAGGCCTGGCCAAAGGCAAGACCGTGATCGTGGCCTCCACCCGGGGCGGCGTGTATTCGACCAGCGAAGGTGGCCAAGCCATGGAGCACCAGGAGAGCTACCTGAAGGTGGTGTTCGGCTTCTTCGGCATCACCGACGTGCGGTTTGTGCGCGCTGAAGGCGTGGCCATGGGCCCTGATGCCAAGGCCGCAGCCCTGGCTTCCGCCGAAGTGGAAATCACCAACCACACCGGCGCCGCAGCCAACCAAGCCAGCGTAGCGCAAGCGGCCTGAACGGCAACTGCTGGACACTAGGCCCGCCAACATTGACAAACCCGGCTCCCTGCCGGGTTTTGTTTTTATGCTGAAAAGTGACTCTAGCGCCTATTAGACAAGCGCTAATAGCTATAAATTAAATAGCAAATCCGCATTCAAACGATTGTGCGGCTTGTCGACTGCCGCTGCAGCCACTGCCGGGCCAGTTGCTCCGGCGGCAGCGCCGGGGCAAACAGCCAGCCCTGAAAACGCTCGCAGCCCATCTTGATCAAAAGCTGCAGCTGCTCCTCGGTCTCCACCCCTTCTGCCACCACCGAAAGGCCCAGCGTGCGGGCCAGCGCATTGATGGTGGCGCAGATCTCGCGGTCGTTCACATCCACCACGATGTCGCGCACAAACACCTTGTCGATCTTCAGCTCACCCACTGGCAGGCGCTTGAGCTTGATGAGCGACGAGTGCCCGGTGCCAAAGTCGTCGATCGACAGCGCAAAACCCGCGTTTTTCAGGTCGAGCGCAATGGCGTAGAGCGACTCGTCCAGCAACTGCGACTCGGTGATCTCCAGCACCAGGTCCGCAGGCTCCACCCCCGCACGCTCTGTGACGCCCAGCAAGGTCTGGGTGAACCCTGGTTCGCGCAGCTGGATGGTGGAGACATTGACCGACACCACCGGCACCTGCCAGCCCTCAGCGCGCCACTGCGCCACCTGGCGGCAGGCGGTGTCGAACACCCACAGGCCCATCGGCACGATGAGCCCGCTCTCCTCGGCCAGCGGAATGAACTCGTCCGGCGGCACCGCCTTGCCGTCAACCGACCAGCGCAGCAGCGCCTCGGCGCCCACCGTATGGCGCTGCTGGTTGAGCTGGGGCTGGTACACCAGCGTGAACTCGCCACCCTGCAGCGCGCTGTGCAGGCGGCGGCGCAGCTCCAGCCGACTGCGCGTGATCTGCGTGAACTCCTCGATGTAGAAACGGTACGAGCCGCGCCCTGCGCTTTTGGTGGCGTGCAGCGCCGAATGCGCGTGGCGCACCAGCTCCACACTGTTGGCAGAGTCGTCCGGGTACAGGCTGATGCCCAGGCTGGCACCCATGTACTGCGCCCCCACCTCCGACAGCTCCCAGGGTCTCCCCAGCCCTTCAACCAGCGATGCGGCCAGTTGCGCCAGCTCGGTGCGCGAGGCGGGGCGCAGCAGCATCACGGTGAACTGGTCATTGGCCAGCCGCGACACCAGGCCCTGCCCTGCCAGCAGCTGGGTGATGCGCTGGGCCACCTCACTCAGCAGCGCATCGCCCACGCGGTGGCCGTAGGTTTCGTTCACGCTCTTGAAGTGGTCCAGGTCGATCAGCAGCAGCGCCACACGGCGGTTGGTGCCCTGCGTGTCGCGCGCGGCCTCGGCCACGGCGCGCTCCAGCGCGTCTTCAAAGTAGCGGCGGTTGGGCAGGCCGGTGAGCGCGTCAAAGTGCGCCACCCGGTACAGCTGCTCTTCGTTGCGCAGCACGGCGGCCTCGGCCGTGCGCAGGCGGTTGAGCAGGCTGACCACAATGGTCTGGCGCAGTGCGGCCAGCAGCAGCACCAGCAGGCAGCACACCAAGATGAGCGCCTGCACCCCGGCACGCCCGTCGGGCGCAACAAACAGCAGCACCAGGGTGATGGCTGCCAGCGTCATCGACACCAGCGGCACATAGTTCATGGCCCGGTCACACTGGCGGCGGTAGTCGGCATCCACCGACATCTCAAAGCGCAGCCAGCGCGCGCCCCAACCCAGGGCGAGCGCCGACAGGCTGAAGCTGGCGTTGAACCAGATACCCGGCTCCACCGTGCTGCTGATCACCATCAGGTTCCACTGCATCCAGCTCAGGCCATAGCCCAACAGGCCCATCAAGACCAGCAGGTGCGAGCGCGCCACCCGCACCCCCACGGTAGGAATGGCCAGCGCCGTCACTCCCGCCGCCGTGAGGAACCCTGCCGGGTACAGCACCAGAACCGTACCCACCGCCGCCGACCCGACCCCGCCCGAGGGCAGGTAGATCACCAGGGTGAAGGCCAGCAGCGCCAGCACGGCACCGCCAAAGTCCAGCGCCGCCGGGTAGGCGCGGTCACGCGAGAGGCGGGCAAACGTGGCGCGGATGACGGTGGCCGCCCACAGCGGGCCCCCGGCCAGAAAGAACAGGTCGGCAGGAGCGGGGAACGGGTTCCAGTCCAGCGCCACCTGCACGTTCCACACCATCTGCCCCACAGCCACCAGCAGGGCAAAGGCCAGCAGACCGGCGTGCAGCGCGCGGTCGGTAGGCGGCGCCTGCACCCAGCCGCGCCAGGCCCAGAAGGCCGACAGCCCAAACGCCAGCGTCCACGAGGCGTTGTCCAGAAACACCCGCACGCTGACGTCCGGCACCCACAGCGACGCGGCGAACAACAGCGTGGCTGCGCTCAACCAGACCGCTGAGAGGATTCGTTCCGCGAAGGACATGGGTGTGGGGCCGTGGTGGAAGGGGTGTGCTGGGCGTAATTGCTACAGAACGTTAACCCTCCCATTGTGGACGCAAGCGTGGCCCGCCTGTTTCCCCTCAAAGCAGCCGGGGCACTGGGCCGGCCAATAGCTACCAAAAAAATAGCATCCAGCGCCTGCTGGACAAGCGCTGGATGCCAATGGAATCTGAATATTTGCCGTTCTTCGACAGCGCTTTTGGGCTCCCGCTCCCCTCGCGGGAGAAAGTCAAACCAGGGCACCGCAGCGCCCACCCATCACAGGGTGCGCTCAGCGTGAAGCCTTAAAACCCTGGCAGCACCGAACCCTTGAACTCGGTCTGGATGAATTTCTTCACTTCTTCCGAGTGGTAGGCCTTCACCAGCTTGGCCACCCAGGGCTTGTCCTTGTCGGCTTCGCGCACGGCGATCAGGTTGACGTAGGGGCTCTTGGCGTTTTCTTGCGCAATCGCGTCCTTGCCAGGGTTCAGGCCAGCCGACAGCGCAAAGTTGGTGTTGATGGCCGAGGCGTCCAGGTCGTCCAGCGAGCGCGGCAGCTGGGCAGCGTCGAGTTCCACGAACTTGAGCTTCTTGGGGTTGCTCACCACGTCCAGCGGCGTGGCCTTGAGGCCCGCGCCCTCACGCAGCTTGATCAGGCCCTTGTCCTGCAGCACCAGCAGCACGCGGCCGCCGTTGGTGGGGTCGTTGGGGATGCCAAACTTGGCGCCTTCCTTCAGGTCTTCCAGTTTCTTGACCTTCTTGGAATACAGGCCGATGGGGAAGTTGACGGTGTAGCCCACCGACACCAGCTTGTAGCCACGGTCGGCCACCTGCGCATCGAGGTAAGGCTTGTGCTGGTAGCTGTTGGCATCAAGATCGCCCGCAGCCAGCGCGGCGTTGGGCTGCACGTAGTCGCTGAACTCGACGATCTGGATCTTCAGGCCGTCCTTCTCGGCAACCTTCTTCACCTGCTCGAAGATCTGGGCGTGGGGGCCGCCGGTCACGCCCACCTTGATGGGCTTGTCCTGGGCCATGGCGCCGGACGAGAAAACGGCAGCAGCGGCCAGAGCCAGGGCGGATTGCAGGAGAAGGCGCTTGTTGTTGTTCACAGGGAAAACCTTTCGTTGAGAGATGGCTCGCATCCTAGGGTTTTCACTATAAAACTGGAACAACTAATTTTTCATTTCATTACAACCCAATCACATATAAAAAAACAGGCGCCCTGCACTTTGAAAAGGCGCGCGCGCCCTCAGCGCCACCGCGCAAGGGCCGCCCCGCCGCGCTGGTGGCGTCCCCCTTTGGGGGAAGGCGCGCAGCGCCTCAGGGGGTCACACTCTGAGCGCCACGTTGTTCAGCTTGTCCAGCCGCTCGGGCCAGGTGCCCTCCACCGTCGCGCCCTGCAGCAGGATGCGCGTCCAGGCCACCCAGGCGTCCCACTGCACGCGCTTGTCCCACGCATTGCCCCAGGCGCTGAACAGGTGCAGCGCGCTCTCAGCGGCGGCCTTGGCGTCGTCCTTGCGGCCAGCCGACAGGTACAGCTGGGCCAGCACCATCTGCGGCTCGCCCACCCAGGGGTTGTGGCGCACGGCGCTTTCCAGCACGCCGGTGGCCACGTCCAGGTCCACCAGCGGCTGGTCTTGCTGGATGACCGACCAATACAGCGACGTGGCCGCCGCCTCGTTGGCGGCAGACAGGTACTGCGAGCAGTGCGCAAACACCGGCGGCATGGGCAGCACATCCTTCAGGCCCGGGTGCTGCAGTGCCTTCGCGAGCCCGTTGATCTGATGCACCATGCGCCCCGACGGCCGCATGGGCCCGGGCCAGAGCGATGCGGCCCAGTGCGCCTTCTGGTTGCGGTGCTGCACCTCGGGGAAGCGCGAGAAGATGTCGTCCTGCCAGCTGAACCACTGCTCGATGGTGTCAGCCATGCTTACGATGATGAAGGCCGCCACCTCGTAGGGCGTGAGCACATGGTCCTGCCCATCCTTTTGCAGCACCAGGCTGCCATCGGCCTCCAGCGCGTGGGCCAGCACCTTCTGCACAAACTGCGTGCGCGACTGGGTGCAGAACAGGTAGACCAGGTGCTCGGCCGACTCGCCCGCAATCTCGCGCACCCGGGCACGCTCCTTGGCGGGGTCAAACTTCACCAGGTCCACAAACGCATTGCCATACACGCTGTGCAGCAGCCCCAGCAGGCGCACGTCACGCGGCTGCTGCCACACCGTCAGCGTGCGCGTCACGCCCACCAGGTGGTGGCGAAACGTACCCGCCTTGTGCCAGTCCTGCCCCACATTGCGCGCGAGCACCGTGGGCAACACGGGCGCCAGTTCAGGGTCGCGGGTCAGCCACTCTTCGTCCAGCAGCGGCAATGCGCGGGCAAACAGGTCAGGGTCCAGGGGGTGAAGCGGCAGGGTCATGGTGTTGTGTCTCCGGCGTTGATGGTGCAGGTAATGCAATGTACACACAGTATCTGTCCACACGGCGGGTGCGCAAGCACCGGGGCGACCCGGCCCTCACACCCAGCACGCGCCTGCACAGCGGCTCGGTCAGCCCTATTGCGTGCTGCGGGCTTTCAGGCTCAGAGGCTGAGAGTTTTTAAGCCGGGCCCGAAAGGCGCGCAAATACGCCTCTGATCTAGGCGCAAAGCGCAGCCATAGCTCAGGCTGTGGCGAGCATTTGTAACGACGAGCCGGGGCGTATTGGCGTGCAAGGCGGGCATGGATAAAGGACTCTCAGCCTCTCAGACCAGCCTTACTTCAAAGTACGCGCCCTCTCCTTCCCCCAAATCCCGGAACCCGGCCTGCCGGGCTGCCACGCTGGCCTTGCCCCAGGCCTTGAGCAAAGTGAGATCGCCAGGGGACACCACCTCGGGGGGCGACTCCTCCAGGCTCTGCATGGTGTCCAGCGCAGCTGCTACCTGTTCAGGGCCGCCAAGCTGCTTTTCCAGGGCCCTGGCGTACCGGGTTTCTGCGGCAATGCGCTCTTTGGGCGGAAGCTCCTCGGGATAGTCGCGGAGGTTGACGACGAAAGTGGATTCGATGACTTGCATGGCACTGCTACTCCTGTGGTTTGATACTGTATGAATATAAGGGGTATCTATTTAGCTCCAGTGACGTGAGAATAGCTGGATGGAAACCCAGATGCTAACGCCAACTCCTGGACAGGACTACCCCCGCACCTGGAACGAATTTCTTGACTGGCTTGCCACCGAAGAGGCCTGCCAGGCGTTCCTGGAGAAGCTTCGCTGGCCCCAAGGCTTCGTCTGCCCGCGTTGCGGCAACGCTGGTGATGTGTACCGCGCCAGCCGCACCCGCCTGATGTGCCGCTC
>NZ_JAMXAX010000300.1 GCF_023913775.1 Acidovorax facilis
CTAGAAGGTAGTTCATGTATTCCTACGAAGACCGAATCCGAGCCGTTGAGCTGTACATCAAGCTCGGCAAACGCACCAGCCCGACCATCAGACAGTTGGGGTACCCGACCAAGAATTCATTGAAAGGTTGGTATCGGGAATATCAGCAGCGCCAGGACTTGCCTAAAGGCTATGCGGGGCGTGAGCCCAAGTTCTCACAGCCGCAGAAGGCTGCCGCCCTTGAGCACTACCTCACCCATGATCGATGCATTGCAGGCACCATGAGGGCCCTGGGCTATCCAGGGCGTGGAACGCTGACCAACTGGATTCGCGAAGCATTCCCTGAGGCCAGGATGGCCGTTGTCGGCAGTGTGGGTCAGCGAAGATATCCTGAGAGCTTGAAGCAAGCGGGAGTGATGGAGCTTTGCACCCGGCAGGAAAGTGCACAGGCTGTTGCCGACAGGCTCGGCGTGTGCCGACCAACGTTGTACAACTGGAAGAACCAGCTTCTGGGGCGTGAGGCACCCGCATCAATGAAACACACCGATCGATCACCGCAGGCGCAAGAGCGCGAAGAGCTCGAGCGCCAGGTTGAAATACTGCGCCACGAAGTCAGGCAACTGCGCCTTGAGCAGGACCTCTTGAACAAGGCCAATGAACTGCTAAAAAAAGGCCTGGGCGTCGATCTGCAACTCCTGTCCAACCGGGAGAAGACACTGCTGATTGACGCCCTCAGGGAGCACTATGGCCTGCCAGAGCTCCTTGCACAGTTGGGTCTTGCGCGCAGCTCGTACTTCTACCATCGGGCCCGCGCGGCAATCGGAGACAAGTACGTGAAGGTGCGCCAATCCATCACCGAGATCTTTGAGTCCAATCACCGCTGCTACGGCTACCGCAGGCTGCACGCCTCACTGGCCAGAGAGCAATGCCCGATCTCCGAGAAGGTAGTGCAGCGGCTGATGAAGCAAGAGAGCTTGGTCGTTGCAAAGCCCAAGCGGCGGCGGTATGCCTCTTACCTTGGCGAAATCAGCCCGGCACCAGAGAACATCATCAACCGTGACTTCCAGGCTGCGGCGCCCAACGAGAAATGGCTGACCGACATCACAGAGTTCCAGATCCCTGCAGGCAAGGTCTACCTGTCACCGATCATCGATTGCTTCGACGGGATG
>NZ_JAMXAX010000301.1 GCF_023913775.1 Acidovorax facilis
GACGTGATCGCGCGGCTGGTCAAGAAGGTGCTGTACGTGGGGGCGTTCGCCTACATCCTGGGCAACTTCAATCAGCTGGCCGGGATCGTGTTCCGGTCCTTCGCCGGGCTGGGGCTCACAGCCTCGGGTTCCGGAATGACGCACGCACAGCTGCTGCAGCCCGGGCGCCTGGCCAAGGTCGGCATCGATGCCGGGCGGCCCATCATGGCGCAGATCAGCGAGCTGGTGGGGTTCCCGGAGGTGTTCGCCAACCTCGACACCATCGCCGTGCTGTTCCTGGCATGGCTGGTGTTGATCGTAGCCTTCTTCGTGCTCGCAGTGCAGCTGTTCGTCACGCTGCTGGAGTTCAAGCTGACCACGCTCGCGGGCTTTGTGCTGGTGCCGTTCGCGCTGTGGAACAAGACCAGCTTCCTGGCGGAGAAGGTGCTGGGCAACGTGGTGTCCTCGGGCATCAAGGTGCTGGTTCTGGCCGTGATTGTGGGGATTGGTTCGGGGCTGTTCGCTGAATTCACGACGGCACCGGGAGCCGAGCCGTCCATCGACCATGCGCTGGTCATCATGCTGGCGGCGCTGGCGATGCTGGGCCTGGGGATCTTCGGGCCGGGGATCGCGACGGGGCTGGTGTCGGGCGGGCCGCAGCTGGGCGCCGGTGCGGTGGCGGGCACCGCGCTGGGAGCGGCAGGGCTGGCCGTCGCTGGTGGCGCGGCCGTGGCGGGCGCGGGTTCTGCGGTGGCGGCTGGTGCGCGCATGGCGCCAGGAGCCGCGAAGGCGGCTATTGGTGGCGGTGCCGCCGTGGCGCGGACCGCCCAGGCAGCGGCGGGCAGCATGAAGTCGGCCTACCAGGCAGGTGCTGCCGCTTCGGGGGCGGAGGGCGTCCGCGCGGCTGGTGCGGGCGTGGGCCATGCCGCGAAGACCGGGGCCAGCGCGGTGGGCCAGCGGGTGGCGGCTGGAGTCCAGGCAATGAAGGACCGCGCGACGGGGTTTGTCTCCGAAGCCGTTTCACCCTCTGGGGAGACCGCTTCTGTGGGTGGTGCTGAGGATGCGGCGCCCCCGGCGCCTGTGTCTGAGCCGGGCTGGGCCCGGCGCATGCGGCGGCGCCAGCAGGCCACGCAGGCGGCCACCACGGC
>NZ_JAMXAX010000302.1 GCF_023913775.1 Acidovorax facilis
ATTATTGATCCGGCGGGAATTATTCATGAGGCCGCATAGGCGACATGCTTGTCGCCAAAGTACTTCCGGACCCGCTCTGGCGTGTTCTCCAACATCGTCATGTGTTCTGTCGCCGCCGCGCGCAGCTTGGCCTTGGTTCGCACCGGAACCTTGCTGCCAATCGCATGCTTCAAATCGGCATTGAGCCGCTCCTCTGGGTTGAGTTCGGGGCTATAGCTGGGCAGGTAGAACAACTCAATGTCCTCTTTGCGCTGGGCCGACCACTCCTTGACAGGCTTGCTGTGGTGCACCCTCAGGTTGTCCAGAATCAGGAATATCTTCTTGCCCTGTGACTCCTTGATCAAGGCCTGCATGAACTCGATCAGTTTGTCTGAATTGAACGCCTCGTCAATGATCATCCAGCGCGTTTTGCCCTGGTTTGTGACGGTGGCAATCATGGAGAGTTTTTGCCGTGTGCCACCCACTGCCCGCGTCACCGGCGTCTGGCCTGCTGGTGCATAACTTCTGCCACGCACATCTGTGTTGACCAAGGCCGTTTCATCACCCCAATGGATCTCTGCGCCTTCACGCTTGGCCCTGGCCTCGATGGCGGGGTATTCATCTTCGAGCCAGGCCTGGACGGCCTCAGGCCTCTGCTCGTAGGCTTTTTTGATCGGCTTTTGCGGCGTAAAACCCCAGCGCGCCAGATAGTCGCCCACCGCCCGCACGGATAGCTTGAGCCCCAGGTCGCGTTCGATGAGTTCGCGCACTGCGGGCCGACTCCAAAGGGCGAACTCCATCTTGATCTGCTCTGGGCGCTTGTCGATGATGGTCATTCGAATGACGCGCTCTTGCTCAGCGCTCAGGCTGCGTCCACTGCCCAGCTTCTTTCCCCTGGCGTTAGGCTTGAGTGCAGCCGCCCCGCCTTGCTCGAACAGGCGCAGTGCAGTGTTGACCCCAGACCAACTGAGCCCAGTTTGCTCAACGATCTGCATCACGCCAACACCTTTTCGATGCAAGCGGATGACCTGCTTGCGACGCTCATGCAGTACTTCCCGCGACTGCTTGCGTGCATCTTCTTTTTCCATGAACTTTGGAGTCATGAAATCAATACAAGTTCATGAATAAATCATGCCTGGTCTATAG
>NZ_JAMXAX010000303.1 GCF_023913775.1 Acidovorax facilis
CTAGGAGGCCGTCGGACTTGAGCCGCGCGGGTCTATTGCGTCGACCCCGCAGCGCCGTTCGCGGCGGCGCGAGGCGGAGTCTGCCTTTTCGACTCGGCTGAGACCGCTGCGAGTCGCCCAAGACCCGTTGCAAGGCCAAGTTGTCAGGGTCGTGGAGAGCATCTGCCTCCCTCTTTATGCCGCCCGCAGCACATGCAGCCGCTTGATATTCCAAGCCATCGTCACCAGCGACCATTCGCCGCGCGCCTTGTCCAGCCCGCGCATGCTCATCTGGCTCCAGCCCATCACGCGCTTGATGATCCCGAACACCGGCTCCACCGTCTGCTTGCGGAGTCCATACAGTACTCGACCCTCTTTCGTCCCCAGCCGATGGGCCATCCTGACCACCGGATCGTCGGTTTCAGGCGCCGGCGCATCCGGCGCGAAGCGCTGGAGCACCGGAATATGGTGCGATTCGCGCTTCATCGACAGCATCGGCTCGATTCCCTGCGCCTCGCACGCATTCACATTGGCCGCGCTGAAGTAACCCGTGTCTCCCAACAGCGTCGAAACCTGTCCGAGCCCCTCCGGCAGAGCCTGAACCTTATCCAGTATCGGTGTGATTTCGCGCTTGTCGTTGGGCGCCTGTGAGACGTTGTGGACCACCACCAACATGGTCTCGGTATCCACCGCAGCCTGGGCGTTGTAGCTTTGCTCGAAGCCCCCGCTCGAGGTGGGCATGATGCGCGACTCTTCGTCGGTGAGGTTGACCTGGTCGCTGGCCTTGGGACCGCTCGCCGGTGGCTGCGGGTCCGGCCCGCGCGGCTTCTTGCCCTCATCGCGCTGCCCTTGGCGCTTGGCGCACTTGGCCTCGTACTCCTGCTGCTCGACGGCGTGCCGCTCGCGCGCACGCTCCTCGATCTTGGCCTTGGCTTGCGCGATGGCGCCCAGGCGCTTCTCGCGCCGCGCGATCTCCGCCGGCACATCCAAGCCGTCATTGACAGGACGGCTGTCGCTGTCTTCGGCCAGCTTCAGCAACTGCTGCACTTCTTCGCGCAACTGTGCCTCGATCTTGTTGGCGTGCTCCCAGGACAGCGCCTTGTGCTTGCT
>NZ_JAMXAX010000304.1 GCF_023913775.1 Acidovorax facilis
GGCTCTTCTAGCGAATGCTAGTGATGCCTCTTTAATCGCGCCCCATGGCCCTCATCTTTAAGGTACGACGCTCTTGCGTCTGCCCCAGGAGAAGGCCATGCGACAGCAACAGATGACGCGCTTGATCCACAGCTTGCCCCAGCTGACGCACCACCAGCGCCAGCAACTGGCAAGCTCCTTGCAGGCGCTGCTCGATCACAGTCAAGCCATCGCCGTTGTAGAAGCGCACAGCGGCGGTTCCCGGGCTTGCCCGCGTTGCAACAGCTCCCTGCTCGTCAAGAACGGCTCGGCCAATGGGCTTCAACGTTTCAAGTGCCGCCATTGCGCACGCACCTTCAACGCCTTGACTGGCACACCGCTGGCGCGTTTGCATCTGCGGGACAAGTGGATGGGTCAGGCACAAGCTCTGGGCGAAGGCCTCTCGCTCAATCAGGTGGCCCAGCGCCTGGGCGTGGCGCAAAGCACCGCCTTTCGCTGGCGCCACCGCTTCCTGGCCTGCCCAAGCAACCAGCAGGCTCGCCAGCTTGTGGGCATTGCCGAAGCCGATGAGTCCTACTTCCTGGTCTCCTGCAAAGGCCAAAGAGGGTTGCTGCGCAAGGCCCGTCGCCGGGGAGGTAAAGCGCTGGCTGGCTGCAAGGGTTCGGAGTAAACACCCGTACTGATGGCGCGAGACCGTGCGGGAGCAACGGTCAACCTCATCCTGGAGACGAACAAGGCCGTCAGTGTGCAAGCGGCACTCAAACCCTTGCTGCCACCGGACACCATCCTGTGCACGGATGGCAGCGTCACTCTGGCCAGCGCAGCGCGGGCACTGGGCGTGCAGCACCAGGCGGTGAACGTAAGCCGAGGTAGACGAGTGAGAGGGCCCTGGCACGTGCAGAACGTCAATGCCTATGTCAGCAGGCTGCGCGGGTGGATGCAGCGCTTCAAGGGAGTGGCAACGAAATACCTCGATTCGTACCTGGGGTGGTTCAGGTTGTTAGACCGATCAGGCCCGATGGGTCCACAACCCGCCCTGGTGCTGGGTGCGGCCATGGGGAATCAAGACGTCACTAGCATTCGCTAGAAGAGCC
>NZ_JAMXAX010000305.1 GCF_023913775.1 Acidovorax facilis
CGTCAGCGAGGCGATCCAGGACTTGGTGGGCCGCCTAGCCGCCCGCGTCAACGAGGAAGCGGAAGAGCGGGTCACCGTGGCGCAGGCCAAGCACGCCGAGCAGGTGACCCAGCACCAGCAAGCCGCCGCGGCCCTGAAAACCGAGGCGCAGTCCGCCCGCCAGCAGCTGGAACAGACCAAGCGTGCCCTGGCCGAGGAAAAAACCGCTCACGGCAAAACCAGCGAAGCGCTGAGCAGCAAGACCCTGGAATGCACCCAACTCACGCAGCAGGTGGCCGACCTGCGAGAGCGCCTCGCGGCCGAGGAGCGCCATCGCCAGTCTCTGGAAGAAAAGCACCAGCACGCGCGCCAGGCGCTGGAGCATTTCCGGGAATCCACCAAGGAGCAGCGCGACCAGGACCAGCGTAAGCACGAGCAGCAGGTGCAGTATCTGCAGGCCGAGCTACGCACCGTGAACGAGACCTTGGCCACCAAGCAGCAGGAAGCGGTTCACACTCTTCAGGACAACGCGCGGTTGCTGGGTGATTTGTCGCGCGCCCAGGGGGATCTGCACCAGGTCCAGGAAGAGGTGCGGGGCCTGCGGCCGCTCAAGGATGAACTGGGGTTTGCGCAAAGGCACACCGAGGAATTGGGCCGGCGCCTGATCGAGCAGGACGCGGCCGTCCAGCAGCTGAGCGCCTCGAATGAGCAGTTGCAGGCCAAGGTCGCCGAGCTACTCGATGCGAAGCAGCAGTTGGAACTGGCGCTGGCGACGGCTAGGTCATCCGTCACGGCTCAGGAGCAGGTCGTGGCCAGTATGCTGGAGCGGCTGACTTCGACGTCTGGCGCAGCATGACTTGGCTGTAGCCAAGCTAGCAGCCGAGAGTTCAACCGGTTGAATCGCGCTCCTATGGAGAAAACAAACGTGTCAATCTGCACTCAAGGCGAGTTCGACGAAAAATGTCGAATATCTAACTTGTTGTTTTATAAAGAGTATTTTGGCGCTGGCGTGTCAATCCGCATCAAAAGGACGAACACCCCAA
>NZ_JAMXAX010000306.1 GCF_023913775.1 Acidovorax facilis
CGTCGGCGCCGACGACCTTCGCCGCTTTGTTCAGGAGTAGTGTTCACGTGTCCACCTAGAGTTGAGGTGGACACGAGGCTCCTACGAGTACGCCATTGTTTCAAGATGCCATGGCTGGCCGCTTACGCTGAAAGCACTGTCCTGCTGGCTTCGAGTTCCATTGGGCGGTGTGCCCAATGCCGTAGAAAGAATCGAGGCTGCCTGCGGGCCGTTTCTCGCGTCCAACATTCGAAACGGAGATTGCTGGACGCAATTCTTGCGTCCGGGCTTTGTCGTTCTGTTGCTATCGAGGAAAGCAGTTGGGCAGCGACATGAACGACTCAATTTGACTGTGGGCTACCACCGAAACGGACCAATGGCCTAGATGGCGTGGTTCAGCTGTCGAGCGTCTGCTTTGGCGACGAGCGTTAGGCGGTTTTGGGCCCGTAGCGGTCCTAGCCAAACGCGAACTCGATGCCCGAAAGCTGGCGCTCAAAGTTTGCTCGGGTCCGCTTGAGTGAGGGGAGTGTCAACGGAGATGCTCGCCAACTCGACGTAGCCAAGTGCGTACTTGATCGGTGGGGTCCGAGGCTGTGAGCCGATCTGCGGTCATGCGGTCCGCAGCACCACGATTCAGACGACGCTTTGCCTTGCTGATCTTCTTTTCGCGTTTGTCCTCATCGATTACAGCCCACGGGTTTGGAGGCAGCGACGCAGCATGGACGAGCTCTGCCACCAGCGCTGGAACATCGTCGAAGGGCTGAATCTCCAGCGGAGCGACTTCGAACTCCTCGCGGATCGCGTCGCAGTGAATAAGGTTCTCCATCTCACGACACGAGGTGGTGAAGGCGATTGCTCCGGCACCACGAGCGTTCACACGATCGGCCGACGCTTGGTACTGACCTTGCCCCTGTTTCGTGTAGTTCTTAACCCACGATTCACGCGGCCTTTTTGCGCTGTGCCTCGTACCAGCGTTGTTCGTACTGCATCGGGCTGAGGTAGCCCAGCGAGGAATGCAGCCTGCGG
>NZ_JAMXAX010000307.1 GCF_023913775.1 Acidovorax facilis
CAGCCGGACTATCCGGCCAACGACGCCCGATGCACCGCATCGGGCGTTTGCATTTTCAGCGATAGGTGTGGCCGCTCGCAGTTGTAAATGCGCACCGACTGCTCGACCATGCGTCTGGCCTGGGCGAGATCCGCAGGGCGCTGCAACAAGAGCTCGGTCTTCAGAATGCCGTTGACCCGCTCGGCCAGCGCGTTCTGGTAGCAGTCGTAACCGTCGGTCATTGAGCAGATCACTCCGTGGCGCTTGTGCAGGGCCTGGTAATACGTCGAGCAGTACTGGATACCCCTGTCGGAGTGGTGCACCAGCTGCCGACTGCTCTGTCGCCCCGATAGCGCCATCTTCATGGCCTGCGCCACCTCCTCGGTCTGCATGCTCTCATGCACGTGCCAGCCGACGATCTTCCTGGAGTACGCATCCGTGACCAGACTCAGGTAGACGAACTTGCCGTGTGTGGGCAAGTAGGTGATGTCTGCTACCCAGACCTGTTCGCTGGCGCTGGCGCGAATCTGCTGTGGCCCGGCTTTGAGCAGGTTGGGGTGGCGCCTGAAGCGGTGGTGGCTGTCGGTCGTCTTGTGGTACGCCCGCCGGGGCGCCACCAGCAGCCTGGCGTTGCGCAGGACGTCGAACATCGCATCCCGGCCCAGACCTATTCCCTGGCGCTGCAGCGGCTCCTGCAGCAGGTAGTGCAGCTTGCGCGTGCCGATGCGTGGCTGACGCATGCGCTGCTCGCGCACCAACTCCACCACCGCCTGCGCATTCGCGAGGTGATCGGCCTCTCGGCGCCTGCCCTGGTAGTACGCCTGACGGCTGTGGCCCATATGCTGGCAAGCCCTCTTCACGCTCAACCCTGCGATGAGTTTTTGCGAGAGAACTTGCCCAAAGGCTTTTTTACGACGCGCACCCCGTAGTCCTTGCGCAGCACATCGATGACGGCTTCAAACAGCCTGGCCTTCTCCTGCGCCTGCTCGAGCTGCACCTGCAGCGCCTT
>NZ_JAMXAX010000308.1 GCF_023913775.1 Acidovorax facilis
TTGCCACCGAAGAGGCCTGCCAGGCGTTCCTGGAGAAGCTTCGCTGGCCCCAAGGCTTCGTCTGCCCGCGTTGCGGCAACGCTGGTGATGTGTACCGCGCCAGCCGCACCCGCCTGATGTGCCGCTCATGCCAGTACCAGGGCACGGTGACCTCTGGGACCATCTTTGACAAGACACGCACACCGCTGCGTGTATGGCTGGCTGCGGCGTGGTACCTGACCAATCAGAAGCAAGGCGTGAGTGCCCTGGGGCTGCAGCGCGTATTGGGCTTGGGGAGTTACCAGACGGCCTGGACCATGCTGCACCGGTTTCGGCGCGCCATGGTTCGCCCGGGCCGGGACAAGCTCAAGGGGCTTGTCGAGGTGGATGAAACGTACCTGTCTATCACGGATCGCAAGAATCCCGCCACCCCTGCAGGGCGCAAGAGCAGCACCACCAAAGTGTTGATGGTCATGGCGGTGGAGATCGTGGAGCCCAAGGGGTTTGGACGCATCCGGTTACGCCGCATTGACCGAGACGCCGCCACCCACGTCATCCCCTTTGTGCAGGAGGTGGTCGAGCCCGGAGCCCAGGTACGCACGGATGGTTCGGCGGCATACCGCGCTCTGGGAGAGCTGGGTTACACCCACCAGCGCACCGTCATGCTCGGCTCAGGCGTACCTGCCCATGTCTCCATGGCGGGAGTGCACCGGGTCGCCTCACTGGTACAGCGCTGGGTGCTGGGAACACATCATGGCTCTGTACAGCCAGACCACCTGGACGCCTATCTCGATGAATTCGTGTTCCGTTTCAACCGGCGCACATCCAGCTCACGCGGGATGCTGTTTTACCGCTTGCTGCAGCAAGCGGTGGTCACGCCGCCAGTGACGTATGGGGATGTCGTGAGCAAGAACACCGGGGAGAGGCAATCGGATACTATTGCTGGATGAAATCACAGTATCAACGGGGCTGCTGGAGCTAAATAGATACCCCTTAT
>NZ_JAMXAX010000309.1 GCF_023913775.1 Acidovorax facilis
TACCTCGATTCGTACCTGGGGTGGTTCAGGTTGTTAGACCGATCAGGCCCGATGGGTCCACAACCCGCCCTGGTGCTGGGTGCGGCCATGGGGAATCAAGACGTCACTAGCATTCGCTAGAAGAGCCTCAAATTGGCCTCTACCGCTTGAAGGATAAGCACTGATGGCTATAAAAATAGAAGCAAATGGCGCTGAGGCGCCAAAGCGCCAAAGCCCAAGCCCACCTACCACCCGCATTCAGAGCGGCTAACAAAGCTCAGCGAAGCGGCTCTGGCTAGGCGCTGCGTCGCAGGCAGTGCGCCTGGTACGACAAGACGCGGCAACGACGCCAGAAGAGTTTTGTGAGTCGCTCTAAAAGGAAACGCCCATGGACTGGCCCCAGATGCTGGATACCTTCGCCCGCATGCCCGCCGCCGAGCAGCAGGCCTGGTGGCGCATGGCCGCCGCGCTGCTGGCCGTGGTGGTAGCTCTGCTGTGGCTGGAGAGCCGCTACTTCAAGCCCAGCCGCCGCGTGGGCAGCTGGCTGGCGGTGCGCCTGGTGTCGGTGCTGGCCGCGCTGCTGGCGGTGGCGGCCGTGCTGCTGCCTGCGCGCGCCGTGGGCGGGCCCGCTGCGCTGGGCGTGTTTGTGCTAACGCTCTACACCCTGGGCCCCGTGGTGTGGTTTGGCGGCCATGTGCTGGCCGGGCGCTGGGTGCGGCCCGCACTCTCGCGCGCTGAAAGCCTGGTGCTGGGCATCACCGGCCTGGCCATCGCCGCCGTGCCCGTCTATGCCAGCCTGCTGGCGCAAAGCGCCCTGCAAACCGCCGCACACGACGTGGCCCAGCGCCGCGAGCTGCCCGCCACCAACCCCCCGCTGGCCCACACCGTGCAGCCCGTGCAGCGCTACCAGCTGCCCGGCGTGGGGCTCATCTACACCCAGTCACTGCTGGGCACCCCCAACACCCGCCTGCTGCGCGTGGAGCAGCGCGGCGGT